>NZ_KE992892.1 GCF_000466485.1 [Clostridium] symbiosum ATCC 14940 | reverse complement strand
CCACGGGGACGGAAGACTCAGCCAGCCCCCCTCATCACACCGTACATGGTCCGTTCCGGCCGCGTCTGAAAAAATTAAAAAATATTAGCACTCGCCTCTTGACAGTGCTAATATTGTATGTTATATTACATATAGAACAGATAGAAAATTATCTGTAATCCAATACCAACAATCAACTTTTTATATAAGGAGGAATGAATTATGTTAGTACCAAGTATTTTCAATGATAATTTTGTAGACAACTTTTTTGACGACATGTTCCGGTTCCCCGGATTCACCTCCGGCAGCCGCTCCGTATCCAATGTTATGAAAACCGATATTCAGGATCTGGGTGAGAATTACCAGCTTGACATCGAGCTTCCGGGCTTTGCCAAAGAAGATATTCATGCGGAACTTTCAGGCGGATACCTTACCATTACGGCACAGAAGTCCTCTGAGAACGAGGAAAAGGATGAGGACGGCAAATATATCCGCAGAGAACGCTACAGCGGAAGCTGCCGCAGAAGTTTCCATATCGGTGATAACCTGAAAGAAGAAGACATACGCGCTTCCTTTGAAAACGGCATGCTGAAGCTGGTATTCCCGAAAGAGGAGCAGCGCAAAGCGGTTGAAGAAAAGAAATATATTGCTATTGAATAATCGAAAGAAACAGGATTCACATCGGTATTTTGATGTGAATCCTGTTTAACTGTCTTGACAGACCGATTTGAATAGTAACAATTAATGCCCGCATTCTCTGTCGTCGTGCATGCCGGTCACGATGAATTCCACCCACTCTGCTATATTTACGGCGTGATCGCCCACCCGCTCGAAATATTTCGCCGCCATCAGAAGATCCAGGATTTCCTGCGGCTCTGTCCTGTTTTCCTGAATCAGGCTCACAAGCTCTTCTTTTATCCTGACAAAGAGCTCATCCGCAATGTCGTCGTCTCCGATCACTTTCCTGGCCAGTATTTCATCCTTTTTTACAAGGGCTTCGACACTGTCCGTCACCATATTCATGACAACACAGCAGATATCGGATATATGGACCTTTTCCAGAAGCGGTTTTTCGGATATATACCGGGAAAGCTCTGCGATATCGGCGGCCTGATCGCCTATCCTCTCCATATCGGACACAATCTTCAGGGCTGCTGAGACGAATCTGAGGTCCCCGGCCACCGGGGTCTGGCGAAGCAGCAGCCCGGTACAGATGTTTTCAATCTGTCTGTCCTTTTTGTCAATCTCCATCTCCAGTGAGCAGACCTGTTCCCTCAATGTTTCATCATCCCCAATCAGCACAGCTCCTGAAAAGGCAACTGCCTGCTGGCACATACTTCCCATGTCGAACAGTTCCTCTTCAAGCTCCCTGAGCTGCCTGTCATATTCCGCCCGCATCTGTTTAAGCCTCCAGCCTGATTATAATAACGTGACGCTGTTCACCGCCCCCGTATCTGAAAATTCGGTCCACTCGCACACATTAACCGCGTGATCCCCTATCCGCTCCAGATACTTGGCAAGCATCAGCAGATCCACCGCCATATCCGACTGGGAAGAATCTAACTTAAGCAGCTCCACCACCTCGTCTTTTACTTTATCAAATAAAGCGTCGATGATGTCATCCCGCAGTTCTATCTGTTCAG
Organism: [Clostridium] symbiosum ATCC 14940; assembly: GCF_000466485.1. Lineage (GTDB taxonomy): Bacteria > Bacillota > Clostridia > Lachnospirales > Lachnospiraceae > Otoolea > Otoolea symbiosa. The sequence goes on along the minus strand of NZ_KE992892.1, from coordinate 25,330 downwards.
CAGCCTCCGTATCGCGTTCGATAAATGCCTGAATTGCATCCCGCAGCATGGAGCTTACATTTTCCACCATGGCAGGAAGATGTTTGACGTTCTCAAAGGAACAGTTATCTTTCATCTGAATCGTCAGCTCCGCAATATCGGCCGCATGGTCGCCAATCCGTTCCAGATCCGTCACTACCTTGAGAGCCGTTGAAATATGTCTGAGGTCACGGGCAACCGGCTGCTGCCTGAGCATCAGTGAGAGACAGCGGCTCTCTATCTTACGCTCCATCTCATCCACATTACGGTCCCCCTTAATCACTGTCTTTGCAAGGGAGTAATCCCTTTTATTCAATGCTTCAAAGCTGTCTGCAATCGCTTTTTCAACCATCTCACTCATTTTTACCAGTTCGTTATTTAACTCCATAAGCTCATGGTCAAACATTATTCTCGGCGCCATCTCATTTCCTCCTAATAATTACAGTAAATACTTGTTTCAAAATATCTTCATCAGCCGAAACGGCCCGTGATATAATCCTCTGTCTTCTTCTCTTTCGGATGTGAAAACAAGTCCGTGGTCGGGGCATACTCAATGATTTCTCCCACCAGGAAGAATGCGGTATAATCCGCAATACGGGTTGCCTGCTGCATATTATGGGTAACGATAACCACCGTGTATTTCTGTTTCAGTTCATCCATCAAATCTTCTATCTTCAATGTGGAAATCGGATCCAGGGCCGATGTAGGTTCATCCATCAAAAGGATTTCCGGCTCCACTGCCAGCGCCCTGGCGATGCAGAGACGCTGCTGCTGCCCTCCCGAAAGGCCCAGAGCCGACTTTTTCAGCCGGTCACTCACCTCATCCCAGAGCGCCGCTCCTTTTAAGCTTCGCTCGACAATATCATCGAGCTGGTTTTTATTCTTAATCCCGTGGATTCGCGGTCCATAGGCAATATTGTCATAGATGCTCATCGGAAATGGATTGGGCTGCTGAAATACCATCCCCACTTTTTTTCTGAGAAGCGTCGTATCCACCCTCGGATCGTAAATATCTTCCCCGTCTATCATCACCTTTCCCTCGATTTTCACACCGTCTACCAGATCGTTCATTCTGTTCAGCGTTTTTAAATATGTGGATTTTCCGCAGCCGGATGGTCCGATGAAGGCAGTTATTTTATTTGTATAAATATTGAGATTAATATCTTTAAGCGCGTGATTTGTACCGTAATGCAGGTTCAAATCCGTTGTGACAATTTTATTTTCCAAAGTTCCCGTAGTTTCCATCTCTTCCTCCGTTTATTGAAGCCTTGTAACGTCAAATTTCCTGGTCAGATACTTTGTCAGCAGGTTGATGCCCAGAACAATGATTAGAAGTACCACCGCAATACCGAACGCCTGGTCATACTTTGCCTTCTGCATAGACAGATACAACTGAATTGTCAGTGTGCCGCTGGATTCAAACAGCTTGCCGAACAGACTCTTTGGCAGCTGGAATCCGCTTCCCGCCGTAAATAAAAGCGCTGCGGACTCACCCACGATACGTCCAATCGACAGGATGATTCCCGTAAGAATTCCAGGCGCAGCGCTGGGAAGAAGGATCGTCCTTATCATATACCATTTGGTGGCGCCGATGCCGAGCGCTCCGAAGCGGTAGCTGTCCGGCACCGTCTTAAGCGCCTCCTGAGTGCTTCTCGTAATCAGTGGAAGAACCATCAGAGTCAATGTAAATGAACCGGTCAATACAGAATATCCCAGCTTCAGCGTAGTGCCGAAAAACACCATTCCGAACAGGCCGAATATGATGGAAGGGATTCCTGATAAAATCTCAGTTGTAAATTCAATCGTCCGCACCAGCCTGCCCGGCTTTGCATACTCGTTCAGATATATCGCCGAGCCAATCCCCACGGGAGCGGCGATAATCAGTGTGATGACAATGATATACAAAGTATTGACGATATTGCCCAGGATACCGAAGGTGCCTTTTCTGGCGCTCTGGACAGTGGAAAGGAACTGCCAGGAAAGCTGCGGAAGCCCTCTTATAAACACATATCCCATAATCCCCACAAGAAGGCTGATTGCTGCGGCCGCCGCGAGATAGATAAGCCCTTTAAGCACCTGATCCGAGGTGCGGACTTTTCTGTTGTAAATACTTAAATTACTAGTCATCTTCCGCCCCTCCTTTCTGGAACATCCGGGTAAGCACCGTATTGATAAACATGATAAATGCGAACAGAACCAGGCCGACGGTGAACAGCACTTCCCGGTGAAGTCCCTGGGAATACGACATTTCCGCCACAATCGCCGTCGTCAGGAAACGGACGGAATTAAATGGAAGCGGAAGGTTAACGGAACTTCCCGACACAAGGCTGATAGCCATCGCTTCTCCGATTGCCCTGCCGCAGCCAAGCACGATTGCCGTTACAATTCCTGATTTGGCTGCCGGAACAAGCACCTTAAAAATAGTCTGAATATGGGTAGCTCCCAGCGCCAGCGATGCGCTTTTTAAATGCTTCGGCACTGCCCTTAGAGCCGACTCGCTGATATTAATTACCGTCGGAAGAATCATGACTGCCAGCACAAGCACTGCTGAAATCAGGTTGGCGCCTCCCGTAAACTGGTGGGTGGTGGAACCTGCAAATATTTTCAGCTCCAGTTTATACATCAGCGGGTTCAGAATCAAAATTCCCAGAAGGCCGTAGATAACCGACGGAATGCCGGCCAGCAGTTCCACGGCCGGCCTTACAATCGAAGCAACCCTGGGCGGAGCCACCTCCGCAAGGAAGATAGCGGTCAACACGCCAATGGGAACTCCGATTAGAATTGCCAGGAATGTACCGACAATGGATGTGAGAATTACATAAAGGATGCCGAAGGATGCCGGATCCGCTGTTGGCTTCCATACACTTCCGAAGAGGATATCGAGGATCCCCACTTTAAAGAGCGCCGGAGTACCGCTGATAATCATGTATAAGGTAATCGAAAAGACTGCAATAACCGCCAGCAGGCCGCAGGCCGTAAAAATGACCTCAGCTCCTTTTTCTACCGCCGTTTTGTTCTTATGATTACGGGCTATGGAAAAGTTTTTCTCGTGCATATGTTTCTCCTTCTAAGTAACGGATGAGAATAAACTACGGCCGCTGCACCAAGTGTGAAGCTTCGCCTTTCAAGCTTTCCTGCTCTCAGTTGCAGCGGCCGGATATTTGTAACAGTTCAGGCGTCTGAGCTGTTGCGGTTTTTTACTATTTTGTAGTGATAAGGCCTACGGATTTGACAAGCTCATCCCCCTCAGCAGAGTACACATAATCAAATAATGCTTTTACCAAATCGTTCTGTGCACTGATTTCTCCGTTTGTCGCCATAACGAACGGACGGCTTAAGAAATAGTCGCCTGTCTTAATATTTTCCTCATTCGCTTCCACTCCGTTCAGAGTTAAAAGTTTGACCGTATCATCAATGACATCGAGAGATACATAGCCGATAGCTCCCGGCGTGGACGCTACCTTAGCCATAACGGCTCCGGTGGAATCAAGCTCATTGGCATATTTACATGCATCCTCCAATTTGAGGATTTCCTCAAAGGCGCCTCTTGTACCGGAACCTGCCTCACGGCCGATTACCACGATTGGCTGGTCGGATCCGCCTGCATCTTTCCAGTTTGTGATGGTTCCGTTATAAATGTTAATCAACTGTTCTTTTGTGAGATCTGCCGCCGTATTGGCCGGGTCGGTCACTACCGCAATCCCGTCGATTGCCACGATATTTTCAACAGCTCCCTTTTCTTTTTCTTCATCTTTTAATTTTCTGGAAGAGTTTCCGACATCACTCTGTCCGCCCAGAACCGCCTCAACGCCTGCGGAAGAACCGGTGAATTCGGCCTGTACCGTTACGTCCGGATATTTCTCCATAAATGCCTCTGCCAGGGCATTTGCAAATTTTTCCATGGAAGTGGAACCGGCCAGCGTGATGGAACCGCTCAAACCGGCCGCTGCCTCTGCCGCCTGCGTATCGGCTGCAGACTCTGCCTGTACGTCTGCCGCGGGAGCTTCTGCCGTATCGGCTGCCGGAGCAGATGACGCCGGTGTATTGGAAGATGAGCTGCATCCTGCAAGGCCCATTGTTAATACTGCCGCACCTAAAATTGCGATTGATTTCTGAATTCTTTTTTTCATAATTACCCTCTTTTCTCCTTCAATCTTTCAATTGACTTATTCAAATCTTGTTATTACAGTTCGCAGTATAAGGCATTTGAGAAAAAGGGGAAATCATATTTCTGTATAGCTAATGTAAAAAACGGGTAATTTTTTTGCGGGAAAATGTAAGTTAATGTTGACTTTTTTTCTCACTTCCGATAGAATCATACAAAGATAAGGGAGTAGTCAGCGCATCCGTGTAGTTTAGCCAACATACTGATAGAAATATCTGGTTTAACTTTAAATGATGAGACTTATCTGCAGTTTCTGCTGCAGATAAGTCTTTTTTCGTTGTTCAGACCGTACTGCATCTGTTTTTCATGCAAACCGCCGTAACAGTTCAGACAGCATGGGCTGTTGCAAACCGCCAAAGTTTCGCATGAGACAGCCGCTCTCTTGCATATCAATATACGAACAGGGGGAACTCCTATGTCATTAGTAGAATTATTTATTCTTGCGGTGGGGCTTTCGATGGATGCCTTCGCCGTTGCCGTCTGTAAGGGCCTGTCAATGAAGCGCCTGAATAAAAAGCATGCAGTTATCATTGGTCTGTATTTCGGAGGTTTTCAGGCCGGAATGCCGCTCATCGGTTATTTTCTCGGCTATCATTTTAAGGAGGCCATTACTTCCGTCGATCACTGGATCGCATTTGTCCTGCTGGTCATCATCGGAATCAATATGATTAAAGAGTCCTTCGCCTCCTGCGAATCGGAGGAGCTGGATCCTTCCGTGGATTTTAAGACCATGACCATTCTCGCCGTTGCCACCAGCATTGATGCCCTGGCCGTCGGCGTCACTCTGGCATTCTTAAGCGTTAATATTATCCCTGCCGTTTCTTTTATCGGCGTCACCACATTTATTCTCTCGGTGGCCGGCGTCAAAGCAGGCAATCTTTTCGGAATGAAATATAAATCCAAAGCGGAGCGTGCCGGCGGTATCATCCTGATTCTGATGGCAGCCAATATTTTAACCCAGCATCTGTTCTTTTGACCGGACGCAGACATTAACCTGTACGCTCCGCGCACAGGTCACCGTCATCAATGTAAAAGAGAGCGGAAAAAGCAATCACCGGGCTTTTTCCGCTCTCTTTGGCTTTCTTTTTCTGTTTAATTTCCGATGTAAAAGCCAGGCCCGAGAAGCTCCTCCGTATCCCGCAGCAGCTCCGCCGCCTCATCATAATTTTCCGCCGTCAGCGCCATTGTAAAATAATTGATCAGGCAAATCGGCGCAACATGGGAATTCTGGTAAGACGCAGTCCGCACCCTGCATGGCAGTATGATTTCAGCATACTCCCTGGCCGCCACAAACGTGGCCGACGTAACCAGGATAACCTTTACCTGCCTCTTCTTCATCCATTCGAGAAGATGGATTGCAAGGGAGGTGAACCGTGGGAATGCAAAGACGACGCATACGTCCCCCTTTTTCATGCTGACCATCTCTTCCGGGTACTCCATACCCGTAAAACGCAGGAGCCGGATATCTCTTCTCAGCCTGCCCCAGCTTGCAAAAGCGTAGTATGCCAGTGAAAAACCCATCCTCATGCTCATAATATACAGGGAATCTGCCGACTGCATGAGAGACACGGCGCGATCCAGATCTTCCTCTTTCAGATCCTTCATCGTGTTTTCAATATTGCGGATATCCCGTTCAAAAGATGTGGCCAGCCTGCTGCTCACCTTCTGGTCCGGGGAACCACTCTCCGGCTGTTCCGGGATCATATCTTTATTTAATACAATATCCTGCGCATCCTTCTGAAGCTCCGTAAATCCGGAGTAGCCAAGCTGCCTGGCAAAACGGATTACCGTCGTGGTGCTGACCCCCACCAGACCGGCCAGATCTTCGAGCGTACCCACCGCAACTTTATCCAGATTATATAAAAAATAATTCGCAACCTCTTTGTGAGATTTCGTCAGCTCATCAAAATGCTCCGTCACTCTGTTAATAAAATCTGCCATCTTTACCCGCTCCTTTATTAACAATTCTAACATTGCATATTTAATAAGTCAAAAGCTTATTCTCAATGAGCTGTTACCTTATTATCAATGGACTGTTTCATCGGTAAATGTAAGCTTATTTGAGCTTCTGTCCCCGTACGCCAGCAAAATCACGGCGCACAGGATACAGGCAATCCCGAAGGCAGTTCGGGGCGTCACCGGTTCACTGAACAGGACTACTCCTGCCGCTATGCTGGTCAGGGGCTCAAATGTACTAAGCATGGAGGATTTCTCCGGTCCGATCCGGGCCGTCCCCGCCTGGAATGAAACCGTGGCAACCACGCTGACGATAAAAGCGAACAGTACGGATAGAAGCCACGCCTGAGGCGGCATCTCATATACGATCTTTCCCGACAGAACCGCCCCGGCCAATATGCCGGCTGAGCTTACCAGGGACAGATAAAAACTCAGCTTAAACGTGTTCATTTCTGCAAGGCCGCTTTTGGAGTAGTACAGGACATAAAGGGCATAGGTAACGCCCGAAGCAAAGGCCAGGGCCACTCCGGCCGGGCTCCCGGATTCCCCCGGAGTGTAGAAGAACAAAATCCCAAGCAGGCACAGCGCCGCGCAGACCGACTTTTTTACCGTGAGCCTCTCCCGGTAAAAGACAACGCAGCCGAGCAGCACCAGAATCGGGTATACAAAATGGATTGTCGTCGCCATCCCGGACGGAATGTACCGGTAGGACTGAAACAGCAGCAGCGGCGTTCCTGCGCAGCAAAGTGACAGAACCAGTATTTTCCTGAACTCTCTTCCTGTAATTTTCAGGCTGATTTTATATTTGTAACGGACAATCAGATAGAGGAACGGGATACTGAGGCAAAACCGGTGAAAGCAAAGTGTAAGGGAATTGCCCCCCATCCCATATATCTGCTTTGCAAAAAAGGGCATTGTCCCAAACAGGACGGCTGATAATATTACGAGCGAAAAACCTTTTTTCATCCTCTCTCTCACTCTGCCGGCATTCTGCGCAGCTGATAGACGTCCCCTCTCCTGTTTTCCAGAGTAAATACCTGTCTGCGTACTCTTTCAAGATAATCAAGATCGATCTCCGCAGTAATGATACAGGGCTGATCCGACGCTTTTGCAATTACATTGCCCCATGGATCTACCACGAGTGACTTCGCATATGCCTGGAATTTCGGTTTGATTCCATACTGTCCCGGGGCTACCACGTAGCAGCCGTTTTCGATTGCCCTTGTGCGCAGAATGGTTTCCCAGTGATCCTTACCCGTATTTAATGTGAAATCTGCCGGTACAAATAAAATCTCCGCCCCCTCAAGAGCCATGAGACGGTATAATTCTCCAAAACGCATATCGTAGCAGATAGAAAGCCCCCAATGTCCCACCTCATTCGTGTCAACGGTCACAATCTCATTTCCCGGACAGATCCGTTCCGATTCCCTGACTGCCGGTCCATTTTTAATTTCCACGTCAAATGGGTGCATTTTATGATACTTCGCTTTTAACTCACCGTCCGGCCCGATTACCATCGTGCAATTATAAGGCCGGCTGTCTGCCTGATTTTTTTCATAGATGCTGCCGCAGTGAAGCCAGACCCCATATTTCACTGCCAGCTCCGACAGAAAACAAAATGTTTTGCCTCCCGGAACATCTTCCGCATATTTCGCGCTTTCATCTCCGACATAATTGACATTTTCAGGCATTGCAATCAGCTTTGCGTTTTTTTCCGCTGCTTCCTCAATAAATCTTTCCAGTTCCTTCAGATTTTGATCCACGTCATTCCCGGAATCCATCTGAATGACTGCGGCTGTAAATTTCTTCATAAGCTTTCTCCTTCTTAAACGATAACCGGCACGTTCCGCGCGCAGGTTACCGCCTTCAATTATGCAGCCGGCCGTTTCCTGAGGCGGCCGGCTCTTTGACTGTATCAGTTCAGGCAGCATGAACTGTCATCTTTGACTAACTGTTGAACTCGCTCATCATAAAGGCGGCAATCTTATCCACGCATTTCCTGACAATAGCCTCACCTTTTTCCCTGCTTCCAATCGTTGCATCCCCGAGGATGCCGTTCGGCGTTTTGTCCCTGAATTCCGTGTATGTAATAATATCCGGGTATTTTGTATACTCCTCCGGCATTCTGATACACTCTGTCTTCGTTAGATCCACGTATTCAGGATGCAGGTAAAGCATAACTGAAGTTCCGCATTCACTGGCATGTCCGTGGGCCATCCATCCCGTATTTTCACAGATTCCCACGGAATTCGGCTGCGTAAATCTCCACCAGTCAATCTGGGCGCATTTGATTCCGGAGGAACGCTGGTATTCGCGGCAGAGCTGCCCGATGATGGGCACATTTCCGGCATGCATATTAATAAACATGAAATTCTTAAATCCCCAGTGAATTAATGATTCCATCACATCGCGCATCATCAGATAGTAGGTCTGCGGCATAATCTTGATTGTTCCCGGAAAACCGTACAGTGCGGCTGATTCCCCCACTTCAATAAACGGCCCTATCATCGCATTCGTTTTTTCCGCCACCATCTCGCAGATTGCCTTTGACACAATGGAATCGGAACCAAGCGGCAGCTGCGGTCCGTAGACCTCTATCGCCCCGCCCGGGATAATCACCGTGTCGCAGGATAACTTTCTCTCTGCAAATTCCGTCCAGCTCATCTCTTTCATCCAATTCGTATTTTTCATTTTTACCTCTTTCTAAACTTTATTTATATATGATTAAACTGCTTTTTTACGGTACTTTTTCCCGAAAAACATTCCGGCTCCCAGGAGTATCAGCATAAGTCCCCAGCTCCACAGATAGACAAACATCGGCTGCGTCATAATCAGCGCGATAAACACCAGCGTGTACTGGAGCTGGTACGTATAGCCCAATGTGCTGGAGGAAGTGATATTGGTTGCCGCATTCGTCTGAAAATCAGGATCCACCACCTTTAACAGAAGAAGTCCGGTGGCAAGTACGCCGCAGCACTGGCCGAATAGCCCTACCGAAGTCTCAAAGCAGTCATCCTTCGGCAGTACCCACTTTGACAGGACGAAGCTGGCGAACCAGGTCACTAAAGCCACTGATGCTCCGACCACGATAAGCGGCACCGCATACGTCGTAAATACGCTGATGCTGGTTGTCGCCAGCGCCGCCGTAATCATATATTCCAGCGCGCTTCCGGAAATACGGACCACTGTTTTCCTGTCTATCATATCGTTCACCTTTTTCGCCTTCTGTGTCAGCACACAGAATATGGCGCTGAATATCAGACAGCAGGCAAACAGGGGAAGATTCTTGAAAAACGGATTTATCCGGATCAGTCCGGTACGCAGTATATGGCCGCAAAGAATAATAAATCCGACCAGCATCACCTGAGCCCCCAATGGATCGATTGCTGCGGAGGAAGTGACGGCATTGCCGATGGACGGCCTTTCATTTTCAGGATAGTATCCCGTCAGCATGCTTTCCGGCATTTCCTCCCTTTTCATTTTTACCTTCGTAATCCCCTTTTGGGCCGCCCGGTTTATTTCGAACATTCCACAGATAACCCCGGTCAAAAGCCCGATTGTCGCAAATGTGGCTCCGACCTGTGCGCCTGACGCCATATATCCCGCTTCATCAAAAATCGTACCGCCGGCAATCGCCATGGAATGCCCGCCGTAAAATCCCAGTACGGGAAGAATTCCAAATCCGAACTTCAAATCCGCGAATACCAGGCCAAGAATAAATGTAACGGTCAGGCCGGCGATAATCTGCAGCTGATGAATGGTCCCCGCTAAAAAATAGGTCTGCATCGCCTCGCCCGAGACCTTTTCCAGTTTCAGCCCCAGGAAAGAACAGCTGAAGACAATGGCGCTTAAAACTCCCGCCCATTGGCCAATCGATGAGGAAAATGAAAAACATACCGGTGAAACCTTTCCTAAAATCTGAGGCCCTAAAAGCAGCCCCAATATACCTGCAATCAGTGAAACCGGGATATAATATATCTGTAAAAATCTTATCTTTCTTCTGAGCCATGCCCCCGCCACAAGAAGAATACTAATCATCGAAAAGTCAATTAAAACATCTGTCAGTGTCATACCTTTCTCCTTTACTCTCTGAACTTTGCCGGCCCCCAGCCGGCGTCCCCTCTGTATCTTGTATCACTGTTGTCCATAATCCTCTCCCTTACGTCTCCTGCGTAACAGTTCAGACGGCATGAACCGTTAACTTCCGTTGCCTTCCCTCACCTCTCTTTCCCTTGAAAATGTTTTGCGCAGTACATTTTGTATCATTTAATACATTCAGTATAAAGCACTCCTTTTTACTTGTCAATTGTGCTTCATGCTGAAACTAAAGCCTGTTTTTTGTCGATAATTGCTATTCAATTTTTATTTCCTTGTTATTTTCAGCTATTTAACCAATTGCTTTCTATATTTTTACCATATCCGCTTCCAGCCCTCGGTAAACGGATTCTGCGGATTTTTCCACGAAAAAAGGACATATGGAAACCTGATATGGATTCCATATGTCCTTTTACGTTACTTTTCCCACGGTTGTGTTCCGCGGGGTATTTCGTGCGCATTAAGCACGAAACTCCCGAGTTATACGGCGCAAAACTGCGTTTTTTTGCAGTTTCCGTGCATTGCGGAGCGTGCTATTGTTCGCAGCACGCCGGATATTCCCTACTGACCGTTTGTATTTAATATTACCTTTTTAAAATTCTTTTTTCCCCGTTTCACTACGATTCCATCGCCGGAGAGCTGTGCCTTGGTAAATACGGCCTTACTGTCTTTCACGGCCTCACCGTCAACAGCCACGCCGCCCTGCTCTACGTTTCTTCGCGCCTCGGAACGTGAAGGAGCCAGGCCGGACTTCTGCAGGATGGTGAGAATATCAATCTCGTCTCCGTTAAAATCTTCTTCCGTCAGCTCCGCCGTCGGCATATCGGCAGCATTTCCGCTTGTAAATAAAGCCCTGGAAGCTTCTTTGGCTTTCTCTGCCTCCGCTTCACCGTGTACCAGGTTTGTAAGCTCGAAAGCAAGGATTTCTTTTGCCGTATTTAACTGGCTTCCCTCCCACTTATCCATCTCATTGATCTGTTCGATCGGGAGGAATGTGAGCATTCTCAGGCATTTCAGCACATCGGCGTCTGCGATATTTCTCCAGTACTGGTAGAACTCAAAGGGCGATGTCTTGTTCGGATCAAGCCATACGGCTCCGGACTGGGTCTTGCCCATTTTCTTTCCTTCCGAGTTTAACAGCAGGGTAATTGTCATGGCATGGGCATCCTTGCCTAATTTGCGGCGGATCAGCTCCGTACCTCCCAGCATGTTACTCCACTGGTCGTCCCCTCCAAACTGCATATTGCAGCCGTATTTCTGGAACAGCATATAGAAATCATAGCTCTGCATAATCATGTAGTTGAATTCCAGGAAGGTTAATCCCTTTTCCATTCTCTGCTTATAGCACTCTGCCGCAAGCATTCTGTTGACGCTGAAATGCGGTCCTACCTCGCGCAGCAGCTCCACATAATTGAGTCCCATGAGCCATTCCGCATTATTTACCATCATTGCCTTGCCTTCTGAAAAATCGATAAACCGGCTCATCTGCTGTTTGAAACAGTCGCAGTTGTGCTGGATTGTCTCCACCGTCATCATCTGGCGCAGGTCGTTTCTGCCCGACGGATCCCCAATCATACCGGTCCCGCCGCCCAGCAGGGCAATCGGCTTATTACCGGCCATCTGGAGGCGCTTCATCAGACAGAGAGCCATAAAATGGCCTACATGGAGGCTGTCGGCCGTCGGGTCAAAGCCGATGTAAAATGTGGCCTTGCCTTCGTTAATCATGTTCCCGATTTCTTCTTCATTGGTCACCTGGGCAATCAGGCCCCTGGCAACGAGTTCTTCGTAAATTTTCATGTTACTTCTCCTTTTCCTTCCATGAAATTATTCATATTTCCAATCGTTTCAAGGACGAAACCACAGCTCAAAGCCCGTTGGCACACAGGCCCGGATGAGCAAAAAAGGTTACGGTTCAGCCTTCGGCTAAACCGTAACAAATGATGCACAGAAACGGCAAAAAACGCCGTTTCGCGCCGCACAACTCGGGATTTTCGCAAAAAACAGCGAAAACACCTCGCGGAATACATCATGGCTGAACTGTTACCAAAAAAGCCCCGTCCTTCATAAAAAGGACGGGGCGAAATCCCGTGTTACCACCTTTATTCACAAACAGCTCGCACTGTCTGCCTCAGCAAGTACATCAAAAATCCGATATACTCCGGCACGATAACGTGTGCCTGATACGTCACAGCCTACTGGGAACCAATAACAATTCCGTTGGGTGTGCAGCTCCGGGATGTATTCGTCCGCCTGCCGAAACGCGCGCCTCTCATCAACCGGCTGCTTTCTGTGCGTCATACAGTAACTACTTGTTCCCTTCAAAGCCTTTACTTAAAAATATTTAGTTTAAGTACTTGACATTATAGGAAGTTTTGTACTGTTTGTCAAGGCGAAAATTTTAAATAACAGGCTTATCCTATCAGATTCGGCAAAAACGTAACGGTTTCCGGTATATATGTAATAATTAGCAGGACAATCAGCAGGACCGCCAGCATCGGAAGAAGATCCCTCATCTGGTCTTTTAAGGATACCTCCGCAATGGTACCGGATACAAACAGGCATACCCCGAGAGGCGGCGTACACATGCCGATCGTCAGGTTCACCGTCATGACCAGGCCGAAATGCAGCAGGTCGATTCCCATTCCCTGTACAATCGGAAGAAACAGCGGCGTGAAGATGACCAGCGCGCTGGTCGTGTCGATAAAGGTTCCGGCCACCAGCAGCACTGCGTTTATGACAAGCAGCATCAGATATTTATTTCCAATATTCTCGGTCAGTAAAGCGCTGACCTGCTGCGGTACCTGATTCACCGTAATAATCCAGGTAAACAGGGAGGCGAAGGCAACCACGATCAGCACCTGACCGGTCGATTTTGCACAGTCGATAAATACGCCCCATAGGCTTTTAATCTTCAGCTCCCGGTATACAAAGATTCCGATAATCAGGGAGTAGACACAGGCAATCGCTCCGGACTCCGTCGCCGTAAAAATTCCGCTCATGATTCCGCCGATGATAATGACAGGCATGATTAATGCGAGCAGGGCGTCTTTTCCCGTTTTCAGCACTTCGCCCGCCGGCGCCTTCTGTTCACGTCCCACATAATGACGCTTTTTACCTACATAGTAGCTGTAAACCATCAGGCCGAGGCCCATGATAATTCCCGGTATAAAACCGCCGATAAACAGCTTTCCGATACTCACACTGGCCATTGTCCCGTAAAGAAGCAGGGGGATGCTGGGGGGAATAACCGGACCGATGGAACCGCCGCAGGCCAGAAGAGGAGCCGAAAATGTATTTTCATACCCCTTTTCCTTCATAAGAGGAATCATGATACCGCCGATGGCAGCTGTCGCCGCAATGGCCGAACCGGTGATGGCGGCAAAGAACATGCAGGCCAGAATACTGACCATGGCAAGTCCGCTGGGGAAATGTCCAATCAGGGCATCCGCAAAATCCACGATTCGCCTCGACATGCCTCCCTGGACCATCAAACCGCCCGCCAGGATAAAAAGCGGGATGGCAATCAGCGAAATACTGTCGGCTCCCGTAAACATCCTCTGGGTGATGACGGACAGGGGATAACCGGCCGCAGCCACTCCGTAAAGGGAGATTAAACCAAGGGAAAAACAAATCGGCACTCCGACTATAAATAATCCGAATAACAGTATAATTAATGCCATCCTATTTCTCCCCCTTTTTCAACTGAATAAATTCCTTTACCTGTACCGCCAGATTTCCAATCATGTAAAAAATCATGAAGGCCGCCGCGCTGGGAATGCTCATATAATACCAGGACATCGGAATCGGCAGATAAGACGTTGTCTGGGTCGTACCTGTCTGTGCGAACTGAAGTCCCATATATAACAGGAATACGAAAAATCCGACCAGTACAACATTTATGATGATTTCCAACAGCTTTCCAATCACCTTCGGAAGCGAAGTCAACAGAACGTCTACGTTCAGATTGGCTTTTTCATGGACACAATAGGCCGCTCCCCAAAATACAAGATACGTAAAGCTCAGCCTGATTATATCCTGGCTCCACGGCAGGGGCGCCTTCAGCACGTACCGGCAGACCACCTGCCAGAACGTCACTGCCAGCAGAACAATGCCGCTGACCGCCATGACGGCCTTTATCACTTTATCCACCACTAGATTGATCACTTTCATACTCGAACCTCTCTGTTAAGTCTCTCACCCACGATATGTTTTCTCTGCGCTTTTAGTTCCCGCTGTTCTTATACTCGTCAAGCTTCTGCATAACAAGCTCTACTAACTCCGGGTTAACAAGCTCTTTGATTTCATCCCTCAGATAGAAATCTCTGGTCGCCTCCTTGAAGCTTTCGATATCCGGTTCGCTGACCTTTACGCCGCTCTCCTTAATCTGTTCCATATACTCTGCTTCCATGGAATCCACGGCTGCCCTCTGTTCCTCAACCGCATATTGAACAGCGCTGTCAATCCAGCCCTTCACCTCGTCAGACTGCTTGTTGTAAAAATCCAGGTTCATGATAACGCTCTCGGCGCCATAGGTATGGCCGTCCAGAACCATGTATTTCTGCACTTCATTAAATCCGGAGGAAGCGATGGAGACAATCGGGTTCTCCTGTCCGTCCACCGTTCCCTGCTGAAGCGCCGTATACAGCTCATTAAACGGAAGAGCCGTTCCCCTTGCTTTCAGGCAGTCCATCAGGCTGAACCATACGGTAGCCTCCTGGACACGGATGGAAAGCCCCTCCATATCCGATGCTTTTACAACTTCGCGCACATTGTTGGTGAAATGGCGGAAGCCCAGCTCCGCAAAGCCGAGATGCTTAAAGCCCTGCGCCTCAAACAGCTTTTCGAATTCCGGTTCAAGTACTTCGTCCAGTATGTAATAGGCCTCCTGTTTATTTTCAAACAGATACGGAATTGATAAAAGCTGTACATCCGACACCCAGGACGGGAGCGTTCCGTCTGTCGTCACAATTGTCATCTCCAGGGTTCCCAGCTTCACGCCCTCGGCCGCCTCACGTTCACTTCCTAATGAAGCGTTGGGATAAATCGTGACTTTTACCTGACCGCCTGATAATTCCTCAATTTTTTCCTTAAAATACGTTGCGGCAATTGTGGACTGGTGCTTTTCATTGCCTACGGTAGCCACCTTGATCTCAATTGCGTCTGCGGCTTTTGCCGCCTCCTTTTTAGTCCCGCCGTCTGCCGGAGCTTCACTTTTTTTGCCTCCGCATCCCGTTAACGCGGCTGCCACTGCCATTGATGCCAATACTGCCCGAAATAACTTTCTCATTTTACCGTTCCTCCTCACTGACTGTAATCACCTTGTAATTTAATGATAACTTTCTTCCCAACACCTCGTCGTCCATCTCGCATCTGAATTCGGTCCCATAACGGAACCCTTCCGTCAGCGGAACCGTACCGGAATAAATCACAGCGTCCGTAACATTGCCCACTCTTTCATCCAGCTCCTTCAGAATCATCCCCGGATCCATGATGTCTGCCAGAGTTCCCTGCTGATAGAGAATCTCCTCACCATCCACCGTCTGATAGGAATATAGCTTAATGGTCTCCCAGTGTTCTTTGATTTCTTCGTAGTCCCACAGAATTGTCCCAATCGGTTTGGCGCAAATCTGTTTCGCCTTTGGTACGCTCATTCCCTCTAATTCGCGATCCGTATGGTCACTGCCAAGTCCTATGTAAAGCTTTCCTCCGGTCACCACCATCACATATTCCACTTCCCCGCAGGTCTTTTCCCCTATAAAATGCAGGTCTTTTTCCTGGGTCAGCAGATACGTGCCGCACTGAAATATCGTCGGAATTTTCTTCGGGGCCGGAACTCCGAGCTGTTCCTCCAGCTCCCTGATATGCTCCATGGTTTTCTCCATATTCCGGCCTGCATAGCCGATGGCGAATACCTGATCATAATTTATTTCTTTCTCCTGCGCACCGTCTTTCGTCATTAACAGAAATTTCATCTTACTCATCTTATCCGTTTCCTTTCAAACCCCTAAGTGATAAATGCCGGGACGCCTGTCCCTGTATATGTTGATGCTCTCCCGGATGCCGCGTATCATGTCAAGATCCAGTTCTGCCGCCAGTATTTTCTCGCTCTCTCCTGCTCCCGTTATCGTCTCTCCCCATGGATCGATTGCAGCGGAATAACCTGCGTATTTTGTTTCTCCCGCCATTCCGCAGCCGTTAACTGCAACGACAAAGCACTGGTTCTCTATGGCTCTCACCCGGTTCAGCACCTGCCAATGTCCTTTCCGAAGCAGCGGCCACTGGGCGGCTACAAACAGAACGTCCACGCCCCGAAGCGTAAGGGTCCGGATCAGTTCCGGAAAACGGATATCATAGCAGATAACCATCGCGCAGGCCACCCCGTCCAGTTCAAAGTTGACTGTATGATCCCCCAGCTCAAAGAAATCCTGTTCGCCCATCGGCGTAAAAAGATGGGTCTTATCATACTCTGCAATACAGCTTCCTTCACGGTTAAATATGTACGCCGTATTATATACGCCGTCCCCCTTTACGTTGGCTACGGAACCAGCCACAATATGAACCCCTAGTTCCTTTGCCAGAGAACCAATCCTCTTCTTTACCTGCACTCCGTCCCGGTCCGACAGGATCTCCAGGTTCTCCCTGGGGAAGAATCCCGTGTTCCACGTCTCCGGAAGGCAGATGACATCCGGCTTTTCGGCGGCCGCGCTCCGGATCAGTTCTTCCGCATGGGAAAAATTGTATTCCGGATCTGCAAGCCGCACATCCATCTGAACAATACTGACTTTCATCTCGTTTACCTCTCACTCCTCTATTTGCCATATCGTATGTAATATATGATATATGGTATACCACTTAGAATAAGATAACACGATTGTGCATTATTGTCAAGCCTCTTCCCTTTTTCCTGTTCTTTTTAGGCAGTATTTACACGATAGCCAGATTCCGGTTTTCCAGACGGAAAAAACCGGTCGTTCTGTGTGTCAGATATGGCAGACCGGTTTTTAATGGTTTCGGCGGGATTTCATATAATTCTCGATGTTGTTGAACGTCTCCGTCATATGCTCTTCCATCGCGCGGACGGCTGCGCCGGCATCCCTGCTTTTCATGGCGTTTAGTATGTTCTGGTGTTCATCCATCGTCGTCAGCTTCCGCTCCTTCTTCTGCAGCGCCCGGATTCCGAAAAATGAAATAATATCATTAAAATTACTTAAAAGTCCCTGCAGGGTCCTGTTATGGCTCAACTCATAAATCTTCTGGTGGAATTTGCGGTCCATTTCAATAAAGTCATACTCATCATAATGGTTCAGCATATCCCTCTGGCAGCAGACTATCTCTTCCAGCTCTTCCAGATCCGGAGCCGCCGCATTTTGCACTGCATCTTCGACTGCCAGCATCTCCAGCGATTTTCTGATTTTTAATACTTCCAGTACATATTCCAGATCAAATTCCCTCACCAGAGCGCCTTTGTAGGTCTCCACCACCAGCCATCCGTCATGCTCCAGCATCTGCATTGCCTCACGGATCGGCGTCCTGCTGATACCCATCTCCTCGGACAGCCTTCTCTCCGTCAGTACATCCCCCGGCACGTATTGGCCCTTCAATATTCCTCTTTTTATCTCATTGTACACCTGATATTTGTACGGCTGTGCTTTTTGTACCACATCTAATCTCCCAATCTTGTATTAATAAATTTATGTATATGCATTGTTACCACTGCATCACTCGAAGCCTTTTCTGCCCTTCATTCCTCCCGCTTCTTTTTGCAGTCTTTTCCTCCGGTACATCATCTGATCCGCCTTCATGAACGCGTCCTCAATCGTCAGGCAGGAGATGTTCCGGTCGAGGAACTCCCAGCCGGCGGCAAAATTAAAATGAAGCCCGGTCTCCTCCTCCTTTTTCTGCAGTAGACGGCCTGCTTCCCCCAGGCATTTCTTCAATTCTTTCTCGGAAATCTCCTCCGCCAGAATAGAAAATTCGTCGCCCCCGATTCGGAATATGGAGACGCGCCTGCCGGTAAATGCCTGTCTCAGGGCGTCCGCCGCCATTTTAAGAAAAATATCTCCCATATGATGTCCCCTGCTGTCATTGACCGTCTTCAGATTATTCAAGTCTATCATGATACAGCAAATCCGGCCCTCCCGCTGTTCCCGTTCATAGCGGTTGAGTAAATCCACATAAGCCGCCCGGTTCCCCAGTCCCGTCAGGGAGTCCGTATAGGCAATTTTGTAAATCTCCTTCTCATGCTCCAAAATCCTGTTCTGCTCGGTAATCCGGCGTGTTTTTATTATTGATTTGAGAAAAATGTTATAGCATGATAAGATGACACCCGAATAAACCAGGTATACAGGCCCATACTCCAGCCGCTCAATCATCGGTTTGGGATAAGCGGCAAAGAATACCAGTGAAAAATAGATCAGGCCCATTGAAAATGCCATCCCGTTCCACCCGACGTCAACCAGCTCAAGCAGTTCGTGATATCTCTCAAAATGCCTGTTCCCAAGCTTTATAACCATCAGATAGAGCCCCGCTGTGACTGCAATGCTGAGCACACTGCCTGCGTCTGATGTCAGCGTCCCGATGTAGCGGCCCGTGAAGCCAATGATTAGGGCCAGGGAATGCACAAAAAAGAACGTGACGCAAAACCGGCTGTCCCTGTGCTTTGAGACGCCGAGAAATAAGAAGAGGCCCGGGACTCCCACACACAGAACAGAGGCTACCGACGAAGCCATGCCGTAAAACCCGGCGGCAAGTGCATATACCAGGAATATAGCCGCGCATCCCCCATACATAAGGGTCTTATAAAACAGATTCTTTTTCCGCAGTGAAAATATCCTGGTACATATGGCAAGAGTAAATAAAATTACAATTACGTCATTCAGCAGTGAAATAAGCGGGTTCAAGCCGGTGCTCCTTTCAGACAATGCGGGCAGCAACTATTTTGTCCTTTGCCCATAGTATAACACGACTCTTTACAGGTTGTCATTTCTTTTTTCCCGGCGTCTTATCTCCTCACACGGACGCCTTGACCGCCATCCTGCCCAGTTCGCCCAATATTTCCTCCGCTTTTTCTATCATTGCCGTGCAATCCTTGTTTTTTGCTCTGCGATCCTGATAGATAAAGGTGGGGACTTCCCCTGTCCTGAAAACAAACGCTCCCTTGTACCGGTCGATCAGCCCAGGAATGCCCGTTGTGTCAATTCCGGCATTTTTATACATTCTCAGTGTAATCTCCTGACGGTTTATATTAACCTCCGTCACGCCTGCCTGATGGGCCATCGCTTTAATCTGCGCTATCAGGAGCAGATTTTCCACCGGTTTTGGTATATCGCCGAAACGGTCGATGAGTTCGTCCTGCATATCCATGTATTCTTCCTGGTTTTCAATGCCGGAAATCCGCTTGTAAATATCCAGCTTCTGGTATTCATTTTTGATATAGGATGCAGGAATATAGGCATCGATATCGCAGTCTACCACAGTCTCAAAGCCCTCGTCTTCCTTCTGCCCTTTAAGCGCCAGAACTGCTTCGTTCAGCAGCTTGCAGTAGAGGTCGTAGCCCACGGCCTCCATGTGGCCGTGCTGTTCCGCTCCCAGTATATTGCCTGCGCCGCGAAGCTCCAAATCGCGCATAGCAATCTTGATTCCGCTTCCCAGCTCCGTAAATTCCCGGATAGCCTGAAGTCTTTTTTCCGCCTCCTCCCGCAGCAGCTTATCGCGGCGGTACATTAAAAATGCATAGGAAGTCCTGTTGGAACGCCCAACGCGCCCCCTTATCTGGTAAAGCTGGGAAAGGCCCAGCCGGTCGGCATCATGTATGATAATCGTATTGGCATTCGGTATATCGAGGCCTGTTTCTATAATAGTCGTGGACACAAGCACATCTATGTCCCCATTGACGAAATCCAGCATGATTCTCTCCAGTTCATGTTCGTGCATCTGGCCGTGGGCAAATGTGACATTTGCCTCCGGTACGAGAGCCGCGACATGATTCGTGATCTCATCAATGTTATTAACCCGGTTATAGACATAGTACACCTGTCCGCCTCTGGCAAGTTCACGGTGAATGGCTTCCCTCACCATCTCGTCATTATACTCCATTACATAGGTCTGGATCGGAAGCCGGTCAACCGGAGGCTCCTCCAAAACACTCATGTCACGTATCCCGATCAGACTCATATGGAGCGTCCTTGGGATCGGCGTGGCCGTCAGTGTCAGAACGTCCACATTTTCCTTGAGCTGTTTGATTTTTTCTTTATGGGCAACACCAAAACGCTGTTCCTCGTCTATGATGAGAAGGCCGAGATTCTTAAACACCACGTCTTTTGAGAGAACACGGTGGGTTCCTATCAGCACATCGACAAAGCCTTTTTTCAAATCCTCCAGCGTCCGTTTCTGCTCCGTGGCCGTCCTGAAGCGCGACATCATATCAACCCGGACCGGAAAATCCTTCATGCGCTGCACAAAGGTGTTATAATGCTGCTGGGCAAGGATTGTCGTGGGCACCAGGTAAACCACCTGCTTTCCCTCCTGGATGGCCTTAAAAGCGGCTCTGAGGGCGATTTCAGTCTTTCCGTAGCCCACGTCGCCGCAGATCAGACGGTCCATAATCTTTTTGCTCTCCATATCTCTCTTTGTCGATTCAATGGCCTCCAGCTGGTCCTCCGTCTCTTCAAAGGGAAACATCTCCTCAAACTCGCTCTGCCATACCGTATCCGCCCCATACTGATAGCCTTCGCTCTCCTGTCTGGAGGCGTACAGCTCCACCAGCTCTTTGGCTATCTCTTTGACGGCCCCTCTTACCTTTGTCTTTGTCTTATTCCACTCTGTGCCGCCCAGTTTATTGAGCTTCGGCTGTTTTGCATCGGCTCCGGCATATTTCTGGATTCCTTCGAGCCTCGTCGCGGGAAGATAGAGGTTCCCTCCGTCCCGGTACTCGATTTTAATATAATCCTTGACGATTTTATCCTGTTCAATTTTTTCGATTCCGCGGTAAATCCCAAGTCCATGGCTTTCATGAACCACATAGTCTCCTACGGCCAGTTCCGAAAAGCTCTGAATCTTCTTCCCCTGATAGGCTGTCTTTTTTCTCTTCTTTTTCTGGCGCACACCGCCGAACATGTCTCCTTCGGTAATCACGACAAACTTGATCAGAGGATATTCAAACCCCCTGTGAAGATTCCCGTAGGTAACCATGATCTCTCCCGGCAGCACCTGGATCTGCCCTTCGTCCGGGCAGAAGGCCCTCAGATCATACTCCCGTAAATCGCCCGCCAGACGGCTGGCCCTGGTTCTGGAACCGGACAGCAGTACCACTCTGTATTTTTCTTTCTTCCATCTTGTCAGATCCTTGATTAAAAGCTCAAATCCGTTCTGATAGGAGTTAACGCTTTTCACCGTAAGGCCAAATTTCTTTTTCACGGAAATTCCGGGAAGTTTCTGCTCCAGTCCAAGCATCATCAGGGTCCTGTCCCCCGCAGCCATCGCCATGACCGCTTTGGCCGGGAACATAAAGTCCGCCTGTCCCGGAAGAAGATAGCCGTTTTCCAGCCTGTGAACCATGCTCTCCCGGAATTCTTCCTCAACCACCTCCGCTTTCTCGCGAAGGCGCAGAGGCTCATCCATGAAAACGGTCAGTCTGCCCTCCGGAAAATACCGCAGAAACGATACCGTCTCAGGGCAAAAATACCGGATGAAACTACCGAGACCATGAACCCTCCATCCCTCCTTAAGGCCTTCCGTCAGCTCGCTGATTACCGACTCAATCCGGCGGGCCTCCTCCGTCTTCATCTGCTCCCGCAGTGATTTGACGTATTTATTCTTTTCTTTTTCTATCTTCAGGATACCGGCCGCCGCCTCTTCTCTGGTAAGGACCAGTTCCGTCGCAGGATAGAGCAGGGCCTCGTCAAGCTGTTCCACCGATCTCTGGCTCTCCGGATCAAAGGTCCGGATGGAATCCACCTCATCCCCCCAAAGTTCGATTCGAAACGGTAGTTCTTCTGTCAGAGGATAGATGTCAATAATACCGCCTCTGACGGAAAACTGTCCCATTCCGTCTACCTGGGCAACCCTCTCGTATCCCATTCCGGTGAGGGATACCTTAAGCTTATCCACGTCCAGGGCCTCTCCGCTTCCAACCCTGAGACACTGCCGTTTCAGATTTTCCAGGGGAAGGAGGTGATCCATCAGGCCGTCGACCGTCGTTATGACAGCGCCCCCGCTCTCCTCCGCCAGATGCTTCATAACCTGCATCCTCTGTCTTGTCAGGAGGTTCCCATGGATATCAGAGCTGTAAAACAGCAGATCCCGGGCCGGATATAAATATACATCGGGAGAAAAACACCGGTAATCCTCGTAAAGCTCCCTGGCTCTCTGATCATCATAAGTCACAATCAGCTTCCATGGTATCTCCTTTGTCAGTTCCGATATCAGGTGCGCCTTCTGTGAATCCATGCATCCGCTCGCCAGCAGAGGTCCCTGTCCTCTCTCCAGCTCCCGGTTCATATCCCCAAATTCAATTAACTCTTCAAGTGGATTTGCAAAAATGCTTTCCATTTCATTCCCCGTTCTTTCTGAGTATAACTCTCTTTGTCTCCGCTTTTATACTTCGGTTTCCGGTTTTTCCGCCGTTTTTTTCACTGTCCTGGCCGCACCGTTAAAACGGTTCATTGCGGTATCAACTCCATCGTTCATCATCGCCACGGCTGCCGCAGCTCCATCCTTAAATGCCTGCTCCATCCGTTCTTTCTCTTCTTTAGAAAAATGTCCCAGAACATAATCCGCCAAATCCATCCTGGCCGGCTTCTCACCTACCCCGATCCGGATCCTGGGAAATTCCTGGGTTCCCAGATGGGCAATTATATTTTTAATGCCGTTATGGCCGCCTGCGCTGCCTTTCTTGCGTATTCTTATCTGCCCCGGCTCCAGACTGATATCATCATAGATGACAATAAAATCCGAAGGTTCCGTCTTATAATAATCCATTACGGAACGGATGCTCTCCCCGCTTAAATTCATGTAGGTCTGCGGCTTTACCAGTATTACCTTATTTCCCTCAATCATTCCTTTTCCAATTAATGCCTTATGCGCTTTTTCCCTAACATCGATATTATACCGGTCCGCCAGTTCATCCAGCGTCATAAATCCTACATTGTGCCTGCTGCCCGCGTACTCTTTTCCCGGATTTCCAAGTCCTGCTATTATATACATATGATATTTTCTCCTTTATACGATCAAAATGATTCTGCTTCCTGATTTTTTGTCTGCCACAGGCACGCCTTAAAGCGTTAGAATTTCCTTTTCCGGAATATCTAACGCTGTATTCAGCCATTTTATCAGGTTTTTTCGGTGTTGTAAAGGGATGGGAATTTAATTAAGCAGATGAGGACGCCGCCGGGACGGAAGACTCAGACAGAATCCCCCACCACACCGGACGCGTCCTCCGAACCTCAACCAAATCTCCATTATTCTCTTGCCGTCTATCTTTTATTATGGTAAAATTGGGGTGTTGTGCTTATATAAGTTCATGATTGGGTGAACGTTTCTACCAACTACCGGAATAGTTGACTATAGGCGGCAGCCTGGCTGTCGTTTACCATTCCGCGGTTGGTTTTTTATTTACTCCAGCCGGCCAGATATAATAAAAAGTTTAAGGGGGCAATATTTATGAACGAAATGAATCAGGCAGATGTAATCATCATCGGCGCAGGACCGTCCGGTATTTTCTGCGCTTATGAACTAATTAAAGAAAAACCGGATATGAAAATTTTAATGATAGAAAAGGGAAGGCCCATTGAAAAGCGGGTTTGCCCAAAACGGAAGACAAAGGTGTGCGTCGGATGCAAACCATGCTCCATCACCACCGGCTTTGCAGGCGCAGGGGCGTTTTCCGACGGCAAGCTTTCCCTGTCTCCCGATGTGGGCGGCAATCTTCCGGAGATTCTGGGCTACGACAGAGCGCAGGAGCTGATCCGGGAATCGGATGATATTTATCTGAAATTCGGAGCCGACCAAAACGTCTACGGAATTGACAAGCAGAAAGAAATAGAGGAAATACGGCGCAAGGCCATTACCGCCAACTTAAAGCTGATTGAATGTCCCATCCGTCATCTTGGTACCGAGGAAGGTTATAAGATTTATACCCGCCTTCAGGAACATCTGATAGAACAGGGCGTACATATGCTATTTAACACAATGGTCGATGATATTATCATTGAGAACGGAGTTGCCAAAGCTGTCGTAACAGACAGTAAAGAAACCTACAGCGCAGGCGAGATTATCGCCGCCATCGGCCGCGAGGGCTCCGACTGGTTCAGCCATATCTGCAGCCGCCACGGCATTGAGACGGAAGTCGGTACCGTGGATATCGGCGTCCGTGTAGAAGTCCGCGACGAGGTGATGGAATTCCTGAACAAGAATCTTTACGAGGCTAAGCTGGTCTACTACACCCCTACTTTCGACGATAAAGTGCGTACCTTCTGCACCAACCCGTCCGGTGAAGTGGCAACGGAATATTACGAGAACGGGCTCGCTGTCGTAAACGGCCATGCCTATAAGTCTAAAGAATATAAAACGAATAATACCAACTTTGCGCTGCTGGTATCTAAAAACTTCACCAAGCCGTTCAAGACGCCGATTGAATACGGCAAACACATCGCCCAGCTCAGCAATATGCTCTGTGACGGCAAAATTCTGGTTCAGGCTTTTGGAGATTTCCAGAGAGGCAGAAGAACGACAGAGGAACGTCTCTGCCGCAACAACCTGATTCCGACCTTAAAAGATGCTGTTCCGGGAGATTTATCCTTAGTTCTTCCGCACCGCATCATGGTAGATATTAAAGAGATGATCCTGGCACTCGACAAGGTCACTCCAGGCATTGCCAGCGATGAAACCCTGCTGTACGGCGTAGAAGTCAAATTCTACTCCAACAAGGTCGTTGTGAACACTGATTTTGAGACCAGCGTACAGGGGCTCCGCGCCATCGGGGACGGTGCTTCCGTCACCAGGGGACTTCAGCAGGCGTCTGCCAACGGAATCAGCGTTGCCAGAAGTATTTTAAATAAAATGGGGATTTAACTGAGGTTGGGAGGACGCGTCCGGAAC
>NZ_KE992891.1:347-17936 GCF_000466485.1 [Clostridium] symbiosum ATCC 14940 | reverse complement strand
GACTCATATACCCCCCCCACCACCCCGTCCGCTGACCGTTCCGGACGCGTCCTCCACACACTTTACATTCAGCAAAAAAGAATCCCGCGAGCAGGATTCTCTTTTGCTGACAAACTATATTTTTCACATCGGGAGTTCAAGTGCAAAGCCATGAATTTCACGGATCGGCGACTTTGCCGGCGCTCTGTGCTTCAATTTTCACTGCTGTTCTCTTTTCTGATTTTCATTACCGAAAATAAATATAATCCGGACATGGCCAATGCAATCATCGAAGCCGGCGCACTCTGCGCATTCGAGATAAGCGTATTGATAACACCTGTCGCATCCAGCGCTATCATGAGAATTCCGAAAACGAACGCCGCCTTTGTCCCGGCGCCCGGCTTACAGCATTTAAGCCCCACGAAAGCGGCGATGCCGCGGAAAACCGACTCTGCAATCGCAACCGCAGCGAGTGCAATAGTCGCTCCAATCATTGATTCATACTCCGTCCCATTCAGGGAACTGCTTCCCGCCGCCAGGATGACCCCCGATATAATCGTGAGTACCGCCTGCGCCAGAATTACGATCGACGAAAACTTTAATATTGTTCGGCTGTTCAATTCCTTCTGTCCTCCATTGTCTGTAATATGAATCCGTAATCACCAGAGCATGTTTGATAATTCGTCCACGCCATCTGCACGCCCTAGTCAAAAAAACCGTCCCCCGGATGTTCTGCAACACCGTCTTCATCAATATAAATCCCATTCACCCGCTTGTCCCGCACCATGGCTCCCAGTTTATCCACATAATAAAGGTCGCCAATCCAGCTGTTTCTTGCGAGGGAACCGTCTTTGTTGAAATAATACCAGTCTTCCCGGAATTCAATCCATTCATCCGACGCCATTGCTCCCGAGCTGTGGAAATAATACTGAACATCGTCGATAACCATAGGCCCGACGGCCATATAGCCGGTATCCTTGAAATAGTACCATACCCCGTTTATCTCTTTCCAGGCCGAGGCCGGGAAACTCCCGTCATCCTCCTGAAACCACCAGCCAAATTTATCCTGTATCCAATCAGCCTGTACAGGAACAGGGCGAATCAGGACAATCATAACAGCAGTCAGAACAGAAAGTAATAACTTTCTCACCGCTCTTCCCTTCATAATTGGCCTTCACCTCCTGAATTCTGTCCGGAACCTAAATACCATTAAATGTTAAGCTGATAAAATGCCGCATCGAGCCAGCGGCCGAACTTGCGGCCGACTTCTCTCGTAATGCCGCAGAATTGGAAGCCGAACTTCTCATGCAGGCGGATACTGGCCGCATTATCGGCTGTGATTACAGAGATAATGGCATGCACCTCTCCATTCTCCTTCGCAATGCGAAGCAGCTCCTCCATCAGAGCATCGCCAATCTTCCTGCCCCTGTATTCATGATCCACATACACTGAGAGCTCCACAGTGGCCGCATAGGCATCATTATCGCGGTAAACAGAGAGGCTGGCATATCCAACGGCCCTTTTGTCCTCCTCCGCCACGATAAGCGGGAAGCGGCCGCGGTCGTGCTGCTCAAACCAGACGGTTCTCTCCTCCAGTGACCTTGGCCTGATTGAAAATGACGCGGTGCCATTTAAGACTTCATAATTGAAAATATCAACGAGGCTCTGTAAATCGCTCTTTTCTGCCCACCGTATTATCATTCTGCTCATTCCTTTTTATAAATCCGTATGATCTGCCTCAGCCGCCGTTACAATCTCCGGTTCCGGTACAGCTTCCGCCTCAGGGCCGCTTACCGCCGCTGAATCCGAAGCTGCCTCCGGCCCGGTTCCTGCATCTTTTGTCCCTGCCGCCTGCGCATCTTCTTCCTCTTCCTCTTCCTCATCTTCTGCATTTGCGGCCATCGCTGCCATAATGTGGGCCATCTTACCAATCTTGCCCATATTGCTGGTATCTACCGGCTCGATTTCCTCCGCATCCTCTTCCGAATCAGAAGCATAACCGTCCCCGCCTGCCTGTGGCGTATTCCCGCTGTACTCCGCTGAATCTTCTTCCGGCTGCTCCGGTGTTTCCTCTATTTTCTCGTACTTCTCCGGATTTTCTTTGGCATCCGCTATCTTCTCTTCCATAAACGCCATGAATTCATCCATCTCTTCCCGGCTGCCGAAAGCAGATTTTGCAACAAACTGCCATGTCTTGTCATTGGCCTCCAGAAGAAACAGCCTCTCAATCTCCAGGATACCGGAAAGCTCATTATAACGGTATTCCTTCGTCACATTCTCAGACGGTACGTTCATAACAATGCCAAACTCTCCGAGGGATAAATGCACAACCGGAAAGTTGTTGGCTTTCTCAAGCCTCTTAAGCCCGCTCTTCTTCCAAATCAGGCGTTCCTGATTGTGATGAGAGGTCGTATAAAACATCGCCGCTCCCACGATAAGCGCCATTCCCAAAGACGGTATCACCGCCGCCGGATTGCCTTTGGCCGAACTGATGCTACCGCCGACATAAATAACAACAAATGCGACATAGATAACCAGAGTGAACAGCTTCATTTTTTTCGATTCATTGCGCAGCACGTTCCAGTGTATCCAGTTTTTGTAATCGTCCTTTACCAGTTGATACTCTAATTCACGCATCTTTATAAACTCCTTTTCGTCCCTTTAATATTCGCATAGCTGAATGCATATCCGGGAAACTCGTAACAGTTCAGACAGCATAAACTGTTACGGAAACTCCTCTGTTCCCCTATTTTAATATAATATCCTACTTTATTGTCCCTGTCCAATACAAACGGCAAAAAAATAGACGTTTTTTACTCCGGCTGCTTTGAGCGCCCTGGTGCATGCCTCCGCCGTACTGCCTGTTGTATAGATATCATCGACTAAAATGACTCGTTCAAGACCGGGCGGGATTTTCTCCGCTGTAAACGCCTTCTCCAGATTCTTCAGGCGGGCAGAGGGGCCCAGCTCCTTCTGCGGTTCCGTATTCCTGCTCCGCTTCAGAATATCAGAGCAGACCGGAATTCCCGTCTTTTCCCCCAGCTTCTGCGCCAGAACCAGGGCCTGGTTAAATCCTCTGCTCCTGTATCTTTTAGGATGAACCGGGACCGGTATCAGACAGTCTGCCCTCATCGCCTCAAATTCACTGCCCAGCCGTCTAACCGCTTCGTCGGCGTAGAAATCGAGATATTCCCGTCTGTTCTTGTATTTAACAGCCGCCATGGAGGCTCCTGCCGCTTCATTATAATTGAGCAGTGCAATGCCGTATTCAAAGCTGCGCCGGTGGCGGGTGCAGTCAAAACAATACTCTTGATATTCACTCAATATTTCTTTACCGCACTTTTTACATACAGGGGATTTTACAAAAGAAAGCCTGCCCTGACAGCCGGGGCAGATAAGCTTCCCCGGGGGCATTACGATGTCTCCGCAGACAGGGCATCGTCTTGGAAAGAGGGCGTCTAAGAACAGGGACGCCGCTCGTTTATATTCCATTTTCAAATTATCAGCTCCTCAATACGGGCCTTTAAGCCCGAATAGCGCTTCTGTTCCATTGCATTATCCACCATCTGCTGGAAAACCTGCGGTATTCCTACCAGGCAGACACAGGAGCGCGCTCTCGTCACAGCCGTATAAATCAGGTTCCTTGTCATCAGCATTCTGGGTCCGCTGTATACCGGAATCACGACGGCCGGATACTCACTTCCCTGGGATTTGTGGATTGTGATGGCATAGGCCAGTTCCAGCTCTTCCAGCTGCCGGAAGCTGTAATCCACAAGCTTCCCCTCATCAAATTCCACGGTAAGGAGTTCGGCGAACAGATTAATCTCGCGTATAACTCCCGTATCGCCGTTAAACACTCCCGTTCCCTTGTCAATCGGAATTCCGTACCGGTTACAGAGCCTCCATTCGATCTGATAGTTATTCTTTATCTGCATAACCTTGTCACCCAGACGGAAAAGCGTTCCTGCCGCCTCTTTCTCCGGCTTATCCGGGGACGGAGGATTTAAAAAGTCCTGAAGAATCGTATTCAGCCGATCGACTCCCAAAGCTCCCTTCCGCATAGGTGTCATAATCTGGATATCAAACACATCCGCATTGACATAGGCCGGCAGTTTTTCTTTCACCAGCGTAATCATTGCATTGATGATGGAATTCGGCTCTTCGCGCCGGATAAACAAAAAATCCCTGCTCCTCTTTGCGAGATCCACTTTTTCTCCGGCATTGATTTTATGGGCGTTGACTATAATATCGCTCTGCGCTGCCTGCCGGAATATCCTTGTCAGCTTTACCACATGAAAACACTCTGAGTCAATCATATCCCTCAGCACATTGCCCGGGCCTACGCTCGGAAGCTGATCCACATCGCCCACCAGAATCAGCCTCGTCCCTACATTCACCGCTTTTAAGAGAGCATGTAACAGATGGATATCAACCATGGACATCTCATCAATAATAATCACATCGGCATCCAGCGGATTTTCCTCGTTACGCTCAAAATGCATTCCTGAGTTCTGGTTCTTTTCATTCGGTTCCGGCATTCCGCTCAGCTCCAGAAGGCGGTGGATTGTCCTGGCCTCGTATCCGGTGGCCTCCGTCATACGCTTAGCCGCCCTGCCCGTCGGCGCAGCCAGAAGAATCTCCATATCTCCCATCTCAAAGTACCGGATAATTGTGTTAATGGTCGTCGTCTTTCCGGTACCGGGCCCTCCCGTGATGATAAGAAGCCCGCAGTTGACCGCTTCAATTACAGCCTGTATCTGCAGTTCATCCAGCTCTATCTTCTCCTGCTCCTGAATCTGCGCCAGGCTTTTCCGGATCTGTTCCTCCGGCTCTGAGCCGGTGATATTTAAATCATGGAGCATCTTTGCCGCATTCAGTTCCGTATAGTAGTATTGGGCCGCATAGACGCCCCGCCGGATAAGCGGTTCATCCCCTCCGGCAGCATCCGGAACCGGCAGTCCGCCGCCATTTACTCCCTGTCCGGCAGCATCCAGATTCTTGACGACAAGACGTTTGTCCATCTGCATGTCCATCAGGTGCTTTTCAATCGCCTCAGGCTCCACCTTCAGAAGCTCCGAGGCCTGCGCCTCCAGTTCTTCCTCCGGCAGATATGTATGGCCGTTTGCCGAGGCCTGTAGAAGTGTATACAAAATACCGCTTTTAATACGAAAGTCAGAATCCGTAAAGATTCCGACTTTTGATGCAATTTCATCGGCCATCTTAAAACCGACACCCGGTATATCGTCCGCCAGCTTATACGGATTCGTTTTAATCACATTGTACATGGCCGGTCCGTATTCCTGGTAGATTTTCACGGAGAGATTCATGGAAATGCCGTAATTTTGCAGGAACATCATCGCCTGGCGCATGTCCTTTTTCTCCCCGACCTGCTCCCCGATTGCCATCGCCATCTTCTCGCTGATTCCTTTAATCTCGGCCAGCCGTTCCGGCTCTTCCTCCATAATCCTGAATGTATCCGTCTTGAATTTTTTCACTATCCTTGTAGCCAAAGCAGCCCCGATGCCTTTGATGGCACCGGAGCCTAAATATCGTTCCATGGAGACAGTGTCTTCCGGCTCTTTAAGCTCATAGCTCTCCACCGCAAGCTGCTCCCCGTAAATCGGATGTTCGGTCATGCGGCCTGCCGCTTCCACCAGTTCCCCTTCCGAAATATAAGAGAAATTGCCGACCAGAATATATTCTTCCCCGTCGTCGGCGCCGGTAACGCTTAAAACCGAATAACCGTTGTCTTCATTACGGTATTTAATTTTCTCAACATAGCCTTTTACTGCTGCCATAGATTCATCCCAAATATTAGTCGTAATTCTTTGGTGACAGTTCCCCGTGGGCAAATTCGATAAACTTGCCGGTGCCGATTGCCACTGCCGTCAGCGGGTCTTCTGCAATCATTGTGGTAATGCCGGTCTTCTCTTCAATCAGCGCGTCCAGTCCGCTTAAGAGGGAACCTCCCCCCGTCAGGACGATACCGCGGTCGAAGATATCGGCGGCAAGCTCCGGAGGCGTTCTTTCAAGTACATTGTGGACGGCATCAACAATCTGCATCGCAGGCTCTCTCAGCGCTTCCAGCGTCTCATCGGAAGTAACCACAATCGTCTTTGGAAGACCCGTCACCAGGTTACGTCCGCGCACTTCCATCGTGATTACCTCCGGCCTTCTGTATGCAGCGCCGATATTAATCTTAATCTCCTCCGCCGTTCTCTCACCAATCAGCAGATTATGTTTTTTACGCATATAACGTACCAGCGCTTCATCAAAATCATCGCCGGCCACTTTAATCGATGTACTTACTACCGTGCCTCCCAGGGAGATAACCGCAATATCGGCCGTACCTCCTCCGATATCTACAATCATGTTACCGCATGCCTTGGCAATATCAATCCCGGCTCCAATGGCAGCCGCTACAGGCTCTTCAATAATGGAAACCTCTCTGGCTCCCGCCTGCAGAGTCGCATCTTCAACGGCCTTTCTCTCCACCTCGGTGGCACCGCTTGGGATGCAGACGCTGATTCTCGGTTTCCTGAGCGTCTTCTTGCCAACTGCTTTATTAATAAAATACTTCAGCATCTTCTCTGTCACTGTATAATCGGAGATAACACCCTGGCGCAGCGGACGTACCGCCACAATGTTGCCCGGAGTTCTTCCGATCATAAGACGCGCTTCTTCGCCAATGGCCATAATCTTGTTTGTATCACGGTCAATGGCTACGACCGACGGTTCTTTTAAGACTACGCCTTTACCCTTAATATATACAAGGATACTGGCTGTGCCAAGATCGATACCAATGTCGTTGGACATCATCATACTTGTTTTTCCTCCTGATCTGTATTCTATCCTTTTATCATTCTTAATTTCGTGCATCAAAAACAAAAATAGCGCCCCATATCATTCAGGCAGACTATACCGATTACTATTATATACAATTTCGTTCTGTTTTCAAAGGGTTTTTTATTTTTTTATTATGTTTATGCTTTTTTTATGTACGGTACATACTTCTGTCACAAATACCCCCTATAATACAAGTATGTTATCCGAAAGGATGACAGGCCTTTGTTTCAAGTATTGCTTGAAATAATAAAGCTTTTTCATACTCATACCGGACGGCGAAAGTCGTCCGGCCCCCCTAAGCAATTATCCGCTTCGAGTCCGTCGGAGCGTTTTTTTTGCGATAACCCTCACATTTCACGTCATAGCCGATCTTTTACTTATCATTCATTTCTTCACCGCCCACCAGAACCATCCCTGCGGCAGTTCAAATATAACGACAATTCCCAAAACGATTGCAATCGCAACCTTCACCGCCTCATATCCGGTATAGACGGCCAGTCTGAGCTGCTCCGTAATCAGATAATACACGGTCCAATAGATTCCGGCGCCCGGAACAAGGGGAAAGATGCCCGATATAAGAAAAATAGTGGCCGGACACTTCTGTCTCACTGCCGCAGCCCTGGAAAGGAAAATTACAACCATTGTAGCTGTAAAAGCGGCCGATGCGGGACTCCACATGGGCGACATCTGTGAATAGACAGCCCAGCCTGCCCCTCCGATGATACCGCACCACGGATAATAGGTACGCGGCACTCCAAAGAGCAGGGAAAAGGCGACGGTTCCCACCATTGCGGCACAGATTTGTAAAACCAGTTCCAGAATTATTCCATCCATCCCACCAGACCTCCCGTTCCCCACCGGATGACGGAGAATCCCACTCCTACACCGATGGCAATACAAAAGAAAATCAGCAGGGCATCCAGCATCCGTACCGAACCGGAAATGTAGTCACCGTCCGCAATATCTCTTATGGCATTTGTAAACGGCACTCCGGGTACCAATGGCATAATGGAGCCTATTACCATGTAATTCAAATGCTCTCCCGCCCCCGAAAGATACATCAGGCTGCAAATAATGGTAACCAGGGAGCCTCCTGATATATTTCCGATAATTTTTGAAAAATGAGGGCCGCTCACATACAGGATGTAGGCATACAGCGCAACCCCTGCTGCAAATGCCGCCGCACTGTCTCCCGCGCTTCCGCCAAACAGATAGCAAAAGGCAGCGCTGCCGCAGCCCGACGCCAAAATCTGCATCGTTTTTGTCTTTCCGGGCATCTGTCTGATTGCGTTTAAGCGTTCTGCCGCCTCCGCAGGCGAATACCGTCCCTCCTCAATTTCTCTGGAAAGCTGATTTACAGCGGCCACCCGGTTCAGGTGGGTGCCGCTCACCGGGATATGTTCCACTTTTGCAAAAAAGGATTCCTTACTGCTCCCTGCTGTTGCAAAAATTCCATTTGACAGCACAAAGGTACTGCCTGACTCCACCCCGTAATATCGGAAAATCCGCTCCATCGTTTCTTCCACCCTGGAAATCTCAGCTCCGTTTTCCAAAAGCAGATGTCCGGCCTGGATTGCCGCTTCCATAACCTCCTTCTCCCTGTTCTCCTCCACTTTTTTCTTCTCCTTTCTTCCCCTCACAACTGTAATTTCCCATTTTCCGGGTCATAGCACAGGTTACTGCTGCCGGTCAATCATCCCTGTGATACAGCGCATTTCAAAACATTGCCGAATAGTTTATTCTTTTTCAATAATTTTTAGGTTTTTTTTATGGAATGTCCATACTTTCAACATAATTTACTGGCATAATAAATATATGAAAGTTATTAAACTTTTTCATACTCAACCGAACGGGCAACACCGTTCGGCCCCCCTTAAGCCAATTTCTTTTTTATATATACCTACCATTCCCAATTAAGAAAAGCAGACCTCCATCGGGTAACACCGATGGAGGTTCTGCTTTTTGGCTTATTCCGGTGCGCATTCGGACTTTGCATAATTTTCATCTCTTAAATTGGCCTCTACCCAGACGAAGTAATTATCATCATAGAGGTAGCCGTATACATTCCAGTCATCTCCCCACACCCAAAGCTCGTCATTATAATCTTCCGGATCTGAATAAGGGAGAAGGCGTACCTGCGCCTCCAGTTCCTCCAAAATCACACTTTTTACGGAATCTGAATCATCCATCACCTCCGCCATCTTTAAAACAGCATCACAGACAAATTCAATGTCACTGTCGGTCACGTAAAAATAATGCACCTGCCCCGTAGCCGTATCATAATTGACTTCCGTTATACAGGCGCTGTCCGTACCGGCGCTGCCGATAAAGTAGCTGGTCCCGGAAGCATAGCAGGTTTCTTCCCTGCCGTCGCCGTATATATATTTCCAGTTATCGGTAAAATTCTCCGATACCACCGGTGTTTCATAGCCGGCCAGAAACTCTTCCATTGCTTTTTTGGCAGTTTCGGCCGTAAGGCCGGAATGCAGATACCAGCCGCAGGCTGTCCCGGCTGATTTTGCCTCCTCTTCGCTGATTTCGATCTCCTGATACTGCCCGATATCCCCGTCCTCCCACAGTTCTTCCTGCGTAAGCCACTCCTCCCGGAAAAATATGTCCCCTGAAATCCCCTGACCCGTCATGTTTATTTTTACGGATATCCATACAAACAGACAGAAGGCGGCGGCTATGGTTGTCATGACTACCGACACGGGGAGGGGATTCTTTTTGGAAGAGGGCTGGTAAAGAGGACCGGGCCGTGATTTTTTGACGACCGGCGGCGGTTCCTTCGGTGTCCTGGCCTCATCTGCGTCATAAAAAGCGGGTTTGCTGCGCCTGCTTTCATTCAGGTTGAAATTTCGGTTCTCATATCTGGGCTCCCACACGATTTTCTTACAAATCCGGCAGTAGTTACCGGACAGAAGCTCCGAGTCGCAGACGGGACAAATTTTCTTTTTCATCCTTCCTCTCCTTTGCAGCAAAGCACAGGAAAGCTCCTGCATCCTTTTACTGTATTTTCAGGCTCCACTCACTGCAGTCCCATACCCTGGTCGCAAAATTCTCGTAGAAATCCGGTTCGTGGCAGATCAGAACAATATTACCCTTGTATTCCGTCAGGGCGCGTTTCAGCTCTTCTTTAGCCTCCACATCCAGATGGTTCGTCGGCTCGTCAAGAAGCAGAAGGTTTGTCTCCCTGTTAATCAGTTTACATAACCTTACCTTCGCCTGCTCCCCTCCGCTCAGCACCCTCACCTGGCTTTCGATATGTTTCGTAGTCAGGCCGCATTTCGCCAGGGCGGAACGGACCTGGTACTGGGTATATCCGGGAAACTCCTTCCAAATCTCCTCAATACAGGTCGTGGTATTTCCCGGGGCCATCTCCTGCTCAAAATATCCGATACAGAGATAATCCCCCAATGTGACCTTGCCCTCTAAGGACGGTATCAGGCCGAGTATGCTCTTTAACAGTGTCGTCTTGCCGATTCCGTTGGCGCCTGTCAGAACAATCTTCTCCCCCCGCTCCATATATAAATCAAGAGGTTTTGAAAGCGGTTCATCATATCCAATCACCAGGCCCTCCGTCTCAAAGATACACTTTCCGGCTGTCCTGGCCTCCTGGAAATGGAACTCCGGCTTCGGCTTTTCCCTGGCCAGCTCAATCACGTCCATCTTGTCCAGCTTTTTCTGGCGCGACATCGCCATATTTCTGGTCGCCACCCTGGCCTTGTTTCTGGCAACGAAATCCTGAAGCTGGGAAATCTCCTGCTGCTGTTTCTTGTAGGCAGCCTCCAGCTGGGATTTTTTCACCTCATATACTTCCTGGAATTTGTCATAATCCCCGACATACCGGTCGAGGCGCTGATTCTCCATATGGTAAATAATATTGATTACACTGTTTAAGAACGGAATGTCATGGGAAATCAGAATAAACGCGTTCTCATACTCCTGGAGGTAGCGTTTCAGCCATTCAATATGCTGCACGTCCAGATAGTTGGTAGGCTCATCCAAAAGCAGGATATCCGGCTTCTCAAGAAGGAGCTTTCCTAACAGAACCTTGGTTCTCTGGCCTCCGCTCAGATCCGTGACATCCTTGTCAAGTCCAATGTCAGCAAGGCCCAGGGCGCGCCCGACTTCCTCCACCTTCGCATCAATCGTATAGAAATCATGGTTCATCAGAAGATCCTGGATCGTTCCCAGTTCTTCCATCATCGCATTCATCTCATCCTCCGGTGCATCCCCCAGATGATCGCAGATGGCATTCATCTGCTCCTCCAGTTCAAACAGGAATGCAAATGCACTCTTTAATACGTCCCGGATTGTCATCCCTTTTTCCAGAACCGTGTGCTGATCCAGATAACCGATGCGTACCCGTTTCGCCCACTCCACTTTCCCCTCATCCGGCTGCAGCTTGCCGGTTATAATGTTCATGAATGTGGACTTTCCCTCCCCATTAGCACCGATCAGTCCGATATGCTCCCCTTTCAGCAGACGGAAGGACACATTCTGAAAAATGGCCCTGTCGCCAAAGCCATGGCTTAAATTTTCTACGTTTAAAATACTCATTGTAAAATATCTCCTTGATTACTTCTATACACAGCCGTTTTTTCCATTAAATGCAGTGCCGGCCTGCGTTTTATCTTTAAAATTATTTCCAACATCATTCTACATGACAAATCGGACTGTGGCAAGTAAAAGCAGATTTATATCGGGGAATGGGGGATAAGATGGTGAGGACGACGCCGGGACGGCCGGCGGACGGGATGGTGGGATGGTTTTATGAGTCTTTCGTCCCGGGGGAAGATTGCCGCGGTGTGGGGCGGAGGGGAAGACTCCGCCAGCTTCCTCACCAAACCGACATGGTCCGTTCCGGACGCGTCCTCCGGGCCTCAGTTAAATCTCCAACATCCTAATACCATCTCACCATAGACAGCTCATTATTTACGCCTTTTGACACCAGAATCTGGTGCAGATCAATAATCCCGTTATGAAATGTCGCAGCACAGGAGCAGAGGTACAGCTCCCACATCCTGGCAAACTTTTCATCGAACATCTCCTTTACCTCATCGATATGCTCCCGGTAATTCTGTTCCCAGCAGCGCAGGGTTTTATTATAATGAAGGCGCAGATTTTCCACATCCAGCGTGTGAAAATTGTCCTCAGACAGGCAGTAGAGCATTTCCCGCAGGCTTGGTACAACACCGCCCGGAAAAATGTATTTTTTTATCCAGGGATCTCCCGGATATTCTTTCAGTCCGCTGATAAAGTGGAGAAGGAACAGGCCGCCCGGCTTTAATACGCTGTTCACGCAGTCTGTGAAAAGCTGGTAATTGCCTCTGCCCACATGTTCCACCATTCCCACGCTGACCGCCCGGTCGAAGGTCAGGCCGGTCTCAGGCAGTTCCCGGTAGTCTAAAAGCTTTACGGTCAGCAGATCCTCCAGGCCTTCCTCCCTGATTCTCCGGGAAAATTCCCGGTACTGCTCTTCGCTGAGTGTAATCCCGGTTCCTTTCACACGGTATTTCTTTGCCGCCCGGATCAGCAGGTAGCCCCACCCGCAGCCAATATCAACAAGACTCATGCCCTCCTTCAGGCAAAGCTTGCTCAGGATATAATCCACTTTATTCTCCTGAGCCTGTCTCAGGGAATCATTTTCATTCCTGAAATATCCGCAGGAATAACTCATCGTCTCATCCAGCCACAATTTATAGAAATCGTTGCCGATGTCATAATGGCTCGTCACCTCTGTCTTCTGGTTTTTCTTCGACAGCGTCGGATAAAGCAATTTTTTCAATCCTTTTCTGTCGGTGGAAAATTTGCCCATCTGACCCAGGAACTGATCCAGCGCGTGATAGAGATCTCCTTCGATATCGAGCTTCCCTTCCATGTACGCCTCTCCGAGAGCCAGAGACGTGCTGGATGCAAGATTTGTGAGGGGAATCGGATGTTTGATGCGCACTGTAAATTCCGGCGCTCCCTCCCCTATGTTAAATTCCTTTCCATCCATCGTTATCTGAAACGGATGCTCTGCAAAACGTTTCATAAAATTTATCATTACATTTTCTTCAAGTTCCCTGACCATAATATAGCCCGCCTTTCTTTCCTGTTCCTTTTTCTTACAGTTTTTCCAGGTAAAAAATTTTTATTCGCAAGCGGCGTTTTCGCTGTTTTTTGCCGTTTCTGTGCATCATTTGTTACGGTTTAGCCGAAGGCTGAACTGTAACGAATATTTTAAGAAGTTCCCCCCTTGAATTTATGGCAGAAATTATATATGATAGAACAAATTCTTTGCTTTGTCATCTTATGACATAAATCTTCATTTTTTACGCGCAGAATTTATCTGCGCCAGTAAAAATGCCCGCCAAACCGGGCTGAAACCGAGGGAGAAATTATGTATACTTACAACTGGTACCAATGGCTGGCCTTCTTCTATATATATTGTTTTTTTGGCTGGATTTTCGAATCAACTTATGTATCATTGAAACAAAAACATTTTGTAAACCGGGGGTTTCTGCGTCTCCCCATGCTGCCGCTTTATGGCTCCGGGGCCGTGATGATGCTGTGGGTTTCCCTGCCTGTCAAAAATAATCTGTTTCTTGTGTATATCTCGGGCGTAATCGCGGCTACTGCCCTTGAATACGTGACAGGCTATGTGATGGAGCAGCTTTTCAAAGTCCGTTACTGGGATTACAGCAGCCAGAAATTCCAGGTACACGGATACATCTGCCTCTCCTCCTCGATTGCCTGGGGATTTCTTACCATCCTGATGACGGAGATTATACATGAACCTGTGGCAGGTGTTGTGCTGAACTTTAATCAGAATATACTCCTCTTCTGTGTCTTTATCGTATCAATCCTGTTTACGGCCGACGCGTACGAATCCGTCAAAGAGGCTCTGGCTCTCGGCAAGTCCCTGGAGGCCATGACAAAACTAAAGGAAGAGATGGAAGATTTACAGTCCCGTATTTCCGCTCTGAAGGAGGAAGCGGCGGAACACGTCTCTGCCGTCAAAGAGGGGACGGCAGAGCGGATTGTCAACTCGCTCCTTGGAACTGCCGAACTGTTAGCCAATGCAAAAGAGGAGACAGCGGAACGGCTGGCTGCTGCCAAAGAAGGTACGGCGGAAAAACTGGCAGCCGCCAAAGAAGGTACGGCGGAAAGACTGGCAGCCGCCAAAGAAGGTACCTCAGAGAGACTGGCAGCCGCTAAGGAAGGAACCTCCGAGCGGATCGCTGCCGTCCGCGAAAGTACGCGTGAGAAGCTGGCTATGCTCACGGGTCAGCTTGATGAAATTATGGATAAACGCCATAAACTGCTGTCTGAAAATAAATTCCGGCATTTCTACCGCAGGAGCCTGCTCAGAGGCAACCCGGGAGCCGTCTCCACCAGATTCTCTGCTGCTCTTAAAGAGTTGAAGGAACAGCTTGAGGAACTGAATCATTAGAATTTATAAAGGTGAGGGCGGCGCCGGGACGTCCAATGTATTGAGCGGAATTAAGGCCGGAAGAATATTACCGGTTTTAGTTCCGCTCAATTTGCTGTGATATTTAAATTTTCAGTCTCATCTGTCCGGAGCGGAGCAGGTGCGGTGTGCGACAACCTTCGCCTGAGTCTTCCTGGCGACGTCCACTTCCACCAGCGTAAGAGCAAGACCCAGCGGAATCAGGCATGACCATATTCCGGCAACCTGCCACTCATTTACCGCAAAAAAGCCTCCCAGCACTCCGATTTGAAATGACATAAGTGTAATACCGTAAAATCCGGCCTTTTCTTTCTGTTTTGCATCCTTCGTCTGTATATAGTCGGCAATGGACAGAACCATCTGTTTCAGGTTGTTTGTTGAAAAGGTGGTGGCGCTGCTGTATCCCCTGGCTCCGGCAAAAACGCCCCACTGGAATGCCGTAATTGCAAAAATAGGGTAAAGCGCCAATATATTGTTCATATCCTCCGGCAGAAAACCGGCCAGAACAATGCCTGTAATTTCTACCCAGATACAGATTCGCCTCATATCTCCTTTTACATATTTTGGCAGCAGGTATGCCGCGATCATGGAGATAATAAAAATAATCAGCGCAATGATTCGGATGACCATCTCCTGCCAGCTACCGCCAAACCATCCTGTGGCCAGGTAAATCAGATTACCCGTCTGTGCCGAGCCAAAGTTCCCGCCTCGCAGCAGAATGGTATATACGCCTAAAAAGCCTCCTATATATGACATAATATAATGTAATGCAGTTTCCATTTTACCTTTCCTTATCAAGAATAATTAATGGCTACTGTTCACAGCCCTGCCAAAAAACGCAGTTCTATAAGCAGTAACAATTATTGTTTTTATTATAATACCACATTGACGAATTTATTTAAAATACATATAATATAGCTATTATCATATAGAAAAGGTATCGTAAAATGGAACTTAGAACGTTAAAATACTTTCTTACCGTTGCTTCGGAACTTAATATTACAAAGGCAGCGCGCAAGCTGAACATCTCCCAGCCGCCGCTGAGCCGTCAGCTAAGCCTTCTGGAGGAAGAGCTTGGGGTGCAGCTTTTCGTCCGCGGGAAGCGCAGGATCCAACTGACCGAAGAAGGAAAATATCTGGCGCAGCAGGCGGAGCATATCCTGAATCTGGCGGAACACACCGCGCAGCAATTGGAGGAAATGAAACAGCAGACCGTAAAGGGGACTCTGCTGCTAGGCGTCACCGAGACATGCAGCGCCAGCGTACTTCCGGCCATTCTGCCCGATTTTAAGACTTTCTACCCCCAGATCAGCTATGATATCTGGTGCGGCAACAGCAATGACGTCTGCCGGCGCATTAAAGAGGGAATCACTGATATCGGCATCATACGGGCCCCTCTAGATGAGCAGAATTTTGAAACCGTGTTTTTGAAAACAGAAACATGGATTGCAATCGTCAGCAGACAGCATCCTCTGGCCGGGCAGACCGGCGTCTCCCTGGAACGGCTGAGCCGGGAACCGCTGTTCATCCCTTCCCGCCAGCCGCTCCAAAGTGAGATTCTGAACTGGTTCAGTTCGGCCTCCGAAAGCTATCAGATTTTCGCCCTGTACAACCAGCTTGCCGGGATTATCCCTCTAATCGCACAAAATACAGGAGTAGCCATCTGCCCGGAATCAGTCAAGCTGTATACGGACGACCGGCGCCTGGCCTATCTGAAAATCACTGAACCTGAACCGACGTCCCATCTCTATATGATTTGCGGGCGCAACCGGCTCCTATCCGCCGGGGCAAAAGCCTTCTGGAATTACGTAAAACTGTCCTTTGACACAACGGCTCCGTCTTCAGAAAACCGGTAAAAGGTCCTTTCCGGAATTGCATTGGAATAAATGGATATAATAAACTTTATTTCAATCCTTTATTTCAATCAATTTTCAGGAAGGCCGGTACAATATGAAAAAGAATACTTGCGAAGAACCAATATCGGTATGGAGCGACACCACCACTCCATTAAAATTTGACACTTTAAAAAGAGATATAAAAACAGAAGTCCTGATCATAGGCGGCGGTCTGGCCGGTGTACTTTGCGCCTATATGCTGGGACAGGCCGGTGTTGATTATGTGCTGGCCGAAGCGGATACTGTCTGCAGCGGAATTACAAAAAATACCACCGCGAAAATCACCTCCCAGCATGGGCTGATATATCATAAGCTCATCAGGCAGTTCGGAACTGAAAAAGCAGCGCTGTACCTTCACAGTAATCAGGAAGCGCTGGAAAAATACGTGCAGCTTTGTGAGGGAATCGATTGTGATTTTGAGAAAAAAGACGCCTATGTGTATTCCCGTGATTCAAAACAGGAGCTTCTCGACGAACTGGATGCACTGCAAAAACTGAATTTTCCGGCAGACTTGGCAGAGGAACTCCCGCTTCCTTTCCCCACGGCCGGAGCAGTCAGATTTCCGGATCAGGCCCAGTTCCATCCCCTTAAATTCGTACGCGCAATCGCCGGGGATTTGAATATTTACGAACACACCAGGGTCAGGGAACTGGCAGGATGTGAGGCGCGCACGGATACAGGGATTATCCGGGCGGAAAAAATAATTGTGGCAACGCATTTCCCCTTTATTAATAAGCACGGCAGTTATTTCTTAAAAATGTATCAGCACCGTTCCTATGTGACTGCACTTGAAAATGCACCGGATTTGAACGGCATGTATGTCGACCAGGCACAGGACGGAATGTCCTTTCGCAATTATAACGGCCTGCTGCTGCTCGGGGGCGGAGGGCACCGCACCGGAAAAACGGGAGGCAACTGGCAGGAACTGAACCGGTTTGCGGCTCAGTACTATCCCAAAGCGGCCCAGCGCTGCCGCTGGGCCACCCAGGACTGCATGACTCTGGACAGCGTTCCCTATATCGGCAATTACTCTAAAAGCACGCCAAATCTCTATGTGGCAACAGGCTTTAACAAATGGGGCATAACCTCCTCCATGGTCAGTGCCATGCTGCTTGCCGGCCTGGTGAAGGGAGAAGAAAATCCGTATGCCGCAGTATATTCACCTTCGAGAAGCATACTCAGGCCACAGTTAGCGGTCAATGCCCTGGGAGCCGCAGTGAATCTTCTGACTATCTCAACTCCACGCTGTCCCCATATGGGATGCGCACTTAAATGGAATAAGACGGAACATTCGTGGGATTGTCCCTGCCACGGCTCCCGCTTTGACGGGGACGGACATCTGATAGACAATCCGGCCACCGGAGATTTAGTTAAGTAGGTGAGGACGCCGCCGGTACGGCCGGCGGACGG
>NZ_KE992891.1:0-247 GCF_000466485.1 [Clostridium] symbiosum ATCC 14940 | reverse complement strand
TATCTTCCCCTCCGCCCCAAGGTCAGGTTTTCGCAGGGACGAAAGACTCCGCCGGAGGTATCGGCCCTGTCCGCTGGCCTGCAGCTGCTGATTGTCTCACGCGTTAAGTGCGGGGGCGGACCTTGTCGAGGCCACTCAATGTTACCGTGTACGGTAAATACGATATGCCTTCGATGCGCCTTTATTAAGGAATTGCGGAAGATTTTGATATCGGCCTGCCTGAAACACG
This sequence comes from [Clostridium] symbiosum ATCC 14940, assembly GCF_000466485.1. Taxonomy (GTDB): domain Bacteria; phylum Bacillota; class Clostridia; order Lachnospirales; family Lachnospiraceae; genus Otoolea; species Otoolea symbiosa. Next base: position 18 of record NZ_KE992891.1, on the reverse strand, counting down.
TAGTGGCCGCGACAAGGC
>NZ_KE992890.1 GCF_000466485.1 [Clostridium] symbiosum ATCC 14940 | reverse complement strand
GTAAGAATTCATTCCGGCCGGATTCCCCCTCCACGACTAACCTCCCACGGGGACAGAAGACTCAGTCATCCCCCTCACCACACCGGACATGGTCCGTTCCGGATGCGTCCTCCCAACCTCAGTTAAATCTCCATTTAAGGAAAAAGTAATATCCTTTTTTCTCTAATCCGTTGTATAATGAAGAAAAGTGTGCCTATAAGGAGGGTCAGCCATGCAGAGTATACTCGTTTGTGATGATGATAAACAGATTGTGGAAGCCATAGATATTTACCTGACAGGTGAAGGGTTTGAAGTGATTAAGGCCTACGATGGATTCGAGGCTCTGGAGCTTTTGCAGAACCACAGTGTGAACCTGATGATTATAGATGTGATGATGCCGGGACTGGATGGTATCCGCACGACGCTCAAAGTCCGCGAAACCAGCAGTATCCCGATTATCATTTTATCTGCCAAATCCGAGGACGCCGATAAAATCCTGGGATTGAATATCGGTGCGGACGATTACATAACAAAGCCGTTTAATCCGCTGGAACTGGTAGCCAGGGTGAAATCCCAGCTTCGCCGCTATACGCAGCTTGGCAATATGAATACCCAGGCGGGCGGACATATCTTTAAATGCGGAGGTCTCCTGATCAACGATGAAAACAAGGAAGTTACGGTGGATGGAGAACTGATTAAACTGACTCCCATCGAATACAATATCCTGCTGCTTCTCGTCCGGAATGCAGGAAAAGTATTCTCCATTGATCAGATTTACGAGGAAATCTGGAATGAGGAGGCGATCGGCGCCGACAATACGGTTGCCGTCCATATCCGCCATATCCGGGAAAAAATTGAGATTAATCCGAGAGAACCCAGGTATCTCAAGGTTGTATGGGGAGTCGGCTATAAAATTGAGAAACAGTAGTTATAATACAGAACAGGTGATAATATGAAATTTTCTCGGCTATCCATGCAGGCTCAAAAACTGATTGCCAGCGCCCTGCACCTAATCTTTCTGACAGTGATGTTTGCAGGTATCGGCACCATGTATCTGAACGATAACTTCGGCATCGGTATCACCCGAGTCCAGAATACGGTCTATGAGGATACCGACGAATTTACCCGTCAGTTTAACAGGGATTTGAATGATATCTTCCAATATATAGAATACAATCCCACCTTTGAGAGCGGCGGCGCAATCGACGTCTCAAAGAAGATGCTTCAGATGACCTTCGGTCCAAACGAGACGGAGAGCTTCAGCCTGGCTGACATCATTTCCTATCTCCAGACCATGGGGTATCAGTTAAATGAAGATTTTCAGTGTAACAAGGTATCAGCTCCCGCCCTTGAGGCTAAAACACGCGAGGGATATATTGACTGGTCCGCAAGCGAGCCTAAAAAAAATTACAGCTACCTGATTCCGGGAACGCGCAGAGCGACTCTGGAAGATGTCTCCCTGGAAATTATGGAATCACTCCATCAGTATTATTCCACCTACAACCGCCTGCTTGCAAATCCGAGCAATCTGCATTTTAAAGTGGAATATATTGATCAGGAATCCAGCACCAAGAGAGCCACTATTTTTGCCAATGACCAGGAACTGACGCCCGATGTGATTAAAACCTACGGGAAATACGCATACCTTCCGGGAAATTCCGTATTCTATGATACAAACCTGAAGTCAATTGCGTTAAATACGGTTTCCGCACTGGCGGCTAATAATCCTTATGATACTAAAACATTTTACCTCCTTGCCGGTGTGGATACCTCTTATCCGGTTGTGGATGTCTACTCGGAAAACCGGGATGCTTATTTGAGCATGCAGCATTATTATATCAGCGGTTTTGTCCTTCTTGTGACCGGAGGTATGATTGCGGTCCTCACGCTCCTGTTCCTGCTTAAGGTATCGGGTCACAGGAATGTCGGAGACAAGACGATTACGCTTCACGGTTTTGACAAGACAAGCACGGAGACGGGTATTGTCATGTTTTCCCTGATGACGCTGGCCGGCTTAGTACTCTGCCGCCTGGTGCTAGTCAGAATTGCGCATCTGGTTCTGCCGGAGGAATCCTGGGCGCTGTCCGAGCGTGTTCTCTACACCGCCGTCTTTTATCTGGGAGCCCTGCTTTTATTTTTCAGCATGCTGAGACGGTATAAGGCAGGAACCATATGGACCGGCAGCTTTGTCTGCCGCTGGAGCGAACATCTGTCCATATTCTTTACAGGCCAGAGTTTTACAACCCGCCTGACTGTCAGCTTCCTGGCCTATGCGGCCATTAACACCTCTCTGATCAGCCTTGCCTGGTTTTTATGGGACAGAATCTATCTGAGCAAGACGGCGGTTTGCGCCCTTACCGGTATGGTAATCCTTGCCTGCGCGGCCTTCAACCTGTGGATATTCTATCTTATGTTCAAGCATTCCGTTGAGCATGACATGATCAGTACGGCAATTGAACATCTGTCTGCCGGTGAGACAAGCTATCAGGTAAACCTGGATGATTTTGACGGAAAAGAATACGAGCTGGCTGCCAACATCAACAATATCAGTATGGGACTGGAAACAGCTCTTCAGGAGAAAGTAAAAAGCGAACGCCTGAAGACAGATCTGATTACAAATGTTTCTCATGATATTAAGACGCCGCTTACTTCGATTATTAATTATGTAGGGCTGATACGGCGTGAAAATATTCAGGATGAGAAGATTCTCCGCTACCTGGATGTGTTGGAGCAGAAAGCCAACCGCCTGAAAACCCTGACGGAGGATTTGGTGGAAGCATCCAAAGCCAGCTCCGGAAACCTGAAACTCGAAATAAGCGACATCAATTTTACCCAGTTGGTTTACCAGACCAACGGTGAATTTGAAGAGAAATTTGCCAGCCGACATCTTGAGCTTATCACCACCGCCCCGGAGGAAACTCTCCTGATTGAGGCAGATGGCCGCAGGCTCTGGCGTGTCCTGGAAAACCTTTATAATAACGCATTTAAATATGCGATGGAGAGCAGCCGTATTTATATCGATATCACAAAAACAGATATCTCCGTCAGCGAGGAGGGACTCCTTCTTCCTGCGCAGGTTGTCTTCACGATTAAGAATGTCTCGGCCAACCCACTGAATATCCGCGGCGACGAGCTGACGGAACGCTTTGTGCGCGGCGATGTTGCCAGAACCACGGAGGGAAGCGGACTTGGCCTGTCAATTGCCAAAAGCCTGACCGAGCTTCAGAACGGCCGGTTCGAAATCTATATTGACGGCGATCTGTTCAAGGTTCAGTTGTCTTTTGACGTGAAAAAGGCTAATCTTTAGTAACAGTTCATACAGCATGAACTATTACAATCTTTAAAAGGCGGTACAATTATGTTATTCAGTTCCCTTGTGTTTTTATGGTTTTTCCTGCCGGCAGCCGTTTTTCTTTATTATCTGGCTCCCGGACGGAACGCAAAAAATATTGTCCTTTTCGCGGCCAGCCTCATCTTCTATGGATGGGGCGGACCGCGTTATCTGCTTTTAGTGCTGCTGACCGCGCTCTTATGCTACGCTGCCGGGCTCTGTCTCGGCGCTGCCGGGGAGCGGACCGCGCTAAAGAAGCTGTCGGTGGGGGGTTTTGTCCTGATTACCCTTGGAATCCTCGGGTATTTTAAGTACTATAACTTCTTTGCGGCGACAGCCGGCCGTCTTGCGGGAAAAGAGCTGTTCCCTCTGCGCGACATCGTTCTTCCGCTTGGAATCTCATTTTACACCTTCCAGGCAATCTCCTATGTTGTGGATGTCTACCGCGGAAAAAGCCCTGCACAGAAAAACCTGTTCCACATGGCTCTCTACCTCTTTTTATTCCCGCAGATTCTTTCCGGACCGATTATAAAATACCATCAAGTCGCCGGACAGCTCACAAACCGGAACGAAACCATTTCCATGCAGTTTTATGGAATTAAACGTTTTGTATACGGGCTTGCAAAGAAAGTGCTGCTGGCCAACACCTTCGGGCAGAGTGTCGATTATATCATGGGCGTTCCCTCCGGCCAGATGGGGACTCTTACCGCCTGGCTGGCCGTAATCCTGTATACCCTGCAGATTTACTACGATTTTTCGGGTTATTCCGATATGGCGATCGGCCTTGGCCGAATCTTTGGCTTTTATTATGAAGAAAACTTTAATTACCCGTACCTCTCCTCCTCCATCACCGAATTCTGGAGGCGGTGGCATATTTCTCTGTCAACCTGGTTCAGGGATTATCTTTATATCCCTCTCGGAGGAAACAGAAAAGGCCTTGGCCGGACCTGTGTTAATCTTTTTATCGTATTCCTGGCAACCGGATTGTGGCACGGCGCCAGTATGACATTCATTATATGGGGAATCTATCACGGCATTTTCATCCTCTCCGAACGTTTGTGGCTGAAAAAAGTGCTGGATCGCAACCCGGTTAAATTTTTGAATCATCTGTACGCCATGGTTGTCGTCGTCTTTGGCTGGCTGCTGTTTCGCGCACCCAGCATGACGTACGCCATCGATTTGGCAAAGGCGATGATAAGGCCTTCTAAAGGGCTATGGAATGCAGGACTGTTCGCAAATAATAAAATCCTGTTCCTCGCCGTTTTGGGAATCCTCTTATGCGGCCCGGTCCAGGCCCTGTTTCCCAGGTTCCGTAACCATATATTTGATGAAGAAAACGTATCCTACGGCGATATTGCAGTGATGATTGTGCTTTTGTTCCTGTCAACCATGGTCGTTGTCAGCAGTACCTACACCGCATTTATCTATTTTCAGTTCTGATTTAAGGAGTTTTACTTTATGAATAAGAAAATAATTATGATTGCCGGGTTCTGGCTGTGCCTTCTGGCCCCTAACCTGCTCTATCCATTTATGAAGAACGAGTCGGATACAGGAACGGATGAAAACCGGGCGCTGGCAGACTTTCCTCATTTGAGCCTCCAGACATTGGAGAGCTATCCCGGCGAGATGGACAGCTACATCAATGATCACGCCGCTTTCCGAAACCGTTTTCTCTCCCTGAATGCCCGGCTGAACCTGGATTTGTTTGACTACCCGGATTCCACAGAAGTCCTGAAGGGAAAGGACGGCTGGTACTTCTATACTGCCGGTTCCTCCCTGGCCGACTGCCTCGGAATCAACCGCTATCCCGAGCCTGTGCTTCAGGCCATAACCGCGCATATCCAGACGGCTGCCGACTACTTCGAATCTCAGGGCATTCAGTTTATCCTTGTTCTCCCTCCCAGCAAGGAGTCGGTTTACAGGGAATATCTCCCGGACAGCTGCAGGCAGCTTGCCTCCCCTACCCGGTCGGAGGAACTGATTTCCTATATCAGAACGCACAGTACGGTGACCGTCATCGATCCCGCCCCCTATTTTGCCGAAAACCGGGATTACCAGTGGTATTTCAAGACCGACACCCACTGGAACGATGCCGCCGGTTACGTGACAAACCAGATGCTTATCGAAGCTCTGGGCGGAGCACCTGTCCCAATCGAGGATGTGACGGTATCCTACCTTCCTTCCGGCGTAGGTGATTTGGGAAAATTATTCCATATGCCCCCCTCCCGCACCGATGACACAATGGCAGTGATCAGCGGCTATTATGACGAACTCAGCACAACACGGGAGGATGTGAACGGAGACGGCAACATTACCCATCAGGTGACACCGGATGCCCCGGATCCCAGGCGCATTGCGGTTTACCGGGACTCCTTCGGCTATTCGCTGTCACAGACACTGAGTAAATACTTCCGGTATACGGATTACTACCACTGGCAGGCGTTTGACGCCTCCCTGCTGAAAGAGAACCGGCCCGATGTTGTGGTATATGAGGTTGTTGAAAGGGAGCAGGGGAGAATCCCGGAAGATATGATGAAATTGGCGCCGGAGGCATTTCGATGAATTAAGCAGGGGAAGACGCCGCCGGGACGGCCAAATATTTTCCGCATTTCACAATGAGGAATTGTGACCTCTATAAATTCTCCGGGTGTTCTGGTGTATCCCAGTTGTTCATAGAAGCCGGCAGCCGTTTTCCGTGAATGGAGGATTATTTCTTTCATCCCCCGGCTGCGGCAATAGTCTTCCATCATCGTCATTAGCCTTCGCCCGCAGCCTGACCGCTGGATCCGCAAGTCTACCGCTGCTGCCCGGACTTCCACAGTTCTGTCGGGCCTCAGATCGGCCACCACCACGCCCCATGCCCTGTCTTTTTCATCCATCGCCGCAAAATGGACAAATTCTTCCTCCCGGCTCATATCACCCTGATAGAGATCCAGTCCAAGCGGAAGACGCATCACCCGTTGCCGAAGCTCTAAAGTACTTTGATAAGCAGGCGTTCCGATCTCCGCCTGCCCACAGCGCAGCGTCCCCTCAGGCCTGTCCTCTCCCACCGGAAGTTCACGGCACAGACAATATGTATGAGAAGGATTTTTGTCATCGGTGCAGACGGTAAAGCCTAATTTCTGAAAAAAGGATAGTCTGCTGCCGGAAACTTCCGCCTTCATGGCTGTAAAAGTCTGGGTATACCGCCCACACAGCCAGTTTACCAGAAGTCCGGCATATCCCCTGCCCCGCAAATCCTGCCGCGTCGCCAGGTACTTAATCTCGCCGGTATTGTCGGAAAGAGGGATAATAACCGCCGCACAGACTGCCTCCCGCTCTGCTTTCAGGAGGTAGAATTCCCCCTCTCTGAGATTCCGTTCAACCATCTCCCCACTGGGTTCAATCTCCTGCAACAGGGGAAAATACTTCTCTTGTTCCATAATAACAGGTCTAATCTCAACCATTCCACACCTCTTTTCCAATAACAAAAAGTCCAGTCTACTCCAATAATACCTTTAATACACGGAAACACTTAGCCGCCGCAACAAATTATCCCCCCGCACTTAACGCATGAGACAATCAGCGGCCGTCCCGGCGGCGTCCTCATCTGCTTAATTAAACAAAATTACAAATCCATAATATACACATCGTCCGGCGTAATTCTCCGTTCCGGCGTAAATATGATCCAATCCGTCAAATCATCGTATGTATACGTTCCGATATCATCCTGATGCATTCCGCTGACATAATATGGTTCCTGCGTCAGCTTTGCAGTGAATTTACCGTCCTGCGCCTCGAGCAGTTCAAACCAGATATGTTCCTTCGTATTGTTGTCCTCCTGATATTCCTCGTCTATAGTCAGGCCAACCTTCACCAGGATATGATTCTCCTTAACCTCCATGGCGCGCAGCATATAGGAAACGCGTTCGACGGCCAGCGCCTTCATCCGTTCCGTCTCCGGCGTGGATATCCAGTAGATTGGATTATTTCCGAGAATTTCATCATAGTGGGAAAGCGGCGAATAGTTGCCTTCCTCATAATCGGCTTTGGACGGATAGGTAAATATCACGCTTGTATTGCCGTTATGCCCCTCGGCCCTGTCACCCTTTCCTCCCAGCATATCATCGTCATACAATTCCACGGCTTCTTTCCAGGGAACCAGCGTCGTAACCAGAGCCGCCCGGTCGGTCAGGCGTGCAAGATACAGGGGCTCCTCCGGCTCCAGCGGTTCTTCCAGCTCCAGAAGCCGGTTTGCCATTGTTTCCAGGACATTGTAATGGCTGTTATATGTATCCTTCGTGGAATTCAGCACTTCCAGCTCCGATATGCCGCAGCGGTTCAGGCCGTGGGTATGGAGCCAGACGATCTCTTCCTCCCCTGATACCGCCTGCGCCGTATAAATGTAGCGGGGCGCCGGGGGAACGGACGAGACAGCGGCCAGGGCAACCCAATGTCCCGACAGTATCTTTTCCGAGCTGTCGTCGAGAACTGCCACGGCATCGGGAAGAACGGCATGAATCAGCTTAAGCTGAAGGTGATAAGAGTCCAGCGCATCTTCTCCAAACATCATCTCCACTGCCAGTCCGCTCTCTGCCCTCTCCATTACTTCTATATCCACGTCGGGAAACAAATGCTGGCATCGGTAGAACTCTGGCAGTTCAAATCCGGTCGGATACAGCAGCGCCCTGTACCTGTTTCCCTTATATTCAACTGTAAGCTCAAGGCTCCCTTCATCCTCCGTATCAGCAGTGACCACCTTAAAATCAGGAGCATTTTTAAGCCTCCTGAGAACCTCCATTCTACCCTCCGGCTCCTGCTCCCCCGGCAAAGCAAGCATATACGATTTCTCTTTCATCCTGTACCTCCTGTCTTTCTGCTATTGTTTCTGTTATGTTTCTGCTTTCTTCCCAACCAGCCTGATCCGGCTCCACCTTCCCGTCAAGTACCAGGTAAAGGAGATAATATAATTAACCGCCCATCCTATCGGAACTGCATACCAGACAAACTGTACTCCGTACCGTGGGGCGAAATAGTTGGCAACAAATACTCTGATACTTAAATTCGCCAGATTGGCGACGGTAAAGGCCGTCACATCGCCGGCGCCGCGCAGCAGCCCGTCGGTGGTCATCTTTAGGCCGATAAAAATAAAGAAAAAGGAAATGAAATCAGTGTATGAGATTCCTGTTTCAAATGCCGCCCTGCTGGCATCCGCATCCAGAAATGCGGAGACAAAGGAGTGTCCGAACAACTGGATGGAACCGCAGAGCAGGACTGCAAAACAGCCCAGTATAATATAACAGAACCTATACCCCTCCTTAACGCGTTTTACATTGCCTGCCCCCATATTTTGGGCTGTGAATGTGGACATCGCATTGCCGACCGCGGTCATAGGAACAATTGCCAGCGACTCAATCCTGGTCCCCGCGGAGTAACCTGCCATAACGGCGGAACCGAAGGTATTAACGACCGACTGTACCAGCAGGATTCCCATATGGACAATCGACTGCTGTAAAATCGACGGAATCGCCACCCGTGTCATGGAACGCAGCATCTTTCCGTCATAGAAATGAAATTCTGAGCGCTCATGAGGATATTTCTTTACTTTCCGGAGCAGAAGGACAAAGGAAATGACGGCTGAAATTCCCTGTGCAATCAAAGTGGCAAAAGCAACTCCTTTTACGCCCAGGCCGAATTGTATCACAAACACCAAATCCAGGAAAATATTCAGCAGGGATGAGAAAATCAGCAGATACAGGGGCGTGCGTGAATCCCCAAGGGAATTGAATACAGAGGCTTGTACATTGTACATAAACAAGAATGGCAGCCCCAGAAAATAGATTCTCAGATATGCCGCCGCATCCCGGAACACATTCTCCGGTACCTTGAGAAGCCGCAGTATCCAGTCGTTTCCGATCAGTCCCACCGTCCCCAGAAGCATGCTGATGATCAGGAAGTTAATCAATGTTGTGGAGACAGCGGTCTTCATCTTACCGGCTCTCCCCGCTCCCAGAAACTGCGATATAATGACTGCGCTTCCGACGCCTCCGCCTATGGCAACTGCAATAAACACATTGGTGATCGCATACGATGCTCCGACGGAAGCCAGCGCTTCTTCACTGACAAATTTCCCCACAACAACCGAATCCACTATATTATAAAACTGTTGAAACAGATTGCCCAGTATCATAGGCAAAGCAAAAAACAACAGGCTCCGTCCCGGATGTCCTGTCAGCATATCATTATTTTTCTCTGTATTTATCTCTTTTTCTACCGTCATATTTCCGTCTCCCGTCATATTATTACTCTGTTTGCACAGATAATCAGACAATTTCAGTGTATCACAGAGTTTTTGAATTTACAACGGATGACTTTATCTTTCATCTCCCCTCTTTCGACGGCTAGAGGTATTTTTCGCTGAAATTCCGCTTTATTCTTTCGACACATTCTTCCATAGTTATTTCAATAGACTCAGGCATATTCTCTGTCCTTAAAATTGGAAAGGCCGCGGTCTTCTCAACCGGAGGTACAATTCCGGATGTGAAGGCCGCGGCCCAGACATGGTTTTATTTAAATAACAAGCTTTCCGTTCATCAAAACGGACAGACTGTTTAGAAGAATTTCACCAGAATACTTGCAACAAATACGGATGCAAATGTTACTGTGGTAAAACCGCCAACGATCATCTTAGGCTCAATTCTGGACCTCAGATATTCTTTCTCTGTTTCATCGTCACTGACAGCCTTAACGCTTTCCTGGGACAGGATATAAGTTCCAGGATACCCGTAAAGAGCCGTCAGAGCGACCGAGATGGCCATTTCTTTCCTGAATCCCAGCAGCTTTCCGGCAATCATTGCCCCGACTGCCAGACCGATTGTTCCGATCACGATAACGCCAACCGTAGGAATCAGTGAGGAAAGGACTACGTCCGGCGTTGTTCCGCCGATACCTGCAACTACAACATAACCAATAATAACTACCATTGAGAAGCCAAATACCTGTGACTTAATAAGCGGTGAGCGATCCAGGAATCCGATTTCCGAAAGAATAACGCCCACAATCAGAAGAATTACATACCGGGACAGGAACTCTCTGGTTGCAATTGTAATAAGAATACCGATTACACCGGCAACCGCAACTTTGAAAAGAACTGTGTTTGTTGTATTGTATTTCTCCGGAAGCTGAGGAATAAGCGGCTTCTTGCTGCTGTTAATAGCTTCTTTTTCGCCTTCCACAATACCGTTTCTGTAGTTTTTCAGAAGATAATTTGCTTCTTTTTTAAGGAAGAAAGCGGTAAGCGGATACCCAACGAAGCTCTGTAATACGAATACTGCCAAAGCCAGAGTGGATAAATCCGGGCGCCCCATTGCGTTTGCCTGCTCACTTACAATCATATAAGCTACGATACCGCCGCTCAGCGGAGGTGTTCCGGCCAGCACAACCAGTTTACCTAATAATAATGTGCCGACTGTTACATTGAGAATACACATTCCCACCAGACCGGCCAGACAAATCACAATTGTTTTCACTGAACTGCCATTTCCCTCATGCTCATAAGAGCCCCCATATGAGGAAGCTGCAGATAGTAGATTACATACACGAGCGTCGAACTGATACCGGCCAGCTCCAGAACATCCGGAGGAAGCAGGCCGCTCCAAAACAGTACAATACATATTACAGAAATTGAAAACATCGAAGGTATCATGGCTCTTGTTGCTGTCGAAATAATATCGGCGACAGCCATTATGGCCAGAATTACCATAAAATAAAATATTGCATCCAAATACATAATCGAAACATCCCCTTATTTATTTTTTACCTGTTATCTTCCAGCCAATCCATTGCCGCCTGGGTGAATAATGCCGGTCCCCTGTAAAAGACATCTTCATCAAGACAGAATTTTGGATGATGCGCCCCATACTGTTTGCCGTCAGCCGGGCACGCCGCACCATTTGTCAGGAAAAAATAACATCCCGGTATTTCCTGGAAGAAAAACGCCGCATCTTCTCCACCCATCATTCCATGGCTGGCGATATGAATCTCTTCTTCCGGAATCAGTTTTCTTGCAGATTTCAGGAAGCTCTCCACTACTGAGCGATCATTGACAAGCGCCGGATAGCCATCCAGTATCTGAACCGTACAATTTCCCCTCATCATACGGGCTGTCGATGTTGCAATTTCCTCAATACGTTTCAAGACAAACTCCCTTACCACAGGAGAACCGTTGCGAATCGTTCCTTTTACAACTGCTGTCTCAGGAATGATATTATACGCTCCTCTTCCTGCCTCCACACTGGCCAGAGTAATAACCGCAGATTCGGCCGGGGCCACTTCGCGGCTGATAATATATTGAATATTGTTGATGATAAGCGCTGCAATGGCAACCGGATCAATACATTCATGAGGAACGGAGCCGTGTCCTCCGAAACCGGTAATATTGATTAGCACCTGATCGTCGGCCGCCGTAGTGTTGGAATAGCTCACACAAATGTCCCCGTTATTGAACGGTCCGAACATCGTGCCCACATGCAGCGCCAGAATCGCGTCCACATCATCAATTACTCCATCCTTCACCATCGGCTCTGCTCCGCCGGGGCCTTCTTCCGCCGGCTGGAAAATAAGTTTTACCTTTCCCTTAAGCTCATCCTCATGGTTCTTCAGCATAACTGCTGTCGCAATGAGCATCGCCGTATGAGCGTCATGGCCGCAGGCGTGCATATTCTCATTTGCAGAAGCATATGTAAGACCAGTCTCTTCCTTTATGGGAAGTCCGTCCATATCGGCCCTGATCGCAATTGTTTTCCCCTCACCCTTGCCAATCACAGCCGTTATTCCTGAATGGTTCTTATAAGTCTTGTAAGCAATGCCTGCCGCTGTTAACTGTTTTGTAACAAAATCTGCTGTCTTTGGAAGCACTAACCCCGTTTCCGGATAGCGGTGAAGTATTCTTCTCCACTCTACTATCTTGTGCTGCAGTTCCTGCGCCTCTTTTAATAAGTCTTCCATTTTTAAGCCTCCTAACTAACATACTGGCCCCCGTAAACAGATTTCATGTTTACCGTTGCCGCACGTGTTGCCTGTAATATGCAGCCGTGCAGCCGGAGCCGTTTCCCCATTCATCTTAAATACAGAGAAACACCTTACTGTTTAATACTTTATTAGCATAAAGCCCTCTAATATAATAGTATTTCTTTTTCTCTCCCGCTTTCAGCATCCCCCGCTTTCCATCCTTACTCCCAATAGATCACTGAATCTTTAATGTTCTACTATTCTTTTTAAACTCCTGTAAAACATCTTATTGCCTGTGATTTCTTAAAGAGAATTCGATTATGTCCTTTTGTTACAGTGTAATTCCAGTTTCTAAACAAAAACTATGACAAGTATATTTACGTTCCGCCGAGAAAGTGTCGATATAAGCTTTCCAAAAAAAATTTTAACATCCTGTTATTTTACGGGAAACATCGACATTTCCTCGACTGCCTGTACATATACTTGAACCATCAGATACAAACAAACGCCACTTCCGAAATGCCAATATCGGAACGGCAAAAAACAATACTACATAGGGTGTAGAGAAAAACAAAGAAAAAAGCAAACAAAAAGAAATGGAGGAATTTAGTTATGTCAATGAACGGCGGAAACATGTATCCAGCAAAGGAAGGAAAACCGGAAATCTATTATTCCGTAAAAGCTCAAAGAGGTGGCGAATTAAGATGTAAGGGCTGGAAACAGGAAACCATCTTAAGAATGCTTGAGAACAATATGGAAAATGCTGAGATTCCAGAGCAGCTGGTTATCTATGGCGGAAACGGAAAATGCGCAAGAAACTGGGAATCCTACCATGCAATCGTTCAGTCCTTAAAAGACCTTGAAGATAATGAGACACTGGTTATCCAGTCCGGTATGCCTGTTGCAGTTTTCAGAACACACAAATTAGCTCCACGTGTTGTTATGGCTACTACTAATATTATGAAAGCTGACTGGGAGCGTTTCTACGACCTTCAGGATAAAAACCTTACAATCTTCGCTCAGTATACGGCTGCTCCATGGGAGTACATCGGAACACAGGGCGTTATCGAAGGAACATTCGAGACTCTGTCCGCTATCTCTCTTAAAAAAGAGTGGGATAATGACATGCACGGCAAGATTTTCTTAACAGCCGGTGCAGGCGGCATGGGCGGAAACCAGACATGGGCCGGCAAGATGCACGGTGCGGTAGTTATCCTGGTTGACGCTGATGAGAGAGTTATCCAGAGACGTATTGAGAAGAACTACATGGATATGATGGTCAGAAGCTTAGATGAAGCTATCGCTATCGCTAAAGAGCATCTTGAGAAAGATGAGCCAATCTCCATCGGTGTTGTCGGAAACGCAGCAGATGTTTATGAAGAGGCTCTTGCTAAGAACTTCCTTCCGGACGTTGTTACAGAAATGTGTCCTTGCCATGACCCGATTTCCTATATCCCATCAGGATACACAGGAGTTGAGGCTGATAAATTCAGAGGCGAAGACAGAAAAGCTTACCTTGAAGCAGCACGTGAGACAATGCAGCGTCAGTTACGCGCCATGATCGAATTCAAGAAACGCGGCGTTGAAGCATTTGAGTACGGCACAAGCATCCGTAAAGAGTGTATCGATGCAGGTATGCCTGAAAAAGAAGCAAAACAGATTGAAGGTTTCGTAGCAGCATACATCAGACCACTGTTCTGCGAAGGCCGCGGACCGTTCCGTTGGACCTGTATCTCCGGTGACCCGGCCGACCTGGCTCGTCTGGATGACCTGGCACTTGAAATCTGCAAGGGTGACCACCTGGTTGAGAGATGGATCAACCTGGCCAGAAAACACCTTCCGATCGAGGCTCTTCCGGCACGTATCTGCTACATGGGCTTTGGCGAAAGAAGACGTTTTGGTCTTGCAGTAAACGAATTAATTAAGAAGGGCGAGGTAAAGGGCCCGGTAGCATTCTCCAGAGATAACTTAGACTCCGGTTCTATCGTTAACCCGACATTCGAGTCCGAGAACATGCCAGATGGCGGCGACTACATCTCCGACTGGCCATACTTAAACGGCTTATTAAACTGTGCAGCAGGCTGCGACCTGATCGCTATCCAGGCTAACTACTCCATGGGTGAGGCTGTACATACAGGTGTTACCATGATTGCTGATGGTACAGAAGAAGCTGACGTAAGACTTGACTCCGCTCTGACCGTTGACTCCGGTATCGGTGTTGTCCGTCATGCACAGTCCGGATACCAGTCCGCAAAAGATGTCTGCAACGGAAACGGCAAGATCGCAGGCGGCGAAAGCATCAAGATTCCGCTGTGGTGGGAGCCGGCTGATAAAGTTACCTTTGCTCCGGAAGGCGAATATATCAGATAATATACAAATAACGCAATATGGCAGGAGGGTTCATAAGGGTACTTATGTGCCCTCCTGATTATGCTTAAAATGAAAGGAGATCCATGATGGACAACGGTAAAAAAGTTCTCCTGATCCATAACGCCAGACAGCTCCTGACCATGGAAGGCGATCACAATAATGATATCGGCCTGATTGAAGGCGGAAGTGTCCTGATCCGGGACGGTTTGATTGAAGCAGCCGGTAAAACCGGGGATATTGAGAAACTGGCCGGCGGACTGAGGGCCGGCGGCACGGAGGTTGAAACCATCGATGCATCCGGCAAAGTAGTACTGCCCGGCTTCATTGACTGCCATACCCACGTAACCTTTGGCGGTTCACGCGTTGCGGCGTATGCCGTTTCCGTGGTTGACGACAATCCGGAAACTCTGGCTAAAAAAGGGATTCCCTCCGGAATTTACGCCTCTGTAAATATGACAATTAACCTCCCGAAAGAGGAGTTAAAGGCCCAGACAAAACGGCGCCTGGAAAATATGTTCATGAACGGAACCACTACACTGGAAGGCAAGAGCGGTTACGGCCTGACGATGGAGTCCGAACTGCGTATGCTGGAAGTAAACCGCGAATTGAACGAAGAACTTCCTCTGGATATCTTCTCCACTTTCCTGGGCGCTCATGGCTGGACGGAAGGCATGAAAAAAGAAGTTTACATCGATCTGCTCTGCAAAGAGATGATCCCGCGGGTAGCCGGAGAAAAACTGGCTGTCTGCAACGATATCTGGTGCGATGAAGGTCATTATACGGCAAAAGAATGTGAAACCGTGCTGGCCGCCGGCCGTGACTATGGCCTGGCCCCCAGAATCCACACCGACGCCTACTCCTATATAGGAGGTTCTGATCTGGCCGCCGATATGCATATGCTGTCTGCCGATCATCTGAATTATACTCCTGTCAGTGTGTTCCAGAAGCTAAAAGACGCCGATGTCACAGGCGTATTGCTGGTTGGAACCGATTTTGCGGTAAATCATCCAAAGCAGGTTGATCCGCGCCCGATGCTGGATATCGGCATGGATCTCGGACTGGCTACCAACTGCTGTCCCGGCTGTTGGTGTGAATCCATGATTTTCATCCTCGTGCTTGCCTGCAGACAGCATGGTTTCAGCGCTGAAGAAGCGCTGCGCGCCGCTACAAAGGGAGCCGCCAAAGCAATGGGATTAAAGGACAGAGGTTCCCTGACTCCCGGCAAGCTTGCCGATCTGCTGATTCTCGACACCGATACTTACGAAGACTTAATTTATAAATATGGCCGTAATCCGATTGAAACGATTATTAAAAAAGGAAAAGTTGCGGCTAAAGGAGGAATTTTATGTATTTAGACGTATTTAACAAGGTGGTTGATTCGGATGATTTTACCGTTGGCGGCGGCTCTGCCTCCGCACTTGCAGGGGCTATGGCTGCCGGAATGGCTTCCATGGTTGCAAAGCTCTCCATGGCAAAACCGGTTAACCTCACTCAGGAAGAATATACGGCCATGTCAAAAGAACTGGACGAACTGGCCCAAACACTGTTAAAAGGCTCCGAGCAGGATACGGAAGCTTACTGTATGATTAAGGATGCTTTCGCTCTTCCCAAATCAACTGATGAAGAAAAAGAAGTGAGAAAACAGGCTGTCCGTGACGCCGCTTACCAGGCTGCCCTTGTTCCAAAAAACAACGGCTATAATAATAAGAGAGTCTACGAGCTTGTATGCCGTCTCGAGGGTTCTTCCAATCCGGCCTGCCTTTCAGACCTCATGAGCGCCAAGTATCTGTCGGAATCGGGAGTAAAGGGCTGTGTTTTAAACATCCAGGCTAACCTGTCCATGATTAAGGACGAGGCCAGGACCCGGGAGATGGAAGAGGCCATGGAAGATCTCGGCAAAGGTATGATGTAACAATTATGATGCACCAATTATGATGTAACAAATAATTAATATAAAAGCACCATGAATTAAGATCAGGAGGAAAAGCAATGAAAGTATTAATGGCTGAAGTCAATATCAGCGAAGGCAAAGATCTGGATCTGGTCGAGCAGGTAAAAGCCGCTCTACTGGACGGAGAAGCAGTTGATGTCATGGACATCAATTCCAATGCAAATCACAACCGTACCGTATTTACTTACAAAGGGAGCCCGGAGGCTGTCTTAGATGGTACCAAGCGCCTGGCAGCAAAAGCGATCGAATTAATCGATATGACAAAGCATACGGGAAGCCATCCGCGTATCGGCGCCGTTGACGTTGTTCCGTTCATTCCCGTAAAAGACGTATCCATCGACGAAGCGCTTGTAATTGCAAGAGCTTTCGGCAAATACCTGGGCGATGAGCTGGGAGTTCCCGTTTATTATTATGAAGATGCCGCTACATGCGAAGAGAGAAAAAATCTTGTCCGCATCCGTAAGGGCGAATATGAAGCGCTCTGCGAGCGCATGAAAGATCCTGCATGGGTTCCGGATGAAGGCCCGAAGGATTTCAACGCCAAGAGCGGCGCAACCGTTACAGGCGTCCGTTTCCCGCTCGTTGCTTTCAATGTTAACTTAAAGACTGCCGATATCGCAATCGCAAAGCAGATCGTCAAAGCCGTAAGGGGCGCTGCGGGCGGTTACCAGAACGTGCGCGCTATCGCGCTTCCTCTGGAAGAGCGCGGCATTGTACAGGTATCCATGAACCTGACAAACTATGAAAAGACTCCTATTCACCGTGTATTTGAGACAATCAAATCCGAAGCATCCCAGTACGGCATCCTTGTAGAGGACTGTGAGCTGGTAGGACCTGTTCCGGTGTATGCACTGGAAGAAGTTCTGAAATTCTATCTGAGAACACATACTTTCTCAATGGAACAGTTATATTTTTAAAAACCTCTTGAATTAATAGTGATAAATGCAGCGGCCGGCAGATGGATAAGCGGCTGCCGGCTGTATAAAAATGGTGATTATATATGGGGAAGAGATATTGTGATAGGTGTCTCTTCCCTTTTTTAGACCTGGAAAAGCCGATCCAGGCAGCCGAATCTGAGCGCATTTTCAATCTGCGGCGCATAATGCCTTGCCGACCTGTCAAACCATTCCAAATTACCGGTCAGAATACGGATACACGGTACCAGCTTACGCTCTATCTCCTCTGCCCCGCAGCCTGTGAAATAGTTTTCTATGAGACACAGGCCGTCCCGTCCCGGTTCCAGTCTGCCAACCGTTTTTCCGGCAATCAGACAGCCCAGGGCATTTAAAAGCACCGGACTGCACAGATTATCCAGATATAATTCCTGATACTGCGGATAAATGGCGCTCATCAGGTTTACAACCGCCTGTCTTTCAAAACAGTCCAGGAATTTCTTTTCCATCCGGATTATCTTCAGATATTCATAGATCAAATCAATACCGGTCAGCCGTTTTTCTCCCCTGTTTAATGCATTTCCACCCATCACCGGATAATCGAGTGAAAGGATGTGATCCTGCGGACAAAATTTTGCGTCATAACGGACAAAAAAACCGGGTATTCCCCTGGTTATGGTATCCCTGTAATTTTGACAGCCATAGTCTTCAAACTCATCTACCACAGCTTCGTAAATTTTCCCGGCCCGCCTTACCTTTCCAAGCACAGCCTGATATCCCCAGCGCCAGGCGGTTTCCGCATCCGGCTCCGTCCTTGCCGCCGGTACTCTTTCCGCCTGTACACCATTATCTTCCCCTGATACGTCCCCGTGTTCCCCCGGCTCTCCCGGTTCTTCATACTCATTAATACAATAAAGAACGGCCTCCATCAGCATTTCCGCCGTCTCATACGTGATGGAACTGGTGTCCTTTGAAGTATATTGTTCTGCCAGCCATCCGGTCAGCCGGATTAACCGAGACATCTCATACTGCATATTCTTCTCCTTTCGGCGCTCCCCGTACTACCGGTCACAGCCCTGCTGAAAACCGCAGTTCTATGACCAGCGTTCTCCCGTCACTCCCAGAACTGTTCCCTCAGAACCTGCCTGTAAACTTCACTGTCCCACCTCTTTTCTCCGGAAAGCGCCTCATACTCACCCAGGCCCTGCGTCTTTCTGAAGCCATCGTACCCGGATCTGACCGAAGCGGCAAACCGCTCCAGGCAGGTTCCTCCCAGATATTCCAAATCCCCGAAGCAGACGCCCTCAAACTGCTCCTTCATGAACGCCAGAAGCTCGTCATCCGTCAGCCTGTCGTCCGTCTCATTCCTGAATTCATAAAACAGTTCCATCAGCCTTTCCAGCGTTTCCGGATAATTATCGCTGTTTATATATTCCGAATCACAGAACATATAAATCAGCTTATCCAGCATTCCCCTGCCCAGTTCCACCCTTTTAAACTTCTTCAGAGTATCATTTCTGCTGACTATCAGTTCTTTGGCCTCTTCCTCCGTGAGCGACAGGCCATACATCTGCGTCTTCCTGCTGCAGACCATAACCGCAGCCAGCTCCTCCGTGTTCTTGCTGAGCTGCATCACATCAAAAATAGTCTTTTCCATACCGTCCCCTTCCATATATAGCTGCTTTTATGATTAGTGGTTGATGTCTGAACTGTCACGATTGTTCATTGTCCGTTGTTCCCAGCATTATACGCCCGCCTCCGCCTCATTACAAGTCTTGAAAAACAGTCATTTTTATGGTAATATAATAATAGAAAAAGAGGAAATTCAGCCGGATTATTTCTGACTGGATTTCCTCTTTTTTATATTATTATTTTTTCTATTATCATTATTTTGCCTGCTTAGGGATCCTCGGAGGTTCCTGAGGTTCGAGTCCGGGCAGATCCTGCAGCTGGGCGTACACGGTCTGGAGCATGAGCAGCGTATTGGGGCTGTAGTCTTTATCCGCATACTTGCATGCCGCTTTGTAGCGTGCCAGCGCGCTTTTGCTTTTGCCCAGCTTCAGCTCCAGCAGCGCGGAATACGCCTCTTCTTTGGCGCGTCCCCACTGGATGGAAAGATTCTGGAAACAGCCTCTGGCTTTGTCGAAATACTCGGAAGCCTTGTCATAGTTATCCAATCTGTATAAAATAATTCCCATATTGGTGTATGACATCCCAAGTCCGGCTGTTGGCTGCGATGCATGGCTGCTGGCCAGTGCTTTGCTTATATAGGTATGCGCAGTCTCACAGTCCCCCTGCTTCATGCATATCTCTCCCCGGTAATTATAACAGGCTATCAGGCCCACCTGGCAGGAGGGATCCATCTGCAGCTTTTCCAGCTTCGGAATCAGTGATTCCAGTATCTGTTCCGCCTTGTCAAACTGTTCCGTCTTACTGTAATACAAAGCCTTGAGCCTTTGTATCGTGTATGGTGTTGATTTAGAGTACTGGTATTCCTCCAAAAGCTCGGAGCAGTACGTGATATATTCCTTCATCATATCCAGGTCATAAACCTGTATCGCATAATAAATCATCTGGAGATAGCTGTCCATCAGATAGCGCGAATTTTTAAGGATTTTTGCCGCTTCGATACAGGCGTTCATATTGCGCAGGCCATACTGGTAATCACCGCTTGAAAGGTCATACCTTCCAATCAGATATTCCACCTTCATACGCAGTTCCTGATATCTCTGATCCCGGTTCGGCAGTGCGCGTATCTCCTCAGCCAACGGAATCAGCACATTTTCGCTGGAATCCAGATCCGGGAAGAAGAATTTATCCGTAAAGCTCAAAGACATTGCCGGATATATCTCCTGGGTTCCTGAGAAAAATTCCTTGAAATACTCCAGCTTGTACTCATATTTTTTGTACATATCATTGGCATTTTCGAAGTGGTAAATCAATTCCGGCATCAAGGTGATATCCCCTGTCTCCTTGTACTTCTGCTCATAATATCCGGCTACCTGCCGGTGATAGATCTGCTTTCTGCCGGCCGATATCTTCGACTGGACATAGTTATGTATCAATATATGGGTAAAATGATACGTAATGGCGGCAGTCCCCACATCCTCATAGATAATCTGGCGCTCCAAAAGATGCTCCAGTAAATCATATATCTTAAGCTCAGGTTCCGGATAGAGAATCTGGATATCCTCGATTGTCACCGCATGATAGAATACCGACATCACACTCAAAAGGGTATGCTCCTGTTCCGTCAGCTTCATCAGACGGCTCTGGATGATGCTCACCATCCTGGAGGTCAGCGGATTCTCCGGCACCATCCCTCCGTCGTTGTCCTTCATTGTCTTAAGAAGCTCGGTCAGAAACAGGGCATTTCCATCCGTATACTCATAAATTTTGTCCAGGTTTTCCGGATCGCCCAGCAGTTCCTGCGCCTGAACCTCAATCAGTTCTCTCGTTTCCTCCAGAGTGAACCGTTTCAACTTTACCTCTTTGATTAATGCCTCCCGCATCAGTGAAACCCGCAAATCCTCAATTTCTTTTACGACCTCGAGCCTGCTGGCCGCCACGATAAAAATCGGGCAGTCCCTGAGGTGGAATAACGTATTATTTAATAGCTGGATACTCGAGGGATCCATCCACTGGATATCATCGAAAAACAGGATGATTTCCGAGCGGCCAAAGTCCTTGCAGAAAGCCCGGATTAAATCCTCCAGATGAATACCGTACTGCGTCGCAAATATACGGTAATCCGTCACATCTTTGTTGGCAAAGTATTCAGATGCCTTCAGTTCCTTCCTCTGCTTCATGCAGAACTCCTGCACCTGGCTTAATATATCATTCCATGGCTTCAGGTACAAATCAGACTCCGAGGGACAGCAGCAGTACGAGAATATCGTGTGGTTCTCTTCCTCCAGCAGGGTCCGGAGCTGCCCCATCAAAGCCGTTTTACCAACGCCCGCTTCCCCAGATATAAGAACGAAATTCTCTCCGGAATCCTTCCCCTTCACCCTGTGTTTCTGGATGCTCTCATAAATGCCATACAGCTCTTTCTGACGGCCCATGAAGACCTGCTGCTCCTTTACAGGATGCTCTGCTATCTTCTTGCGCAGCTTCAGGATCTTGTCCATCAGCGCCCGGGTTTCCGCCTCCGGCTCCTCCTCCAAATCCTGCTTCAGCGACAATGCAAACTTCTGATAGAGGGAAATAGCGGATGAATATTCCGCCTCTTCCATCAAAAATGTAAGAACCCGTCTGTAAAAGCTCTCATCTAAATAGAAAACTTCCACCAGCTTGCCTGCATAACGGGCAGCCTCCGACGTGTCCTTAGCGTGTATAGCCTGTTCCGCCTTTTTTAAGACGGCTTTAATATAATGCTCCTTCAGCTCTCTCCTGTAATCATCCATCCAGTTTTCAAACTCCAGACAGTTTTTTACATAGAAGAAACTCATAAACTCGCCCTTGTAATTTTCCAGGATATTCTCCCTGGCGGCGTCAACATCTACTTTAATATGCTGCTCCGGATTCAGCGATATAAATACATTCCCATCCATGCTGATGATATCCGGCCCTACTATCTTTTTAATGTGATATAAAGCATCCCTCAGATTTTTTCTGGCACTGGTCTCATCGCAGTCAACCCAGAAAATCCCTATCGCTTCATCCCTTGTGATCCGTTTTCTGACACAGATATAGTAAAATAAACCTTCGACTTTCCTGTAAGGAAATACTTTCTTTTCCCCATCCACCACCACGGACGGCGTATTCATTAGCGTTACTGTTACATCTCTCATCAAACAAGGCCTCCCCAAGTCCCGTCAAAGTGTCCTGCTACAATATTAATGCATATTTGATAAATACGCAACCAAACACAAGTTTATTTTGTAAGGAATTACGGAAAATAACTTTCCATTAACAGCAGCCCTTGTAAAACCAGGCGCCGTTTACCTCAGAGAATCCTTTTTTTCATTCCTGTCAAGAGCCGAAAAAAACACAGCTTTCTCTTTTGCGGACTTGGCGTGGTATAACGCAATGTCTGCCTTTTTGAAAAGCATTTCAAAGTTTGCCGCATCCAACGGAAAAACGGAAACTCCCATACTGCTCGTGCAGGTAAATGTTCCTGCTTCAAAACGGATAAGATGATGGAGCTTATCACGCAGCCATTGATCGTCTTCGATATTTTGGATAAATACAATGAATTCGTCGCCTCCAAACCGTCCCACAATATCTGTTTTTCTGAACGTGTTTTTGAGTTTCTGTGACAATGCTTTAATGATTTTATCGCCCTGGTCATGACCGTAAGTATCGTTAAATTTTTTAAAATTATCGATATCCAGAATCACGAGAGCGTGCTTCACATGCGTGCCCATGTCTAAAATATTATTGATAAGGGCTATCGTGTGATCTTTATTATAAAGACCCGTAAATGAGTCCAGGTTGACGGCCCTCCGCAAACTTTCTGTTTTTTCTTTCAAATCCGTGATATCTGTAATCACGCCAACCATTCTTACCGGCTTGCCATCTTCTATAATCGGCGTCACAGAAATTCTGCACCATATGAACGCCGAGCCTCCCGCTTTCATTCGAGCCTCATAGGTAGCCGGTTCTCCTCTCAGGATCTGTGCAAAGGCTGCCTCAATCACTGCCGAATCGTCCGGATGTGAAAAATATTTGCTGACAGCCAGCCGGTACGCTTCCGGAGCCAGTGTGCTGTATGACTGCACATCCTTTAAAATACTATCACCGGAGACGCCGAATATGTCCTCCGCATTTTCAAAAAAGGTATATAACTGCCGCAGCAGATCCACCTCAAAAATGCAGATTTTTGCGGAGCTTAATGCGATACGAAGTCTGTCTTTGTACTGCTCTAAATCATCCATATAATTTTCTACCATCCCTTCGTTATCATATTAACATTTAGAATATACAAAAGACAAGAAAAAACATGAGCCAAAACACTTTTTTCCTAAATCGTCGGTAAAAAATCAAAACGACGATAAAAAATACGCTTCTGTTTTTATAAAAAAAGGAATATACTTTTAGTACAGGCCCCTGCATCGACAGTTTATCGACAGCCCGGGTGTAGACTGTAACTAACAAAACAACGAACGGCCGCCGAAGCGGCAAATTACGTGATTGGAGGGTTTACATATTATGATTTATCTGGACGGCAGCAGCCTGACAATTGATCAGGTGGTAGAAATCGCCCGCAACAAGGCAGAGGTGGGCTTAAGCGAAGAAGCAAAAAAGAATATTCAGATATCCCGTGACATTGTGGAAAAAAATATTGAAGAGAAAAAAGTTATTTACGGACTTAATACCGGTTTCGGTAAATTCGTAAATGTGGCAATATCAGAAAATGAACTGGACAAATTACAGTTAAACCTTATCTTATCCGACGCCGTAGGCGTGGGCGATCCATTTAAACAGGACGTGACAAGAGCTATCATGCTGCTGCGTGTCAATGCGCTTGCAAAAGGTTTTTCCGGTATCCGCTTATCGACAGTCGAGACAATGATTGCAATGCTGAATAAGGGCGTTCATCCGGTAATCCCTGAAAAAGGCTCAGTAGGTTCCAGCGGCGACCTGTGCCCTCTGGCTCACATGGTTCTTCCTATGATTGGAGAAGGCGAAGCAGAATACCAGGGTAAAGTGATGGAAGGCCGCGAAGCAATGGAAGCTGCCGGTATCCCGGTTGTAACATTGAAGGCGAAAGAGGGCCTGGCTTTAATCAACGGCACCTGCGCTATGCTGGGTGTAGCCAGCCTGGCTATCCATGACGCTGAAATTTTAACAAAGATGGCAGATATCACTTCTGCTCTTACCGTAGATTCTCTGGAAGGTATCATCGATCCTTACGATCCAAGAATTCAGATGGTTCGTCCGCACAAGGGACAGATCGATGTCGCAGCAAATATGCTTCAGATTTTACAGGACAGCAAGCTGACCACCAGACAGGGACAGATCCGTGTACAGGATGCCTATTCCTTACGCTGCCTGCCTCAGATTCACGGCGCAAGCCGTCTTGCATTTGACTATGTAAGAAGCGTAATTGAGACAGAAATCAACTCCGTAACCGATAACCCACTGATCTTCCCGGATAACGGAGACATCTTCTCCGGCGGTAACTTCCACGGCCAGCCTGTTGCCATCGCAATGGACACTCTGGGAATCGCCATGGCGGAATTTGCCAATGTTGCAGAGCGCAGAATTGAGCGCCTTGTTAATCCGCAGCTCAGCGGACTTCCCGGTTTCCTCTGTGTAGAGGAAGGAATCAACGACGGATTCATGGTTGCACAGTACGCTGCCGCAGCTCTCGTATCCGAGAACAAGGTTCTGGCGCATCCGGCCAGCGTTGACAGCATTCCTACGTCCGCAAACCAGGAAGACCATGTAAGTATGGGCACCATCGCTTCCCGTAAGGCAGCCACCATCATCGACCACGCGGAGCATGTACTGGCAATCGAGCTTATCTGTGCTGCTCAGGCCGCTGATTTCAAGGGCGCCGACAAACTCGGAAAAGGCACAAAGGCTGTTTACGACCTGGTACGCCGCGAGGTATCCTTTATGGAGACAGACCGCGCAATCTACAAAGATATGAACAAGATTTTTAAAGTATTAAAAGACGGCGAATTCGTTGAAGCCGTTGAAAAAGCAGTTGGTAAACTGGCTTAACAAGCCTTTACATATATTCAACCTATCCTTATAATGACTGCCACAGGACCCTCGAACACCTCGGCAGTCAGACTCTCACTGAACTTTGAACCCATAAAAGCCGGTACCGGCCTCTGCTGCCACGCAGAGGCCGGTATTGGTTTTTATGTCTTGCTCTTCTATGCCATGGTCCGGATCAGAC
This sequence comes from [Clostridium] symbiosum ATCC 14940, assembly GCF_000466485.1. Classification (GTDB taxonomy): domain Bacteria; phylum Bacillota; class Clostridia; order Lachnospirales; family Lachnospiraceae; genus Otoolea; species Otoolea symbiosa. Next base: position 36,625 of record NZ_KE992890.1, on the reverse strand, counting down.
GGAACACTTGCTCCGCCGTATCCGCTAAGTTCGCACCTGCGTTCTCCGTCTTCATCGCCTCGTCCAGAGTCACCACTCCTCTCAGGATTGGAAAAAACGCGTCTATTCCTTCCCGGTTACAGGCCACTGCGTCTTTCGTCACACAGCCGGAAAAGCCGATTACCGGTTTCCCATACTTTTTCGCTGTCTTTGCCACTCCGATGGGCGCTTTTCCCATTACGGTCTGACCGTCCAGACGCCCTTCCCCGGTGATGACGAGATCGGCGTCTCTTACATAGTCCTCAAGCTTCGTCTCATCCAGCACAATTTTCACGCCCGACTCAAGCACCGCCTTTGTAAATCCAAGGAAGGCAAACCCTAATCCTCCGGCAGCTCCCGTTCCCGGACGGAGCGGATCGGCAGCCGGGTACTTCTCCTGCGAAAGAGCGGCAAAGTGTTCCAGCCAGCCGTCCATCTGCCGGATCATCTCAGGATCCGCCCCCTTCTGCGGCCCGAACACGGCGCTGCAGCCCTGCTCTCCGCACAGAGGATTCGTTACGTCGCAGGCAATCCGGAAGGTACAGCCGGAAAGCTCCGGCAAAACGTTATCGTCTGTTACAGACGCGATTTCTGCAAGCCCCCTGGCCCCATAGGGAACCTGCCTGCCCTCCTTATCAAGGATACCGTATCCCAGCGCCTGAAGCATCCCGATACCTCCGTCATTGGTTGCGCTGCCTCCGATTCCCACAACAAATCTTCTGCATCCGCTCCTGACCGCATCCCGGATCACTTCCCCGACGCCATATGTCGTCGTGTAAAGCGGGTTGCGCTCTTCCTCGTCCACCATTGTAATTCCGGCCGCGCCGGCCATCTCAATGACAGCCGCGCCGCTCTCTTTGATAATCCCGTATTCACAGACCACCGGCTTTCCCAGTGGGCCTGTCACCGTGATTCTTTTAAGTTCCCCGCCCATTCCGCGGACCAGGGCCTCCACGGTTCCCTCTCCGCCGTCCGCCAGGGGCCGGATACAGATATCGGCATCTTCGTATACTCTCCTGATCCCCTCTGCCGCCGCTTGTCCGGCCTCCAGAGAGGTCAGGCTCCCTTTCAACGAATCGATTGCAATTGTAACCTTCATCCCATACCTCCTGTATGTGCGTTAAAATTTATTCTCTGCCGTTGCCTGTCTCGTCTGCTGGACGGCACGGTAAGATTTTTCATAATTTTTAAATGCTATAATTGATACCATAGAGTCGATCATAGAAAGCTGGGCTATCCTGGTGCTGGCTGATTCCGAACGGAACATCGTTTTCTCAGAGGCCACATAGAGGGCGATATCCGCTGTATTGGCAATCGGAGTCTTTCCCTGGCCGGTCAGCGCAATTGTCGTGGCCCCTTTATCGTGCGCCAGCTTCAGGCCGCTCAGGATATTACGGTTGCTCCCTGAATGGGAGATACAAATTGCCACGTCTTTCTCCGTCAGAAGGGAGGCTGCCATCATCTGCAAGTCGATATCGTCATGGACGAATGACTGAATCCCTATTTTCATCAGTTTATGCTGCATATCCTTCGCCACAATCAGACTGCCCCCGCTGCCCATTGCCAGCACCTTATCCGCTTTGCTGATGGCCTCGCAGGCCGCTTCCATATCGATAAAATTAATCAGAGAAAAGGTTCTGTTGAGGGCCGCCATCTCCAGATTAAATATTTTTTTGCATATTGTCATCACATCGTCATTCTGTTCCAGGCTCGGATTAAAATAGCGGTCCCGCGGCAGAATATCCTGCGCAGCGCTGATTTTAAAATCCTGGAACCCCTTGTAACCAAGACTCTTGCAGAAACGGACGACGGAGGCGTCGCTGACTCCGGCCTTGTCCGCCAGTTCAGACACATTATAATTCAGCGTTTCATTGAAATTATCAAGGACGTATTTTGCTATTTTACTCTCACTGTTGGTCAGCAGATGCATGCTTCCCATAATCTTTTCTTTACAGCTTACTTCAACCACACATATTCCCCCTATCTTCCTTTACTGCCTTGTGCTGCCTGATGCCGCCGGCGGCTTTTTATTTTACCATTATATCATACTGCGGGCACTTTTTAAGATATTTCACGAAAAGACAAAAAGGACTTTTCAACTTCCGCTGAAAAATCCCTGTTATTGTTTACACGGTTCTATTCCGTGAGGTGTTTTCGTGCGTATTCTGCATAAAATTCCCGAGTCACACGGCGCGAAGCTGCGTTTTGGCAGTTTCTGTGCATTAATTACGGATTCACCACATTGACCGGAGTTCCGGAAAGAAACGCTTTTAAGTTATCCACGGCAATATTCATCAGACGTTGTCTTGATTCTTTCGGCGCCCAGGAAATATGGGGGGTAATGAAACAATTCTTTGCCTTTAAAAGAGGATTATCATCACGAATCGGCTCAGCAGACACCACGTCCAGACCGGCAGCATAAACTTTGCCGGAATTCAGGGCCTGCGCCAGATCCGCTTCATTAATCAGCGGTCCCCTGGAATTATTGATAATAATCACGCCGTCCTTCATTTTCTCAATCGTTTCCCTGCAGACAAGCCCCGTATTCTCCGGCGTCAGGGGACAGTGCAGGGCAATAACGTCTGACTGCTCTAAAAGCTCCGTGAGGCCGACATAGGTTCCCAGCTCTTCCCCCTCCGGGCTTGGATATTCGTCACAGGCTATGACCTTCATGCCCATTGCTTTTGCAATTCTGCCCGTCGCCCTGCCGATACGGCCGAAACCGATAATCCCCATCGTCTTGCCTGACAGCTCAATCAGCGGGTAATCCCAGAAACACCAGTCGGGATTATCCCCCCAGCGGCCCTCATAGACAGCATTGCTGTGGTGGGCAACGTGATGGCAGATTTCCAGCAGCAGCGCGACGGCAAACTGGCCGACCGCATCCGTTCCGTAAGTTGGGATATTAGCCACCACGATACCGGCCTTTTTACATGCCTCTGTATCCACAACATTAAATCCGGTGGCCAGCACGCCGATATATTTCAAATTCCTGCACGCGGCAATTGTTTCCCCGGTGATCGGCGCCTTGTTCATGATGACTATCTCGGCATCCCCAATCCGCTCCGCAATTTTATCTTCCGGAGTCCTGTCGTATACCGTCACATTCCCCAGCGCCTCAAAACCTTCCCAGCTCAAATCGCCCGGGTTTTCCGTATATCCGTCCAATACAACAATTTTCAACATTATTACCTCCTATTTTGCCCTCTCGTTTATGAACCGAACCGTTACTGTTCACATGGTTATGTCCCGCGAGGTGTTTGCGTGCGTTTTCTGCGCGAAAATCCCGAGTTACACGGCGCGAAACTGCGTTTTATGCAGTTTCTGTGCATCGCGAAGCGTGTTATTGTTTGCAGCATGCCGCTTTATGGCATGGTGTGAACAGTAACGCCGAACAGCATTCCCACCGGCCCGGTAATAATTCCGGGAAACAGGATGAAAATACACAGCGCTATTGCAATCAGAATGATCCACGGCACCGACGCTTTAATTATCTTTTCCAGTGTCAGGCCCGTGACATTTTGAGCTGCATACAGGCACACGCCGACCGGCGGTGTAATTAATCCGAAGGACAGTGTGATTACAAGGAATACCACAAAAAACAGCGGCGATACTCCAACTGAAATCACAGCCGGAAGAAGAATCGGAACCAGTATGTAGATAGCAGCCGTTGCATCCATAAACATACCTACAAGTATCAGGAATGCATACAGAATAAACATGATAACGATGCGGTTATCGGATACTCCGATGATCATATTTGCCACGCGTCCGGGAAGTCCGTCCATCTCAAAAATCAGGGAGGCAGGTTTGGCCGAAATGGCCACAAACAGAATCGTTCCCGTCGTTCTCGCATTTTTGCAGATAATCCTCGGAATATCACTCCACTTTAAATCCCTGTATACATAAATGGACACAAGAATCGTGTAGCCCACGCCGATTGCGGCGCCTTCGGTCGGCGTATAAAATCCGGTAAATACCCCGCCCAACAGAATTACAGGGGTGAGAAGCGCAGGAATGGCGGTGAGAAATGCCTTTCCAAGCCGTTTCAGCTCAAAGCTTGAGCGGTCTCCGATTCCGTGTTTTTTACAGTAAGCAAAGTTGTACGCCATAAAGATAAGGCCGATGATAATTCCGGGGATAAGACCGGCAATCAGCGCCTGGCCGATGGAGACATTGGCCGTGGAGGCCGCCACAATCATCAGAATGCTGGGCGGAATCACCGAGGCCAGCATGGAGCCCGAAAGATTGATCGCCGTCGCATACTCTTTAGGATAGCCCTTTTTAGCCAGGGCGTTGATGCTCATCTTTCCGATAGAGGCGATTGCCGCTACGGAGGAGCCGGACATTCCGGCAAAGAGCATGTTAACCACTACGGAAACATGGCCGAGTCCGCCGTAAATCCAGCCAACGCCCGCATCTGCCAGTTCATAAATCCGGTCCGCCACGCCGCCCTCATCCATCAGCGAGCCGCAGAGGATAAACAGCGGAACCGCTACCATGATGAAGCTGTTCATCGAGGTAAACATCGACTGCACCGCCATGCTCAGCGGCAGATCCGACATCGTGATAATCGTAATAACCGAGGCTGCTCCGAGGGAAACCGCGATCGGCACGCCCAAAAACATCAGCACGATAAAAAGTACAAGAAGAACTAAACTCATGCTTCATTCCCCCCTTCTGCTTTGGTATCATCGGAAATTGCAACATTGCCCCTGTATTCCAGAAAGCTCTGGATCGTTCCGGTTATCCCCAGAACACCGGAGAGCGGTACGCAAAATCCTATAATCGTCATAGGAATCCGCAGCGCGGTTCCCATCTCATTCAGCATTTTCTGCTGCATAACCAGCTCCCAGCCGTAAATCACCATAAAACCGAAAAAGCCGATTACAATTACCGCATATAAAACCTCACTGAATTTTTTCAGCCATTTCGGCCCCAGATTCAGGAACAAAACGACTCTTGAAGACTCCGCCTTATTAAAACCGGCAGCCAGGGCGATAAACATCATCCAGATAAACAGATATCGTGTTGTCTCTTCTGTCCATGGAAACGGATGTGCTATCAATCGTCCGATAATCTGGGCCATAATTGTAAAAAACATCCCTGTAAGTGCAACCCCAACTATAACATTCTCTAAAAAGTCCACGCAGTCAAATAATTTATAAAGCGGTGATTTCTTCCGTCCCATTTCGCAATCCCTCCCGTCTGCCGGCCTCTGCCCTACTGTTTGCCGCAGAATTCGGCTGTGGCGTTAAATAATTCCTCATCCTCAATCAGCTCTTTGAATACAGGATAGCAGCTTTTGGAAATGTCGATAAACAGCTGGCGGTTCTCGGCAGAAACTTCATTATATTCCATACCGTTGTCAAGCAGTGTCTGAAGAGCGGTCTGATCTTCTTTTTCCATAAATTCCACATTCCACTGCTGCACCTCTTCACCGGCCTTTGTGATCGCGTTTTTCTGTTCATCCGTCAGTTTATCAAATTTTGCCGTGTTGAATCCAACCAGCCAGGCGTCCGCCATATGGTCGGTCTGGGAAATATATTTCTGCACCTCGTAAAACTTATTGGAGTACGGTACGTCAATCGGATTCTCCTGGCCGTCCAGTGTCTTAAGCTGAAGTGCATTGTATACCTCGCTGAAGTTCATCGGCGTACAGGTAGCGCCGCATGCCTTGAAGAATTCCACATAAAGGGAATTGTTCGGCACTCTCAGCACAAGTCCTTTGATATCCTCGGGCGTATTGACCGGACGTTTGGAATTTGTGACCTTCCGAAACGATCTGGTCCAGCTTCCCACCGTTGTGATTCCCATCTCAGATACGCTGTTCATCAGCCCTTTTCCCGTATCGCTGTTCAGGTAATTAAGAAGCTGGGCCTGATCGTCGAACATGTACGGTACGGAGAGCACGTTGAATCCCGGGTTAAAGCTGGCATAGACCGAGGTGGCCAGAATAACCATGTCAAGTGAACCGGCCGAAAGCTGTTTGATGCCCGCCGCCGTATCCCCACCGTAGAGGGAACCGTTTCCCGATATTGTGAAGGTCAGAGTGCCGCCTGAATATTCTTCCGCACGTTTTGCAAACTCCGAAGCCGCCTGATAGATATAAGACGCCTCCGGATCCGGCACGCAAATCGTAATTTTTGTTGCTTCGGCAGAGGGCGCTGCACCGTTGTCTCCCCCAGTTGCCGCCGTCGATGTCCCTTTGCCCTGGCATCCTGCCAGCCCGGTCATTGCCATTGCCGCAGCCATAACGACCGCCAAAATTTTTTTGCTCATAATGAAATCCTCCTCTTAATGCAAATTGCTTGTTATTTTATACAGGTCTTTAATCCGGGGATACAGCTCCGTATAGACCCGGTACCCCCGCTCATATACATCATCATTGCTGTGGGAGGCCGTCACCTCGCGGCAGACCTTCCTCTCCACCTTCGCGGACGCTTCATAGACATCTGCAAAGCATCCGGCCCCGACTCCGGCTAAAAGCGCCGCCCCGATGGGAGCCATATCATTCAGATCCAGGACTTTTATGTTTACCCCCATAATATCCGCCTTGATCTGTGCCCACACCTCGCTCTTGGCGCCTCCGCCGATGGAGACAAATTCCCCGATATGCTTTCCTGTCACTCGTCCGGCTATCTCCGCCAGCTGGCGGAGTCCGTATCCGCAGCCCTCCATAATGGCGCGGTTAAAATCTTTTCTGGTGGTATGAAGGGAAATCCCGAAAAAGACTCCTCTCGCATACGGGTCCCAGACCGGGCTGCGCTCCCCCAGCATATAGGGAAGGAACACAAGGCCTCCGCAGCCCGGCTTTGCTTTTGCCGCCTCTTCGTTCATCCGGATAAATACATCCTGGTGCGTCAGTTCCGATTCATCCTGAAGATCCTTGCAGAACTCATCCTTGAACCACTGGTAGGCCGCTCCCGTATGGGACATTGCCCCCTGGTAGATCCAGGTTCCGTCCACCACATGGCACCGGTTGATGAAGCCGTGGTCAAATTTGGGCTGATCCACGCAGATTGTCAGCACATTGGTGGTTCCGACCGACTCACATACATCCCCGTTCCTTGTCACTCCCACCGCCAGGGAGGCGCAGGCCGTATCACCGCCTCCTATCACCACAGGCGTCCCCTGTTTCAGCCCCATTCCAATCAGCTCCTGATTGATAAGACCGCCCACCACATCAGTAGAATGGAGAAGAGGAGGCAGTTTTTCCATGTCGATCCCGACCTTGTCACAGATATGGGAAGACCATTTGAAGCCGCCGGCCGTCTCGAAAAAATTGCTGTAGGACGCGTTGGAATAATCAATTGCGTACCGTCCGGTCATCCTCAGGGCCATCAGCGTATTGACATGGCCGAAATATTTCGTTTTTTCATAAATCTCCGGCAGATTGCGTTTAATCCAAAGCATGGAGGTTCCGGATGTAGCTCCCGCCATCGCGGTGTTGGCCGTTATCTCAAACAGCTTATCGCTTCCCACCGCGCTCAGGATTATCTCTGCCTCTTCTGTGCTTCTTCTGTCGGAATACAGAATCGGGTCTACCAGCACCTCTCCATCTTCTCCGAACGCGGCGAGACCAGGACATAGGCTTGAGATTCCGATTCCCGCAATCTGTGACAAATCAAGCCCCTTGCCTTCCGATACAAGCTCCACACATTTCAGAAACGCTCTCCACATATCTTCTGTGTCTATCTGCTGGTAATCCGGCTCCGGAGTAATCAGGTTGTAGGAGCTTTTGCTGATCCCCAGCACGCCGGCATTTTCATCGATAACCGCCACCTTGACGCTGGTGGTGCCGACGTCAACGCCTAATAAGTATTTCCCCGCCATAATTCATTACCCTCTTCTGCCGTGCCCCAGTTTTATTAAAAGTCTCCGTAATTTTTATCATTTTCAAGCTGGGCCAGCAATTCTTTCGCCTCTTTTACGCCGTAGCCGTGATGAATCATGTATCTCAGCGCAATTACAAGCGCCGTCACATCCTTGTAGTCCCATACAAAACGCCCCATTGTCACGCCGCCTACGCCGCAGTCCATCGCTTCTCTCGTCATTTCCAGATAGTCGTCCAGTGTCTTGCATGAATCTCCGCCCTGAATAACGACTCTGAAGCTCGACGGTACACAGGCAATGGCTTTTGCCATGCTGTCCGGATCTCCCGTGTAAGTTGTCTTTACAATATCCATGCCCAGCTCGCAGGCGCTTCTGACGCAATATGCGATATTTTCCCATGCCGTTCTCTTGTCGGCCGGAACGCTTTCTCCCTTCGGGTAAACATGGCCGATCAGCGGCATTCCTTTTCTCATACATTCCTCAGCCACTCTGCCGATTGCCTCGAACTGCTCGCCCTGGAAGTTTCCAAGCGTCATACAGCCCATGGATACTGCGTCGGCTCCCATACGGATTGCCTCATCAACGGTTCCAAAGATTGTATCTTTAGTCGGAGCCACAGGGGAGTAGTTGGAAATCTTCATTAAAATAGAAACCTTTCCCGCGTGCTGGTACATGCAGCGCTCCGCAATTCCCTTTGTCATTGTCATTGCATCCGGTTTGCCGAGAATGATTTTGTCAATTGCAGACTGCACGTCCTGAATTCCGGTCATTGGGGCGATTCCTCTGGATGTGGCATGATCTACCGTGATGGCCATCATTTTATTGCTCACCGGATTAACTAATCTGCTCATTCTGATTTCTTTTCCTAACATTGCCATAATTCTTTTCCTCCTGATTTGGTCTGTTTGGTTATTTACTTGTTTCATTTTCGTGTGCTTACGGTTCAATCATTACCTTCAGGCCCTGTCCGCTTTTACAGTACTCAAACGCCTCTTTGAATTCGTCCAGTTTAAAGGTGTCGGTTGCAATCCTGTCCAGGTTTATCTTTTTATTGATAACCATGTCGGCCGCTTCCAGATAATCTATTCTCTTGTATGCGGTGCTGCCGTTGACATTGATTTCGTTATAGTGGATCGTGTTGACTTCTATCGTGCATTCCCCCGTCCCCGCAAAACCCGCAAAAAGGTTAACCGTTCCCCCCTTCTTACAGAGCTTCAGGGTGGAATTAACGAGAGCCGGAACTCCGATTGCCATCACGATGACATCGGCTCCCATACCGTTTGTAGCATCCATGACAATTTTATGTAAATCTTCTTCGATCGGGTTTACCGTAAGGTCTGCGCCCAGTTCCTGTGCCGCTTTTCTTCTCATCTCATTCGGTTCGCTGACAATGACCATTTTTGCGCCTGCAATTTTGGAGAGCTGCATATGCATCAGGCCGATTGGCCCTGCTCCCGCAATCAGGACCACATCGTTAAATCCTGTCCCTGCATTTTTGAGCCCTCTGATACAGCAGGCCAGAGGTTCTATCAGCGCTCCCGCCGTGTAAGAGACATCCTCCGGTAATTTTACAACATTACCGCTTTTTATCAGAATCTCGGGAAGGAGTACGTACTCTTCAAAACCGCCGTCGAACTCATAGCCAATCGCCTTTCTGTTCATACAGGCATTCTCCCTGCCTTCCAGACAGGCCGGACAGGAACCGCACGGAATCACATTTGCGATGGAAACCCTGTCCCCCGCTCTGAAGCCCTCAACCTCTTTTCCGACTTCACAGATATCGCCGCACATCTCGTGGCCGACGACCGAAGGATATCTGATTCCCTTAGTCTTGGTTCCTGCGAAAATTCTCATGTCTGTTCCGCAGATGGCTGCTTTTCTCATCTTTAAAAGCATTTCGTGATCTCCGATTTCCGGTTTTTTGATCTCTTCCGTCGCAAAATCGTTCGGTCCATGAAGAACTACTGCTTTCATCTTAACTCCTCCCCTTATCCTTTTTATGCTGGATTGTTTTGTATTCTTATTACATTCGAATAATATCATATCTGTAATTTTTTTTCAATATGATACATGTATTTTTGTAAATATATTTCAATTTTCGTTAAAAGTATTATATTATAGCTTGTTAGCTTCTATATTTCAATGGTTTTATATGCATTATGCACAATCATTTTCTATAGATCGGATTGTTTCTTTTGAAATAATATTACATTATCTGAACGCACCAAAAAGAGGAAGGCCATATGGCTTAACCATATAGTCTTCCTCTTTTTTATCCCATGTCCGGCTTATATCTGAAAATCCTATCGAATCTGTTCCAGAATGGTTGGATCCTTAATCTTATTATCCTCCGCAAATAAAAGAATCTTGGACATAATTTCCGCCGTCTTCGGATCATCATCGACAAACGGCAGGAAGATACGGCCCCGGTGCTGCGAGTGGACAGGCACTACGAACAGCATCGCATTTCCCATCTGGTGGACCACTCCGCTTCCCAGATGCACCGTATACTGCCCCAGCTTCCCATCAATGAAGGCGTGGCTCCCCTCCAGGCGGACATTTTTAATCTTAAACAGTTCCAGATTGCACTCCACAACCGCCTTGCGCATCTCAACCGTTGAATGACTTGTCTCCGGATCGACTCCGCCCGCATGAGCTACGCTGACCGCCAGATCGACGTCCCGCATAACCTCGCTGTACAGCACATCCGGTATCTCCCTGATTTTCAGGGGCTTGAAGGTCTTCCGATCGGAGAACACCACCCACTCAAGAGTGGGAGCCTCCACATCGCTGGGCGAGAACCAGTCCGCCATTGCATAGATTCTGGCAACAATGTTCTCTTTATAATAAATCTTCTGGAGTCCGTCCTCGTAATCGGCAACCCAGCGGCGGCTCCTCAAGGCACCGACTGTCTTCTGAGGCTGGATCTGATTTCCGGAAAACATTCTGGAGTCGTCTTTATCAAGCTCTTCCTGAAGCTTCACATACAGTTCCCTGAACACCTGCTTAAAGGGCTGCCTGAGCTGATTGTCAAATAAGAACTTCTGATACTCATGCCAATGCCCCTCTTTATACAAATCAGAGGGATGTGCTATGAGGATCTTATCATCCCGCTTTACAGGTGTCAGTGTACCGGACCAGTCTCTAAGCCCTTCCTCTGTCAGGAATCCCATCCGCATTCCGGCCCCCTCTGCTGCCTCGCCGTCATAAGAAGCGGCCGTTTTGCCGGATAACCTGCTGCCGGGGATGTCGCCGGCTTCTCCTGCTACCATTACTACAAGAGGGGAGGTAATCGGACGGACGACAGGATTTTTCGCCAGCTCCAGGAATTCCCATATCTCAAAGGACGTCCTGTCTTCCATCGCCTGCTCCATCATCTGTCTTGTCCTGCTGTACTGTTCCTTCAGCTTTTTATTGACCTCCTGATATTCCGCAACAATCTCATTTTTCTTATATTTTGCCGGAATTGCTTTTAACAGCTTTCCTCCCTTTTGGCATTGAAGACTGCTCTTTCCGTTTTCATCCACCAGAATCCTGAGTTCCAGCTCATCAAGCGGCGCCCATTCAAAATAACGGTCCATTGTCTCCACCAGCCGGTTCTCCATCCGAAGCGTCAGCCTTGTCACATCGGTAAAACCGGCATTGACGCTGAGATTCTGAAGCGCGAGCGCAGCAGCCCGGCCTTCGCTGGCACGCCTCTGCGCACCGTAATTCCTGCTTTCTTTCCGAAACTTCTGAATAAACTGATAACGGTCGAGCAAATCCTCTTCCCGTCTCTTCCGATCTTCTTCATCCTTACTTTCCGGAGCGAGAGGCAAAAGTCCGATACTCATCAGCAGATCTTTGTTCCTCTTCTCCGCTATCTCTGCTTTTAACGCCTCCTTCTCCACTTTGCCGAGAGCGGCGTCGGCATATTTCCTGGCCCGGGCATGGGCGGCCCCGGCGGAAGAATATTTGGCTGCATCGTAGAGAAGCTTAAACTCCTTCTCTCCCAGCATTTCATATGCCTCGAAGAACCAGTGGATATCAAAAGCTCCGTCCTGCAGCTCCTCCGGGGTGAGCGGAGTAAATTTAGCTACCATAGAGGTAGTAAACTCATCCAGCCGTTCCCCTGTGTGGGCCATAAAATAATAGCAGCCGCTCTGGAATCCCGGCAGATTCAAATATTCCTCCAAAAGAGGAATCCACTGCTGCGCATACATGCCCAGCTCCACCAGCCGCTTCCTTGTGATATCCGTTCCCTTCAGGGCTTTTTTCAAGTCTTCTGCCGTCTCCTCCGGCTTTGGCCGGCACACCTTGAGCAGATGGCTTAAAACGGCTTTCCGCTCGGTTGTACTTGAATAATAGCCTGAACTGCGCTGTAATGTCTCTTTCCCAAGCGCAGTCAGAATCTGAATCATCACATCGATGCCATAAATCGCCTGAATCGATGATACGTATCCTGAGAATGGGGTCTCCTGCTCCCCCCCTTTTTAATTCCACCTTCAGGATCAGCGGAACCGCCTCCTGATAGATTTCGTGGGCCAGCTTCATTGCCGGTACCTCATCCCCGATCTGGTCAAAATGATATTTTCCATCCACCGGGAGGATTACCCCCTGCCCAAAAAAGGCATTCAGTTCCCCGATACGTGCATCCCTGGATGATACAGCCCCTTTTTGCTCCACTGTGCTGGCAGGTCCAATCAGACTCTTAAGGCTCAGGAAGGTAAATACCGCTTTGTAGAATAGATCCTTGTCCCAAATGCCTTTTACATAGCAGTCCACATAGTCCGCAAGAGTCAGATAACCGGCCCTTACTCTGTCATATCGGCGGAGAACCTCTTTGCCTCTCAGCTTATCATAGAACTCCTGAAGCTTAAAGCGCAGGGTAAAGGCGCTTCCCCAATCGCCTTCGTCCGCGAGAGACAGCCACCAGCGCATTTCCTTAAAGATGGGAAGCTCGGCAGCCCGTTTTGTAAAACATTCCTTCTCTCCATTCCACCGTTTCTCCTCACATTCATAAAATGCATTGGATGCTTCCAGCACCGCCAGCAGCTTTGCAGTCCCTTTAAGTCCCCACCGGGCTTTCAGGCCTGCCGGAACGTACTGGGTAAACAAAGTGTCTATGACTGTCCCCGCCTGCGCTCCATAACGCAGGCCCTGTACCAGCTTCTTAAACGGCGGTTTTTTCAAAAGCCCGCTGCCGAACACTTTCCTGTACAGCTCCAGATTCCTTTCGTAGTCGTTGCGCTGGGCCCGGCACTTTTGATACAGATAAAGCTCCAGCAGCATTTCCTCCGTTTTAATCTCTTTCCTGTAGAAGTCTTCCCACAGTTCCCGAAACGGCAGGGCATCTAACGGCTCTGCCTCCGGATCCCCGTGGATCCACCGGCAGTTATCCAGCTTTGTGCCCAGAAGCATTTCTACGCCCCAGGCCGTCTTGTACTCCAGCTCATTTTTCTCTTCAATCAGGCTGTTCAGCCGCTCCAGAATCTGGATGCACGCATCTTCGCCGCCTGCAAACAGCTTTACAGACTGTTTTTCGTCCACCTCCACAGGAGGCAGAAGCCACTCTTTCGTTGTATCATAAAGGCCGAAGCCCGGTGTATTCAAAATATCCTGAGCCTCGCTTTTTGTTCCCAGAAGTTCTCCAAGAATCACTTGTTCCCGTCCCGTCGGCCCGGTAAGCGTCTCAAGGAGGGGCCTGACGGCTGCAAATTCCTGCGGACCTTCCTTTTTAATCTGAAGCGCCAGATCGAGGGCGCCCATACGGCATTCCTCCGAATCCGTTTCCAAAAGCCGGCCGACCGATTCCCGCAGCGCTGCCGGTTCCTGTTTCCGAAGAAGAGCCAGGACACCGGCCCTGCCCTTTTTATATTTCAGGTTCTTTTCAATTATCAGGTAGTCCCCGACCGCCAGTTCCATGTCCTCCGCCAGCCGGTATGCCGACTGCATCGTATATTCCTCCGGATTGTGGAGGAGCTCAAACAGCACTTCCCTGCGCGCCGGTGTCTGCGGCCGGTATAAAAGCACCCTGGCTGCTGCAGCACGCGCTGCGCCGTACGTATTTCCCTGGCCGACAATCGGAATCAGACGCGCCGCCTCATCCAGATAAGCCTCATCCTGAAGCATCCAGGCAATCAGGCACATCCTGAGGGCAATATCCGACTGCGTCATCGTCACACGGTACCATGGGAAGATGCAGGGATTTAAGTCTATACCCTTTTTCGGAATCCGGCTTAACATATCCCGGAACAGAATGTAAACCTTTCTGGCTTCCTTCTCATTTTCAAAGATTTCCGTCACCGGCAGGTTATCCGGCTTCCTGACCTTGCCGTCGCAAAGCTGAAGATAAGATCGCCCGTCTTTTTCCTCTAACAGCTGTGTAAAACACCGGTAAGTGTTATCCATAAAGCTCGGGAGGAAGCAGGCCGCCAGCTCCAAATCATCCGGCCAGCTCAGAATCGCCTCCTTTGCCGCCTTCTGTTTTAAATAGCCGAACTGAAGAGAACGGTTAAAATAGGACGCTGTCATTTTCTGATTCTTCGTTCCATGGCGGATCAGCTCCAGGACTTCCGTGACAGCCTGCTGCGCATCGTAAAATCCTTTCGCCCACAGTCCGCAGCTGATGGCAATAGAATCATTGGAGGCAAGCTGTTCCCGGCAGAAACCGTCATCTCTCAGACATTGTCCCATCAGACGAACCAGCTTTTCAGTGATACGCTCCGCGCTCTTTTCGTCAAAGATTCCGATCCAGGTGCTGACTGCCCGTTTAACGGAAGAATATCGTACCAGGTTATTTTCTTCAATGACACCGAACAGATGTAGAAATGCCTCCGGGCGGCCTGCATCCATCGTCTCACAGACAGCCTGCCTCGCCCCTTCCTGAAGGCGTGCCGCCAGCAGGAACTTTCCGAGTATCTCGTACAATTCTGTGTTTTTGCTCATGACAATACCCCGTATCAGTTTGTGGCTGATCATCAGGGTATTTCCCTCTCCGAGAAGTATGTCCTTCACCGCCTGTATCGTCGCCTCTTCCTTCCGATCTATCTGCGCCGCCAGCATTTCTGCATAGCTCCAGCGCTCTGTTCTGGCGTGATCATACTGCTCCGGATCGATCCGGCCGGTTAAGATATCGGCCAGAGAGCCTCCGTAAAATTCCAGCCGGGCATAAGCCCATAAAAGCTGTACGCTCTGATAGACGAATGGACGGTAGCTGTCAGAACGGACGCTTCGGCGGTACCATCCAGCCGTCATCTGAAACTGATTCATCTGATCCAGCGCATAATAAAATTCCTCTGTCAGTTTTTCCGGAACACACGCCTTAACAAGCCCCGGCAGTTCCCCTCTGTATAAATCACTGAGCTTTTGATATTTACCGCTGTCAAAAAGCCCCCTCATCCAATCCTGCGGTGCCTGGGCAACTGAATGGTAAGCTGCCCCGGGCAGAAGCTGCTTTTCATTCTTCGACAAATGACCTGCTTTCTCCTTTACATGGGCAACCCAGTCTTCCGTCATCTTCCGCCTTGTCTGATATGTATAATCTGCCATCAAAACCCTCCGTTTCCATTACCACCCCGACAGCATTGTAAGTCTTATAAACGTAAATACCGGGGTTTTATCGTCTCCTTTATCTTCATTACCTTCTTTACCTTCTGCCCCGTTCACCCATGGAACCGGCTCTTCCAGTCCGGTCAGCTCCTCTTCTCCGGCAAATATGCGGTAAATCCCGTCCTCGAAGCACTGGAGCGCATTCTCGACCGCTTTTTCCGGATCCGCATCATTGCCGCCCCGAACACCGAACGAGACTTTGCCTGCCGAGGCCAGGCCGCTTATCTCCTCTTTCGTGAGATACCGCAGCACCTGCCCCTCATCTTTACGCTCGTTATATTCCGATACGGACAGCCGTACCAGAGCCGTCACAAGCTCCCGCACCGTGTCCGGTCTCTTTTCCAGTTCAAACGGAACCGGCAGCAAATCCTCCTTTTTTTGTTTCCCCACTCGTTTCATCTTTGCATAAATCGTAAACGCCATGTGCCACCTCCTGTTATGTAACAGTTCCGACAGCATGAACTGTTACCCTGTTATGCCTGTCTGATATCAGTTTAACTTGTACAGGAGCGGTTGGCAAGCCGGATTTTAGCCGGAATGCCGCCCCTTCATTTCATATGAGTATCCCGTGATTCACGCCGACGTAAGTAATAACTTGACAGGACTGCCCTCCTGGCTTACAGTGGAAATGACAGGGATAATCGCACCTACAAGTAAAACAGGAAACCCGCTGATAATCAGGTGCGCTTAAAGGAGTAATTATAATTATGAACTATCAGGATATTAATGCGAAAACAATTGACCGTTGGATAGAAGACGGCTGGGTGTGGGGCACCCCCATCTCACACGAAGAATATGAACACGCCTTACGCGGCGATTGGAGCGTAGTGCTGACCCCGAACAAAACGGTGCCTGCAGAGTGGTTCGGCCGCCTGCGGGGAAAAAAAGTTCTTGGTCTGGCAAGCGGAGGAGGCCAGCAGATGCCGCTCTTTGCCGCGGCGGGCGCAGACTGCACCGTGCTGGATTATTCACCGAAGCAGTTGGAAAGCGAGCGGATGGTGGCGGCCCGGGAAGGCTATGATATTCAAATCATCCGCGCAGATATGACAAAACCGCTGCCTTTTGAAGACGAAAGCTTTGATCTCATTTTCCACCCCGTTTCCAATTGCTATGTAGAGGAAGTGAAGCCAATCTTCAGGGAATGCTACCGGATTTTGAAAGACAAGGGCGTAATGCTCTCAGGTCTTGACACCGGAATCAACTATATTTTTGACGACGATGAAAAAATGCTGACAAACTCTCTGCCCTTCAATCCGTTAAAAAATGCTAACCATATGAAACAATTGGAAGATACGGACTGCGGGGTACAGTTCTCCCATACACTGGAGGATCAGATAGGAGGACAGCTGGAGGCCGGATTCCTCCTGACGCACATCCTGGAAGATACAAACGATGAAGGCAATCTGAAGGAGCATAATATTCCCAGCTTTATAATGACCAGGGCCGTGAAGTTAAAAGAGGTAGTGCCGTGCCGGGTGATTTGACGGGCTGTAACATAGTCTGCCAGCGCCGATTTCGGCGGGAGTGTAGGTGCCTGCGTTTAAGTAAGACCCGCGCGCTGAAGCGTGACCGCTAATGCAAAGGGGACGGAAACACTTCCGCCCTCTTTATTTTTCAGATATAATCTTCAAAATTCTAATATGCTTTTTCTAAAATATCAAGGATCTCCTTCTCGCTCAAAGGTACCGGATTCAGCGGCATAAGCCGGTATTCCATGCCCCCTTTCGCAATATCAGGAAACATCTCTCTCGTTACCTTAACTTCATGCAGTGCGGCCGGCAGCCCCAGCTCTTTAATCATCCGGTGGATGACATCCACGCAGCAGCGGGCTGCCTGATGGAGTGAAAGCTCCTCCGTCCGTTCTCCCAGCAGTGGTGCAATCTGTGCATAGCGCTCCATATTACCCGGCAGATTGGCTTCGCATACAAAGGGGAGAAGCAGAGCATTGCCGATTCCGTGGGACACATGGGCAATTCCGCCCATTGCCTGGGATATACCGTGCACTGCTCCCAGACCTCCGTTGACAAATGCTGCAGCCGCCATCAGACTCGCCAGCGCCATGGCGGAGCGTGCCTCCAGGCAATCCGGCCGGTATGTTGCAGTGCGGATATTCTGCCCTATCAAACGAATGGCGGCAAGGGCCAGCGCGTCGGACAAAGGTTCCGCGTTTTTGGAAACATACGCTTCAATTGCATGGGTCAACGCATCCATTCCGGTCGACGCAGTAATAACAGGAGGCATATCCATATGCAGAACAGGATCAATCACTGCAGCCAGAGGAATCAGCCATTCATGGGTTACGGACAGCTTAATTCCCCTCTCCGGATCCGATATTACACTGGATGCGGTCACCTCACTTCCGCTTCCGGCCGTCGTCGGGACGCAGACTAACGGAAGGGGGCGGTTTTCAATTGTGCGGCTTCCTCCAAACAGATAATCCCGGACCGAGCCTTCATTTGTACACAGCATACACATTGCCTTAGCGCTGTCGATAGCGCTGCCACCGCCCACTGCAACCGCCATCTGACAGCCGCTCGTCCTCATAACAGCCGCCGCTCTGTCCACTGCCTCCACCGGCGGTTCCGGTGACGTGTCATCGTAGACAATGGCTTGTATTCCATTTTTCTCAAGGCCTTCCGCGATGGCGGCAAAACCTTTTGTATTTCCGATCACCCGATCCGTAACCAGCATAACCTTGTCCGCGTTAAACCGGCGCGTAAGCTCCGATAAATCTTTGCTTACCCCTGCCCCAAAATAGATTTTAGCAGGCATATTGAATGTAAATGCTTTCATTGTGTACCTCCATCCTATTTTTTCGGGAGAAAACGGTTATATCTCAACTCTCTTAGATCCAGCACGCTTTTTCCGCCGGCAATCAGGTTCGCAAGCTCCATTCCGGCTGCCGGGGCAATGCCGAAACCATGTCCCGAAAAACCACAGGCAGCGTAAAGTCCCGGCACTTCCCCAATCGGACCGATAACCGGAATCCCATCGGCGCTTTCATCCTTCCATCCGGCCCAGGCACGTACCACCTTCATTTCCGAGAGCATCGGGAAATACCGCAGAACTCCACGGCAAATCACGGACGGCGACAGGCTGGTGGACATCGTCTCCTTCTGGAAATCATAATAATTTCCAAATCCTGCGTCCCCGCCGAAGACAAAGGAGCCATGCTTCGTCTGATGCCCGTAAAAATCTGAGGTCGCCACACCAAGCATTTCGTCAAACATATACGGCATCTCCTCCGTCACCAGGCTCTCCAACAGCTTTTTACGCATGGGAATATCAATTCCAACCGTATTGAGAATCGCCCGGCTCTCAAACCCGCTTGCGACAATTACCTGTTCCGCTCCGTATACATTACATTTTGTGACTACGCCTGAGATTCTTCCTCTCTCTTTCCTGAGCGAAACGACTTCTTCTCCCGTGATAAATCTGGCCCCCATTTCCCGGGCTTTTTTATAAAATCCGAGAGTCGTCAGAAGCGGATTGGCATGCCCGTCCGTCGGACACCAGCTGGAACCAATCACTTCATCGGAGATAAATGGATTCTTTTTTCTCGTCTCCTCCCCCGACAGCATGGTCATGGCAAGACCAAGGGACTGGCATTTTAGAGCCGTTTTTTCCAGAATCGTCATATGCTCAGATGTCTTCGCAAGCCGGAGATTCCCCTTCTGCCTGTATTCAATGTCAATTCCCAGTTCTTCGCTGAGTCCCGGCCAAATATTTTCGACTGCATACATCGCCATCGGAAGTTCCCTGGGATCTCTTGCAGACTGCCGGACTCCCCCCGCATTTCTGCTGGAACCGCCGTGTCCGATTTCCTTTTTCTCAAGAACAATCGGCTGAATGCCATGTTTACAGAGATAATAGGCCGCTGAGCAGCCGACCAGGCCGCTTCCGACTATTACCACTTGTGCATTATGCTTCATCTTTTCCCTCCTGTTCTATAATCTCATTGCCATATACTCCCATTTCCGTGGGCCTGACAGGGCTCCTTGCCGTATTCATTTGGAGATCGGACGGTTTTACCCCTAATTCCCTGGCTACGATAGACTGAACCAGCTTTCCGCAGGTCTGCCCCTGGCATAGTCCCATCCCTGTGCGCAGATACCTTCTGATTTCATTCAATGTGCGCATTCCATCATGAACAGCCTGACGGATCTCCCCTTTTGTAACTTCCTCACAACGGCAGACAATCACATCGTCGTCCGGCTGGGGAATCAGTTTCCCGATATCAATTGAACGGTCCATAATTGTTTCCATTCCGTTATCCCTCCTCAAATTCGATAAACCGCGCCGATCCTGCAAATTCCTTCGGTACCAGCATGGTAACCAGATTCGTGTGATCCATTGCTTTTACGCTCCTGACATCCGATACCACAGCCCGGCAGAGCCTGTCCCCGCTCCGGCTGAGCGCGGTTCCTGCCGCCCCTTTTTCTGGAAGAGGAAGAAATTCATAGGGTATCGTTATACTTGCATGGCTCTCATCATAGTCCTCATCTACCAGGAAAATTGCCTGCCCGGAACAATTTGCAACACACATTCCGCATCCCACACATTTTGCATCCTCCCTTATCTGCGGCAGGGACGTGATTGTCTCCCCTACCCTGATACAACCGAAACGGCAGGCATCCTGGCACGGATTACACGGGATATTCTGAGTGCATTCAATGACCGGATGCACTCCCGGCGTGTGGGAAACAGCGCAGGGGAATTCCTGAATCTCAGAGTCCTCCACATACCCCCTCGACAGAAGGCTGGCCGAAAGCCGGTATCCCTCATCCGTCTCTGTTAAATCTGTCCTGCCCTTATTTGCATGGCTGAACATGCCCTGTCGAAGCCGGCTGAGGGAACTGTTGGCTTCCAGAAACAATGCGCTCATCTCATCTTCTTCCAGATAACCGCTTCTCTCAGCCGCCGCCAGGCCGGCGATTCTGCCCTGTATCATTGCCGAACTGGCCTCTTCAATTCCGGCCACGTCTCCGGCGGCAAAGATTCCCGGGATGGAAGTCTCCCCGTATTCATTACAAACCGGAACCAGGCCGCCTTTTCTCGGATCGTCGGCTGTTTCACATCCTGCCATCCGCACAAGCTGGGACATAGGCGACAGGCCGACTGCGATACAAATCGTATCTGCCTCCAGATGCTTTTGGGTTCCCGGAACCGTCTGCCACTTGTCATCCACCTCCGCTATAACGGCGCCAGTCACGTGATCGCCGCCCTCTGCCTCCACAATCGTGTGGGAAAGATAGAACGGTACTCCCGTCCGGGTCAGTTTGGCCGCATGGACGCCGTATCCTCCGATTCGTTTGGCCGCATCTATCACTCCCACTACCTTACAGCCGGCCTGAAGCAGCTGGAAACTGACTACCAGGCCGACATTACCGGATCCCACCATAAGAATGCGTTCTCCAGGTTTTACTCCATGAAGGTTCATCATCGTTTGGGCCGCTCCGGCTCCGATTACGCCCGGCAGCGTCCAGCCGCGAAATGTCACCATATTCTCCGCGGCTCCCGCAGCAACGATAATATTGTCTCCCTTATAATGTACGAGCTGCCCATCCTGCATGACGCAGACTTCCTTTTCACGATAAAGGCCGATTACTGTGGCATTTAAAATCACCTCGACCCCCAGCTCTTTTGCCTGTACAAGCAGTTCCTCCCCTATGATAAATCCCCTTGTTTTTGCTTTATGTTCTTTTGAACCGAAAAACTTATGGATCTGTTTAAACAACTGGCCTCCCGGGCGGGAATTTTCATCAAATACGACCACCTGCATGTTCCTCTTTGCCGCCTCTATCGCGGCAGAGAGGCCGGCCGGTCCGGCCCCAACTATTATTAATTCATATCTCTTCATGTCCTCACTCCTCCGGTTTTGCCGAGACGCCGTACTGTGTCTGCACCTTCATTCCTTCTTTCAGCGGAGTCACACAGGTGCGGATATTCGGCTTTCCATCTACAATCATTACACAGTCCGTACACCTTCCAATTGCACAGAAAATCCCTCGCGGTTCATGCTGTTTGGATGTGTACCGATGGATTTGGATTCCGGCCGCCTTAAGCGCCATTGCAATAGGTTCCCCCTCATAACCGTTCATTTTCATGCCGTCAAGTTCAAATTCGACCATCCTCCCCTTTTCTATCCGGCCGATGATTGGATGCGTATCGATTCTCATAGCTGTTCCTCCTCTTCCCCGCTGTAATTAACAATCGCCTTTCTTTCCGACAGCGGAATTTTTATATACCACCATTTCATTACCATTGCGGCAATAATAAGGCCAAAGAACATTGCTGCAAATATCCCTATGAACAGCCAGTGCTGACCCCCCATCAGCATTGCCGGACCGGCCGCCCATACAAAGGTTTCCACCGGTGTAAGAAATGGTGTTGTAAATGCGGTATCGTTCAGCGTCTTAGACTCATTTTCCGGATCTACAATGCGAAGGAGTAAAAAGCCAATGGCGAATACGCCGGTTGCATAGCCGTATACGAATATAGAACGTTCAAACCAGCTGTCGCGGTTCATGGCCGGTCCCAGGATACGAAGTATAAACCAGACAATGAAAATGCCCAAAATCATCAGAACGAAAAGAGGGCCTGCGTATTTTACAATAATCGGTATCTTGATACTCGCTACTCCGAAAAACACCAGATAGTCGGTACATGTTCCACTGATGCGCGTATTCACCCGCTTATCAATATAACGGTAGACTCCTCTGTCCGTACGACCGCCTGCCACACAGAAGAAGAGCAGTGCCAGAATAAACGCACAGGCATAATTGGGAATATTGACGGCAAAATAGCTTTTTACCAGCTTGCTGCAAAGATAGCCGAGTCCTGTGGGAACCATCAGAATACTCAAATGCCAGCACAGGGGATCCAGGGCAATTGAGGAAACCGTATCCCTTCCCATCTCCTCCTGGTTTTCCCTGCTGACCATACCAGTCTTTAAGTCGCCACTCAGGTAAGCAAAGTTCTTTATGTACTGAGTATATCCCTTGGCCGTGGCCCATTTGATAAAGATCAGCCCGCCGAACACACCCGCCAGGATGCCTACCGTTGCCGAGGTCATAGCCAGATCCGGGGCATCGGCAAAGCCCAGCTCCGCCATTGTCGTTCCAACTGCTGCTGCGGTGCCGTGTCCTCCCAAAAACCCGGCTGCCAGGAGAAGCCCAAAGCCATAATTAATATCCGGCCATATTTTGGAGATGACCAGCACTCCCACCAGTGCGGGAAGCCACCACTGCAAAGCGCTCTGTGCCCCCTTATACAGGCCATATCCGACCACACGCTCCGCTTCCCTTTTCAGGACGCCCTTATTGATCTTAAATCCGTTAATACCGATTGCTGCAAATATTATAATCATCAGCACACTGGTATAAGACCCCATAGAATCGGAGAACGGCAAAATGTTCAAAAATTCCCTGCCAGCGAAAAGCCCCAGAAAACCGGCCATCAGGCTGGATGGAATAAAATATTTCTGGATAAGCGGTACCTTTGCGCGAAGGAGCTGTCCAACCAGTATTAAAAAGGATGCTAATGCAAAATCTGTTAAAACAGTGTAAACTGTCATATCTTATACCCCCTTAAATTTATCATTTGAATACAGTAACGTTATTATGCCAGAACCCTGCTGCTTGTTCTCCAGATACCCATACGTTTTGCCTCTTCCCTCAGTTCATCCCGGAAATCCGGATGGGCAATTGATATCAAAAGCTCTGCCCTCTCATAAGTCGTTTTTCCCTTCAGATTAACTGCCCCATACTCTGTCACCACATAGTGAACCGCACTTCTCGGCACTGACACGATACTCCCCTCCGGAAGCCTCGCCCTAATCAGCGATTCTCTCCTTCCGTCTTTTCCGGTCCGTACCGACGGCGTACATAAAAAGCTCTGCCCGCCCTTTGACTGAAAGGCTCCCAGCACATAATCAAGCTGTCCCCCCGTGCCTCCGATATGCTGCCAGCCGGATGACTCGGAATTCACCTGGCCAAACAGATCTACCTGCAGACAGCTGTTAATAGATACCATCTGATTGATACTTCCGATAACTCCTATATCATTGACATAGTCAACCGGCGCGGCGCATGTAATCGGGTTATTGTCGATAAAGTCAAATAATTCCTTGCTGCCGCTGGCAAAGGTATAAACCATCTTTCCTTTATCAATGTTTTTGCTGCCGGATATTTTACCCGCCTTGTAAAGCTTCAGGTATGCTTCCACAAACATCTCCGTATGGACGCTTAAATCATCCACCTTGGAATCGGCCAGCATGGCTCCTATCGTATTGGGAATTCCTCCTATCCCAAGCTGCAGCGTGCTTCCGCTTTTGATGTGGGGAACGATGTGTTCCGCAATTTTAAGTTCTTCCTCCGTTGCCGGCTTTGATTCCAAATAATTCAGCGGATAGCCTTTTCCTTCGACAACATAATCAATCTGACTCAGGTTAATAACATTCTGCATGCCGTGGTTTATCGGCATCTTCTCATTTACTTCCACGATTACGGTTTTCGCTTTTTCTAAGATTCCCCAATATTCCGCAATCTGCGGACCAAAATTAAAATTTCCGTATGCATCCATGGGAGCCGTCTGGAACATCGCCACATCGATCCCGCCGTCTACATTTTCCGCGTACAGCTTTGGATTTTCCCTGAACTGCACGGGTACAAACCAGCATACCCCCTCTTTATTTAATTTTCTGTCAAGCGTACTGAAATGAGTGTTGCAGTAATGAAAATGTTCTGCCCCAGGATCTGCCTGTATAATAGCGGGAATATATCCGTTTCCCCATATGGTGGCATAGACTGTGACATCGGAAAGCTCTCCGGCCCTCAGCGCAAGCGCCTGATCCAGTTCCCTTACGATCCCCCCAAAAAGCCCGTAATGCACACGATCCCCCGATCGTACGTTTTGCACCGCCTCCTCTGCCGTCACAAGCTTTTCCTGATAACGGCGTTTAAGCTCGCTCAATTTATACATGAGACCGCTCCTCCTGATCTTCTTTTTGCAATGCTTCGAGAACCATTGCCGTTCCCATACCTCCCCCGGCACAGATGGCCGCAAGCCCGTAACGCTTCCGTTCACGCAAAAGCTCATAAATCATAGATGTGATGATACGTGTGCCTGTGGCTCCCACAGGATGTCCCAGCGATATTCCGCTGCCGTTTACATTCGTAATTTCACGGTTCAGGTTTAATGCCTTTTCACAGGCCAGATACTGGGCGGCAAATGCTTCGTTAATCTCGACCCGCTCCATGTCTTCCAATCTCAGTCCTGCTTTTTTAAGCGCCTTATTGACAGCCTCCACAGGACCGATTCCCATTATATCCGGCTCGACCCCCACCGTTGCCGTTGAGATGATACGGGCCAAAATGGGAAGGCCAAGTTCTCTGGCCTTTTCTTCCGACGCCAGAATCACGCCGGAGGAGGCATCATTCATCCCGGAGGCGTTGCCGGCCGTCACGGTTCCATCCTCTTTGAAGGAAGCGGAAAGCTTAGACAGTGCCTCTAGGGAAGCATCCTTTCTGGGATACTCATCCCGTTCCACCAGCACCGTTTTTTTCCTGCTCTTCACCTCAATCGGAACCGTCTCCTCCTTAAATTTCCCCTCATCCACTGCCCTGCACGCTCTTTGCTGGCTGAGCAGCGCCAGCTCATCCTGCTCTTTTCGGCTTATCTGATACCGCTCGGCAAGATTTTCTGCCGTAATTCCCATGGCCGGCCCAATGCCAAGATTCGTGAGCGAATCCCACATGGAATCCCGAATTTCAAAATTCCCCAGTTTTTTCTCCCAGCGGACTCCTTCCACTGTGTGCGGGGCGTTACTCATCACTTCGGTGCCTCCGGCCAGAATAAAGTCTGCTTCTCCGGCCAGGATCTGGTAAAATCCCAACTGTACCGATGACACCGAGGAGGTACAGTTTCTGTGAACCGTGATCCCCGGTACTGTAACCGGAAGTCCGGCTTTCACTGCAGCTACCCTCGCCAGATTATTCTCCCTGTATGTTTTCTGGTAGTTGCATCCCCAGATTACATCATCAATCCGCCCTGCATCCAGACGGCTCCTTTTAATCAGTTCCTGCATCACAGGTATTGTCAGATCCAGTGCTCCCAGATTCTTAAAAGCTCCTCCGAACGCACCTATAGGCGTCCTGCATGCCGCTGTAATTACTACGCTTCTCATTTCCTCAGCTCCCTTCACTTTTTCCGGCTTCAAACTCCGGTCTCCTCTTTTCGATAAATGCGTGCATCCCCTCCTTTTGATCATATGTGCCAAACAGGGCGGACCAATTTTGTCGCTCATTTCCCGAAGCTCTTCTGCGATCCGGCTCCTGCAGGCTGCCATCGATTGATCTTTTAGCCGCACGCAGGGCGGAACCGGAACCGGCGCTCAACTTCCCGGCCAGAGTTTCCACAGCTTCCTCAAAGCTATCCGGACTTACAACGCTGTTCACAAGACCAATATTGCCGGCTTCCCTGGCAGTGATTTTTTCGCCCATATAAATCAGTTCTTTTGCTTTAGCCTCCCCGATAATCCTCGGCAGGCGGACCGTGCCTCCGGCTCCCGGCATAATGCCAAGTGTAATTTCAGGTAAACCAAGCACTGCATCTTCACTGGCAATCCGCAAGTCACAGGCCAGTGCCAGCTCCAGTCCTCCGCCCAGGGCGTAACCCTCGATCGCCGCTACCGTGGGAATCGGGATTTCAGCCAGTTTGTCAAATGTAGGGCTGAATGAAAACTTTTCCGCTTCCGCCTGCGTTAAATCCGCCATTTCCCGTATGTCCGCTCCTGACGCAAAGTTTTTCCGGCTCCTGATTACCAATACACTGATACTCCCGCATGAAGCAATCTCCTCTAGCGCTTCATCCAGTTCATCCACCACCTGTCTTGACAGCGCGTTATACGCCTTGGGACGCTCGAGTGACAAATACGCAATCCGTTCCTTTACCGCAAGCCTGACAAAACTTCCCATCTACAATAACCCTCCCTTCACAAACGTCTGCTGCCATCTTCATACCGGTAAAAACCTTTCCCGGTTTTCCTGCCGTATTCTCCTATTGCAAAATGCTCCACAATGGCCGCCGACGGCTTATCGGCAAGCTCACCCGTCATCCGGTAATGTTCCATCAGTACGTGATATTCGAGATCAATTCCTGTCATATCCAGAAGCTCCAGGGGGCCAAGCGGGTGGTTCAGACCTTTTTTTACAGCCGTATCTATATCCTCCGCCGATGCTACATCCTGATCCAGCAGATAGCAGGCCTCCTTAGTGATCGCGCTGAATATCCTGTTTACCACAAATCCGTAGATTTCTTTTTTCACCAAAACCGGTGTTTTATTAATGGAGGCGGCAAATTCCATCAGCGTATCAACCGTCTCATCCGATACATGAGGCCCCCGTACAATCTCCACAAGCTGCATCACAAGGGCCGGATTGAAAAAATGAAAATTGGCCACCTTTTCCGGTCTTTTAACCGAATCTGCAAACAGGGAGCTTACAATATAGGAACTGTTACTCGCGTAAATGGTATGCTCCGGTGTGTATTGGTCTGTCTCGCTCAAAACTTGTCTTTTAACGGCCAGAATATCAGGAACAGCCTCTATCACAAGATCTGTACCCGCAGCCGTTTTTTCCAGGCTGTCGGTAAATACAAGGCGCCCCTGCGCTTTGACCGCTTCCTCCTTGTCCATCTTTCCTTTTTTTATCCTGGAAGTGAACCAGTCCCTTGTAAATGTCTCTGCTTTTCTAATCATATCCTGATTCAAATCATAATTTGTAACCCGATATCCGCACAGAGCGCTTTGTATGGCAATCTGGTTCCCCATTGTGCCGCATCCGAGTACGGCCACATTTTTAATCTTCATTTAAACCTCCCCTGATCTGCCGGAAGATGTAACAGTTCAGACAGCATGAACTGTTACGGCATCCGGCTGATAAAATTGCTGTGCGATGAGCCGGATGCTTGCTTCCACTACATTTTCGCACGGTCAGCGCAGCAAATGCGCAGACCTGTCTGAACCGTTACCTAAAGATGCATTTGTATTGCGTAATACCTCCACAAATCCTTCCATTCTGGTACTAATACTTTCCGCCTGACTCATCGACTGCTCCAATTCTATATAAAGGTATGGAATTCCCGCCTGATCCAGCTCTTTCCTGTAAACAGGAAAATCAAATTCCTCCGGTTCACAGAATTTCATCATGACAATCAAAACGCCGGCTGCCCCAGTCTGGCGCACCATTTCAATCAGGTGTTTCCCCCTGCTCTTTCCCTGTTCGCAGAGAAACGGATCTCCCCTCTGGTCTAAGAACCTCCTGGCCATCCTCTGCAATACAGTTCCCTCTCTGCTTCCCTGTACACGGAAAATTCTGGATTCCTGTGCCAAATCGTCCGCTGCTATACAGAGCCGGTTGGCATCCAGCATATTTAACAGCGCATCCGGCTCCAGCATCAGCCCGGTCACCACAACCCGTACCGGATTCGAATCCCGGCTCCCTTTCCTCTTTTTCAGTTCTTCATTAATACCATTCAGAATTTCGGTATATTCCGGTTTGTCCATAAAATAATATGATTTCAATATCTTATGTCTTGTCTTTGCACTGATCAAATCCGGATGGGATGCGGCCAGACCGGTGAATTCTCTCATGACCGAACGGCATCTCTCAAACCGGTCAAAGCTCTCCACCAGGGATTCCTCCGTGATACCTCGGCCCGCCAACTGCTCCAGCTTCTCTTTTATTCTTATAAACTCATCCTCCAGATACGCAGCAGCAGCGGCGCTCCCAACATTCTGAGGATAAACCATAGGGAAAACAGGAATATTGGGGATTCCTGCCTTCCAGTTCTCGGCAACACATTTCAGTGTGTCACAGAATGTGGGAATCAGCACGCCCGACAGCATATCATAAACTCCGTCCAGCGCCTGGGACATGTTTGCTCTCATTACGGAGCAGCAAAACGGCTGGAGATATTGTCCCGACCGGGGTGACACTCCCGGACCGCCCCACATTCCAACCGGCAAAAATCCGGCTGCATCCACCAGCTCATCCGGCGTGTAGAGCGGAAAACATCCCACTGCCCTCTTCCCTGTCTTTTCCATCGCTCTTAAGACGGTTTCCCGCGGATGATCGGCTGCCCGGCACAAAAATCCAATTTCCTGTTGGGGCTTATCCATTTCACGCACCTGCCTTTCTTTTCTCCTCCACTGTCTCAGCCAGAGACTGTATCCTCGTTTCAAACTGAGCAAGCGAAAACGCCCTCGGATCGGTCTGATCTCCATCAAAGATAACCGACGTGGCATTAGTCCGCTCCACTACCCGGCGTATCACTTCGTACTGCCTGAAATCCATCAGCTTGCAGCTTCGGTTTGAATGAAAAATCAGGCCGTCAACTGAAAACTCTTTCACCAGATCCGACAGATTATCTACTCCGTAGTCCAGGTTCCGGTTGACATAATTAGAACTGTATGCCCTCGCCATCCCGTCCAAATCACCTGCTTCATACAGAATTGTCCATGAGTCCGGATAGGTGGAAGCCACTAGATTAATGCCATACTTTTTAAGTGTTTTATATGTGGCGGACAGATACGGCCAGCAGGCGATGCCATCCCAAAGGATTCTAATCTTCTCCTCCTGATCCTTCCACGGCCCCAATCCGGCAGCTTTTCGTTCCTCCAGCTCTCTGACCCACAGTTTAAAAAGCTCCAGCCCCTCTTTACGCCCCCGCATGCAGACAATCACCGCCATATAGTTAAAGAGGTCAAACCCATTTAAAGGAGACGGTTTGGCCCGGGCCATCAGCGAAGCTTTTTTCCACCACCCGGCTGTCTCGGAAGAAATCTTCATAATTTCATGAAATTTTTCGTAATCGAAGGACCTTTTTGTCAGCTTTTCCAGCTGTTTGATTGCATCAGAGAGCTGGCCTCTGATGTAACGGACATTTTGTTCTGTCACTTCATACTCATGGTTGAACGGAAGATCAATTAAAATCATGGGAATATTCAGTTCTTTGGCTATATTTTCATACCATTTCAACACAGTATTGCAAATATTATTGCAGCAGAAGATCAGATCCGGAAGCGGTATATTGCCGGCCGGGCTTTCCAGAACCTCCATATATCCCAGGTTCACCCGGGCGTAGGAACAAATATCTGTCGAGTACCCATTGGATTCTGAGTGTTCGAGCAGTTCAAGCGCACACTTTCTTGCCCCGATTGCTGCTGCATGATTTTCCGGATAGACCACAGCTATGTCCATGGTTTCTAAAAGCTCCTGCGGTGATATGGATGTTGCCCAGGCCACAAGCTTTCCCTGCTGCTTCGCTTCTATTGCATTTTGATAATGCTGGTCTAAAAGCTGATTCAGCATTTCTTTTGATGTCATACCGTAAACTCCTTTCCCTTTTTGGATTTATTAAAAGCAACTTCCGTGCCAGACAATTCATTTCTATCCTGAAAGTATCTATTTCTGATTAAAAAATATTTAAATTAAGATTTATTGTAATTTTTATCGTTTATAAATGCGTTGATTTTATAATTTAACCCGTTATAAAGCTGTTTTTATGCCTGAATAAAGCAAAAAAATGATGCCGTTCTGCATCTTTGATGCATATTTGCATAAAGATGCCGGACGGCATATAAATAAATTGGGCTCCAATAAGAACGGCGCAAAATTTGCTGCGCTGCCTGATTAGAGCCAATGGTATCGATAACGCTGGTTATATCCATTTTATAATTGATATTTTTTGAGCTTACGGACCACGGTGGATTGATTCACCTTTAAATGTTCTGCAATCTGACGGGTAGTATGAAACTTTTCTTTTGCCTCCCTGAGAAGCTCCCTTTCTACCTCTTCCACCGCCTCCTCCAGAGTTCTTCCTTCATATTGATTACCAAGCTTCTGTTTCCGCCCAATCCAGGGGATATCCCTGACATTCAGATATTCTCCGTCCGACAGCACAAACATGTTCTCAATTACATTTTTAAGTTCCCGTATATTGCCGGGCCAGGAGTATTTCTCAAATTCCCTGATAACCGGATAAGTCATTTTTTTGTTTTCACCATACTGTCTGTTATAATAGTGGACGAATTTCAGACATAAAAGCGGTATCTCATCCTTTCGTTCCCGAAGTGACGGGATGCGGATATTTACCACATTGAGACGGTAGTAGAGATCTTCGCGGAAACTCCCGTTTTTCACCATGGCAGGCAGATCCTGATTGGTCGCGGCAATAATTCTTACATTCAATGGTATCAGCTTTGTTCCCCCCAGACGCATAATCTCGCGGTTTTCCAGCGCCCTCAGCAGCTTAACCTGAAGACTTTGCGGAATTTCAGCCACCTCATCCAAAAATAGTACGCCTCCCTCCGCCTGTTCGAATAATCCCTTTTTTCCGCATTTCAAGGCACCCGTAAATGCGCCGTTCTCATAACCAAACAACTCAGACTCCAACAGGTTTTCCGGTACGGCGCCGCAGTTGACTGCGACATACGGTTTGGAGGCCCGAAGACCGTTTTTGTGAATGAATTTAGCCACCTCGTCCTTTCCTACGCCGGACTCCCCGGTAAGAAGAACGTTTGTATTAAAATTCCCCAGTTTTTTTGCAAGACGGAAGACCTGCTGCATTTCCGGATTGACGATGACGACGTCATCCGGGGTCTCCCCTCGTTCCTCCTGCAGCTTCAGTCGCTGCATATAGATTTCTTCCATCTTTTTTGCTGACTCCAGCTTTTCACTGAGGGCATAAAGCTCTGATATATCCCGGGAATTTACAACAATCTTTTTTATATTTTTCTGTTCATCAAAGATGGGGGTACCCGTCACAATAATGGATTTTCCATTCCTGGTCATGTGTCTGAGCGATATGGTCTCCTTCTTCTCCTGTACCATACCCACTACCGACTGTTTCATCCATACGGGATTGACCAGCTTGAGTATATTTCTTCCCAGAAGCTCTTTTCGCGTAATGCCGGTATTATGCACATATCCCTGGTTAACCAGCTCCACGTTACCCGCCGCATCTGTAACTAAAATACCGTCAAAGGATGCCTCTATGATCTCCTGCAGATCCTGTAGCACTTGTTTTTTTGCATACTCTTCCAATTCATTCTGTGCCAGCTTTGGCTCAAGCAGAAGCAGTATCAGATAGGCAGGCACGTCTTTTTCCTCCCCGCCTCCCCATCTGGTTACAGTGACAAGGATTTGCCGTCCCTGTATTTCATAATAAAACGATTTTTCGCTGTCCGGTTCCTCCGGAAGTGTAAACGTCTGTCCAAGAAAATGCCTGACCGAGCGATGCTCAATTGCATCATCACCCGCAGACAGAATTTTTTTAGCATATTCATTGTAGTAGATAATATGATAATCCTGATCAATCAGGATTGTCCCCGTTGAAACCTCAGTCTCAGTCTCTGAAGATTTGCTCAATTCACGGCTGTCACCTGGTTTTATTTTCATGTAATTCCTTTCCTGAATACATCCATCCGTATTCACTTATGTAAAAAAGGCCGTTTTATCACCCTATCGGTTTATTATACCATGTTCCCTGCGTTCACACGAGTCTCCGACGGAAATCAGCCCGGATTACTGCGGTAAACGCAGAAACTGTTTACGGTTTCTGTGCGGTATAATGCACGCTATGCGGTCATTATATCATCTTCGATTCGTACTGGAAATTAAAATATATTAAAATTGCTGTGATATGGATACACATTAATTTATCTCCAACGGCTGAGGAATTTATTTTATATTGTAAATTAATCCAGTCAAAGTGTCCTCAAAACTACTGCAAAAAAAGCACTGCCCCCACAGCTCTCAGTCTGCAAAATCAGTACTTATCAACGCGCCTTCAGTCTCATTCGTGGATGCCAGCTCCGGTGGCTGCATAAATTTTGAGATGCAGTTTCCCTTGACATTTTTTTTCGTTTGGTATAATATGATCATAGCTAGAAGGTTATTAAATGCATGTTAACACAAGTGAACCCCCAGGAGGCCAGTCCTGAGGGTTCTTTTTTGGCTAACTGTCGTGCTTATTTCGGTCTAGCCATTTGCATATGTAGTAGCCAGCTACACTTGCCGCGATCGAAACTAAAAAGGTTATTAAATCTTGCATGTTAACACCTCCCTTCTGCTGGGAGTGCCGACAGCAATTTTATTATACTTTTATCTTTCTGTTATGTCTATTAAATTTAATGTATCTCACGCTTCGCCGCATTCGTCTCCGGCCGGGAACCGCTGCATAAAAAATTGAGATACAAAATAAGGCTCCGGAACCCCCGGGGCCTTTCTCACGCAAAAAAAAGCACCGACCCCACAGCTCTCAGTCTGCAAAATCAGTACTTATCAGTGCGCCTTCAGGGACTCGAACCCTGGACAAATAGATTAAGAGTCTACATCACTACGCATGATTTTTGTATCTCATTTTTGAGAGCCGGAGCTGGCGGCTGCAGAAATTATGAGATACAATTATTCTTGACAAATTTGTTTATATGATATAAGATCAAGATAGCCAAAAAGTTTGCTATAAAAATGTGTCACAAAAGCGAAGCCCTAAGGAGTGCGATTCCTTAGGGCTTCTTTTGGCTAACTGTTGTCTTTATTTCGGTTTAGCCATTTGCAAATATAAAAGCCAATTATACTTGCCATAACCGAAATTAAAAAGTCTGCTATGTAATTCAAATGTGTCACCTCCTTCCTACTGTGGAAGGAACAACAGCACTTTTATTATACTTCTATCTTTCGGCTATGTCTATTAAATTTAATGTATCTCAAATAGCCGGCCGGATGCCTAGCTGCGGCCGGTTTCAATATCTAAGTTACCATCACTCGGGAGTTTTAATTTTCCAGTCATAAACAATGAAATAATAGAAATAATTATTGCAATTATAATAAATATTGGCATTATGTTATGTTTCTTATGGATTTTTGGGTTTTCCTGTCTCCAATATTCATTCCAGGCTTTTTGGCCTTCTGTTTCTTTCATTGCCTTTTATCCTTTTCTTTCATCGTTTTTAATCATTTTTATATCTCAAGTAGCTGGCTGGATGTTGGGTAACGGCCAACGTTTTGAAATAGGTATCTAATATCTGGCAAATATTTCTATCATTTACCATTTTTTTTAACCAGTTCTGGAAGCTGATGATCTTTCCTGTTCCGTCTCACTTACATCTAACAGCTTACGTGCTGCCTCCTGCATAGCCGGATTAGCCTTACGGTATGCTTTAATAAGTGCTTTTTCCTCTGTGGTTAATTCTTGCGTTTTTATGTTGAAGATCTCATCTGCTGATAATCCTAAATATATGACTATTGCTATAGCTTTATCCAGCGCTGGCATCTTTCCATCTTTCCAATTACTAAATGTTTGTTGGCTCATTCCTAAGTCTTTACAGAGTTTATAGGCTGATATTTTCTGTTTTTCCATTTCTTTAAGTATTATAGTGATAAAGTTCATCAAATATCCTCCCATATTTATGATTATTATTCTTGACCACTCATCTTTTTAGTAGTATAATTTAACTAAGAGATAGACAAGTAGACTCAGTTATTAATATAACATTTTACCATACTGTCACCTCTATTGTAAATCTTTAATGTCTCAATGTAAAACGGTGTGTGATTGGCTCTTATACCAGTCATAGATGGGAGGAAAGCATGGCAAGGGGATTTGTAACAAAAGCAAACGTAAAGCAAATTATTAAGTATTCATGGGGCATTGGTAAGCCTATCCATTGGCAGTTTGAATATGTCGGAAAAGATGTAATCTATTTATCCTACATAGCAATCGAGGGTTTTGACTGTATCATGGAAATTCGGCCTACTATTGTCGGTGGAATCGTAACATGTCAGTTGTATTATATTTTGGAAAATGTTTTAATACCTAACTTAAATCATAATGGTGATGTTAAACGTGCTGTTTGGTATCGTTCTTCTTCATCTGCTATGATGCATTCAGTTTATCGATATGCTGGTTGCGCTTATGGCGATTTAATGTCTTCTCCGGCATTTGCCGAGGCATTAGGAGGCGTCAATGTATAAGCAGCCGAAGAACGTTTCTAAGTCCATCCGCCTGACAGAGGACTTATACAAGTACATTGATAATTATTGTGGAGATGGCTTTAACGAGAAATTTGAAAATGTGATCCTTGATGCAAGGCACAGTGAGAATAAGCGGCTGATACGCCTTGAGATGCTCCAGAAGGACT
Organism: [Clostridium] symbiosum ATCC 14940; assembly: GCF_000466485.1. GTDB lineage: Bacteria > Bacillota > Clostridia > Lachnospirales > Lachnospiraceae > Otoolea > Otoolea symbiosa. The sequence goes on along the minus strand of NZ_KE992890.1, from coordinate 1,977 downwards.
ATGACAGGCTTGAAGCCCGGTATAAGGAATTACAACAGTCTTTTGCAGAATTGAAGAGTATACACCGCAATGCAGTGAATGTACACCGAATGCTCTATGAACTTTCCGGTGAATGCAGCGCATTTCTTGATAAATAGAGGTTACTGTAGCTATTTTCTGGTGTGCTGGCAGCCATTTAGACGTAATCCGTATAATAGCGGGTTGCATCCGGGCCGATGTCAGAATCACACCAACAGAGCTGATAATTATATACCGATGGCGCGTAGTACAAGCGGCATCATGCAGTAACAAATGGCTAAAATACCTGATACGCCGAGTACCAGTTCAATTAGCCAAAACAAGATATTCCATATCTTGTCCATGGCTCTCCCCCCTTTCTATTTTGTTTTGTGGTGATTCTATTATAGCAGGTTTGGGAGAGCCATTCAATCTAACGGGAGGAATCATTATGTCGATATTGTTATGTGCAGCTGGTTGCCTGTCCCTTTGGTATTTTACCATGAAGCTGCTCCGGCGGTTCTCTGGCTGTGAAGTTTACTATGAAATAAAGCGGTTTTGTATGGTTTTGATGCTGATTGCGCTTTTTATCGAGTATCTATCCATTTTTTGTTACTGGCGGCTTCTGTGACTGGATACGGGCGTCCAGCCGCAGAGGGGGCCGCGCTCGCCGCTTGAGGGGTTGGGTTTTTCTCCTTCTATTTTGCCAATCCCCCGGCGTTTGCGAGAACCTTGGCGTAAGTCAAGGGGAACGTGGAATACCGAAGCGCAGCGAGGATATGCCGCGAAAGCCCCTTGATTTACACAATCCCCCATAAGCTGCCCCGGTAAGGGGCAAGACAATGGATTGCCCCTTCTGCCAAACGGCGAGCGCGGCCCCTTTAGGGGCTTGGGGTTCAATCCGGGTCCAGGGGCTGGTCCCTGGTCGGGGGCGTGGGGGTGAAGTCCCCGCATTACTTCCGGCCGCGGTAATCGTTCGGATTTGTATCTCAAAATCGAGTCCGGATGTTTGGCTGCAGCTGAGCTTTTGAGATACATTCTTGGTAAAATGAAGCGTTGGGGGTGTTATATGAAAAAATATGATATATTGCTGCAAGAAGTTAAAGAATTACAGGCTTGTTTGGATTTGCGCACTTCAATAGAAAATGAAGCAATTCAGTTAATTTCAGAGTGCCGTTTTAAAGAAGCGCAGATACTTCTGGCTCTTGAAAAGGCTCCTATACCGCCTATAAGGTTACTGCGGTTTTGCTTTTTGGTGTGCTGACAGCTTTTGAATCGGGTCCGTATAACAGCGGACAAAGTTCCAGCTGACGTCAGGCAGACTAAAGCAAGGCTGATTATATAAACCGAGTACTGATGATGTGTAAAATAGCAGTCATCATGCAGTAACAAGCGGCTATGCGGATCGCAACTCCTATTGCGATTTCCATCAGCCCGAACAGGATATTTAATATCTTGTTCACGGCTCCTCTCCTTTCTATGATTTTTCGTTGCTGATTACATTATAGCAGTTCAGGGGAGCCGATTCAATTGCAATCCTCCTTGCAGGGTTGATATATCACAAAATTATACGCATCGGCTCTTATGTCGGTGCCAGTAAGAAAGAGAGGTTATATTATGAAACAGCAAATTATTTTACTTTATGCAGGGCAGTATCAGATTGTGGAAGAAAAAACAGGTGAGATTAAATCAGGTGTTACAATGAACTACTATTTCAACGTTGATTTAGTAGCTGAAGACAACACAAATGGATCAAAAGGCACCCGGCCAGCGAAAAGCTCCGCTGATTATGACCTGATGAACAAAGTTGTAAAGGCTCCTGGCCTGTATGATGCAGAGTTTTCGATGAATATCGGCTCCGATGGCAAGCCAGTACTCAAAATCTGTGATCTGGATTTTATCTCTGAGATTGTGATGCAGCCTGTAACTCTTCCGGCTGCAAGTGATAAGAAAGCCTGCTAATAAAAAGTCAAGCACTTT
>NZ_KE992889.1:17339-17581 GCF_000466485.1 [Clostridium] symbiosum ATCC 14940 | reverse complement strand
GCCTTGTCGCGGCCACTACGTGTTTCAGGCAGGCTGATATCAAACCTTCCGCGATTCTTTCATAAAGGCGCATTGAACATATCGTGCTTCCCGTACACGGAAGCTCTTAGTGGCCGCGACAAGGTCCGCCCTCGCACTTAACGCGTGAGACAGTCAGCGGCCGCAGGCCAGCGGACGGGGCGATCCCCCCGGCGGAGTCTTTCGTCCTAGCGAAAACCTGGCCTTGGGGCGGAGGGGAAGAT
>NZ_KE992889.1:7894-17239 GCF_000466485.1 [Clostridium] symbiosum ATCC 14940 | reverse complement strand
GCGGCGTCCTCACCTGCTTAACTAAATCTCCAATGATAGGTAAATGCATATTATTATTTGATTTCTGTCTGTTAAAGTGCTGAAATAGTTTTAAACAAATAGAAAAAAGTAGGGAAAACAGAGAGGGAGGATAAGAGAAAATAGCTTGAAATGAGTAAATGTATACAATAAACTTAGCAAAAAATAGAAAATATAATTTAATATTGACAAAAGGATTGTTCCGATCTATACTAAAACTAAATTTTATGAAACTTAATTTTTTGAAATAAAAAAATATGAAACAAAAATACAAAACAAAAATTCAGAACGAAAATGAGGACTGTAAGTATGGCGGAAATGAACAGGTTCTGCGTTCATCGCAGAAAAGCTGTGTGTTAAATTCCGCCGGAAACATGGTATAATAAAGCGGTTAAATATCGAATCCATTTATATTACAAAAGAAGAGGAAATGTATATGTCATCACCAGTATTAATTGAGATTAAAAGCCGCTATCCCCAAATGAATGAAGCTATGCGCAGAATTGCCGATTATGTAATATCGTCAGAGAGTGATATTATCTATCTTAAAGCCAGCGATTTTGCAGAAAAAAGCGGAGTCAGCACTGCATCGGTCAGCCGTTTCGTAAAACTTCTGGGATATAAGAATTTTAATGAATTCCGTTTGAAAATGGCAGTGACGGAAGAAAAGAATGTGAATGAAAAACCGGAAGAAAAGGACAGGCTGGTATATAACGGTGAAGCGATAGGAAAATCACCCTACGAAGTCAGCAAAACAATTTTTTCAAAAAGCATCCGGGAATTGGAAGACACCTGGAATATGATGGATTTTGACATTTTGGAGCCGGTTGCAAATTTAATTGACAGAGCAAACCGGATCGTGGCCATCGGAGTAGGCCGCTCCAAGATCACAACGGAGGCTCTGGTGTCGAGATTGTACCGTATTGGCTATTATATTGTGGATTTTTGTGATTCCCATGAGATTGTGAATATTACTTCTATTTTAAAAGAAGGGGATCTTTTAATCGCAGTCAGCAATTTTGGGCAAAGCAAGTCTGTGGTGGAGGGCGTAAAGCGCGCCAAACGCAGAGGAGTTACCGTGGTGGGAATTACCAGTGTAAAGGATTCGCCGCTGGCTCAATATTCTGATTATGTGTTGTTCAGCGCCTATGATTACGCCTCGGACAAGATGGGGAAGCTTTACGAGCCATCCAGCGAAAATGTGGCACAGCTTGTTTTGGTGGATTGCCTTTATATGATGGTGGCCACAAAGCATGAGAAGGAAAATTTATCCCATTACAGGGCATTTTCAGAAGAGATCAGTACGGAGCATGTTAATAAATAGGAGGGAGCATGAAAATGAACCGATTGCTTAATAACCCGGAACAGGTAGTAGACGAGATGCTGGCAGGCTATATTGCAAGCTATCCGGATCGTTTTTGCAAGCTGGACGGATATCATGTGCTTCTCAATAAAAATGAGAAGGATAAGGTTTCAATCGTCATCGGAGCAGGAGGAGGAAACGAGCCGTGGCCCATCGGATACGTGGGAGAAGGACTGGCAGATGCATGCTCCCTGGGAAATGTTTTTGCTGCTCCCACGGCAAAATCAATTTTAAATGCAATCCGTTATGTTCCGAATGAAAAAGGCGTTTTATGTATTGCCACAAACCATGCCGGAGATGTGCTGAATTTTGAGCTTGTTGCAGGTTTGGCAGAGATGGAGGGAATCCATACGAGACAGATTTACGTATCAGATGACATCACATCGGCAGAAAAAACACAGCGGGAAGAGCGCAGGGGAATCGCAGGCGTCTCCCTGATAGTGAAGATCGCCGCCGCCGCTTCTGAGGCAGGTCTTAGCCTTGAAGAGGTGTATGAAATCGCCAGTATGGCAAACAAGAATATTTATACGGTCAGCGTCACAACCTCACCGGCCTATATTCTGGAGACAGGACAGCCGGCTTACGAGCTTCCAGACGGCGAAATGGAGTATGGTATGGGCTTTAACGGTGAGAAAGGAATAGAACGAACTGCTCTCTCCACAGCGGATGAGGTAATGGAGCGGATGGTTCAGATGCTTTGGGAAGATATGAATCTGGAACCAGGAGAGGAGATAGCCGTATTTTTAAATCCGTATAAGGCCACTACAGTCCTGGAATCCTACACATTAATGAGAAAGTGCCTTGAACTATTAGAGGAAAAGGGAATAAAGGTCTATGATTCCTATGTGGATTCTCTCTTTCCGACCCAGGGGGCGGGCGGTTTTTCACTGACCTTTTTAAGAATGGATGGAGCATACAGAAGGTATTATGACCAGCCGGCTGATTCTCCGCTTTTTAAGAAGGGAAAGGTAGTACATAAAACAGAAGCTGGCCGGACAGGCACAAAGAGCTTTTATGGCAGTACAAAGAGGCCGGATGCGGCAGAGGCTGAAGGGAAGCCGGCAGTGCAGCGCCGGGAGAACCAAAATGTGGAAGGACAGAAGACGGACAGCCATACCTTAAATAGAGAAGAGTTAAAATCCATGATGCTCTATGTAGCAGAAAAAATTGTAGAGAATGAGCCGTATTTAACGGAGATCGATTTAAAAATCGGAGATGGGGATCATGGAACAGGCATGAAGCGCGGATTCTGCGAGGTGGCAAAAGCGCTTCCCGGGTTTGAACCGGTTTTTGCAGAGGATGTGCTGCAGTTCGTGGGAACTACGCTGCTGGATACCATGGGCGGTGCGTCGGGAGTTCTGTTCGGAACGGTATTTCTCAGCGGACTGACCAGGCGGGAGCATCATGAAGCAGTCGGAATAACTGATTTTTATGAGATCTTTTCCCAAGCGTTAGAGGCGCTGAAACAGAGAGGCCGCGCCAGGGTCGGAGACAAGACCATGGTGGATGCATTAGAGCCGGCGGTAAATGGACTAAAGGCAGCGGCAGAAGCCGGGGATACGATGAAAGAGGGACTTAGGAAGGCAGAGCAGGGAGCCAGGGACGGTGTTGAATATACAAAGACAGTAAAGGCCCGGTTCGGCAGAGCCAGATATTTTGGAGAAAAAGCCATAGGCTTACAGGATGCGGGGGCAACCTCCGTCTGGATCATATTCCGCTCTATGCATGAGTGGATTTGTGAGAATAAATAAAATATATAAAAGCCGGAACAACCGGCGACGGCGTTTTCCGAACGCTGCAGGAGGAAAGAATGGTTATAACTGTAACTTTAAACCCTTGTGTGGACAGAACCATTGAAGTTGAAAAATTTCAATATGGCGGGACTAATAAGGTACTGATGACGAGAAACGATATTTCCGGCAAGGGAATCAACGTAAATCTTGTTTTACAGCACCTGGGAATTGAAAATCTGGCTACCGGCTTTGATTATCAGGAGGACACAAAGAAGCTGACCGGATTTTTAGACCGGCTTGGCTGCCGTTATAAGCTGGAGCCAGTGGAGGGAAGCTTAAGAGTCAATGTTAAAATCTTTGATTGCGCCACCTCTGTTATGAGCGAGTTTAATGAGCGGGGCTCGGCAGTAACAGCGGAGAATGTGGACAGCTTTTTGAAGCTTTTATATACCCAGATGGATCTGGCGTCAGTTATTGTGGTGGATGGTTCTGTTCCTCCGGGCGTTCCAGAAGATATCTATGAAAGAATCATAGAAGAGGCAGGAAAAAAGGGACTGAAAACTATTCTGGATGCGTCCGGAGAGCTTCTTAAAAAGGGGATTAAGGCAAAGCCGTTCCTGATCAAACCTAATCAGGACGAGCTGGGCGCCACCTACGGGGTGGCGGTACAGAATCTGGATGACATTATCCGGACGGCCAGGAAAGTGATAGAGGAAGGAGTAACCTATGTCTGTGTCTCAAGAGGCAGCCAAGGCGCAGTGCTTGTAAGCAAAGAGCATGTCTATGTGGCAGAACCGCTCACAGTAGATATTAAAGGAATACAGGGAGCCGGAGATTCCATGGTGGCAGGCTTTTGTTATGCAATTGAAAAGGGAATGAATGAGACAGATCTTTTGCGCCATGCAGTGGCCTGCGCCACAGGTTCCCTTTTGCATCCGGGGACACAGCTTTGTGAAAAAGAGGATATGGAGGCCATGCTTTCCAGAGTCCGTATTGTAGAGGTTTGACAGGAGGAAATAAAAATGGCATTGATGACAACGAAAGAAATGCTTCTGAAGGCGCAGCGGGAAGGTTATGCAGTGGGCGCCTTTAATGCAGAAAATATGGAGATGGTTCAGGCTGTGATTGAGGCGGCTGAGGAGATGAAGGCGCCTGTTATCATCCAGACTACGCCAGGGACTTTAAATTATGCAGATCCCGAGATGTTCTATGGGATGTGCGCCGCAGCGGCCCAAAAGGCTTCTGTCCCGGTTGCCCTTCACCTGGATCACGGCAACAGCTTTGAAATGGCAGCAAGGGCATTAAAAGCCGGATACACCTCTGTCATGATCGATGGCTCTAAAGAGGAATTTGAAGCCAATGTAACACTTTCCCGAAAAGTGGCCGAGATGGCCCATGCTATGGGAATCCCGGTAGAGGGAGAGTTGGGAACCGTGGGCGGCAAGGAAGATAACCACGAGGTAAAGGACAGCGAAAAGGCATATACAGATCCTGAACAGGCCGGAGAATTTGCAGAGCGGACAGGTGTGGATTCATTGGCGGTGGGGATCGGTAATGCCCATGGATTTTATAAAGGTGATCCAAAGCTGCGGTTTGATATATTGGAAGAGACAAGAAAAAGAGTTTCAATTCCCATCGTGCTTCACGGGGCATCCGGTATTCCGGACGAAGACGTAAAGAGGGCAACAGGACTTGGAATTTGCAAGGTGAATTTTGCAACAGAGCTGAGAGACGCTTTCTCCAAAGGCGTAAAGGCGTACTTAAAGGAGAATCCGGATACCTATGATCCAAAGAAATATGGGGCAGCCGGCAGAGAGGCTGTAAAGAAGCTGGTGCTTCACAAGCTTGAGGTGTTAAACTGCCAGGGAAGAGAAGGATAAGAGCAGTGGGCGTAATCCGGGGGAAAAGCTCCGGGTTCACATAATAACTATATTAATGCAATCAAGGAGGAAAAAAAACAATGAGAAAAATGATGGCACTTGCTATGGCAGCTATGATGGCGGTATCGCTGACAGCCTGCTCCGGCGGAAGTAAGACAGCAGAAACAACGAAGGCAGCTGAAACAACCAAAGCAGCAGAAGCAGAGGCAGCAGAAGCTACAGGCGGGGCTGAAGCAAAGACGGCAGAAGATATCACAGTTGGTGTCAGCCTGTTAAACAGCACACATGTATTTTTTAACAATATCCAGGCAGCCATGGAAGAGCAGGCGGCTGAGTACGGATGGACTCTGGATGTGCAGGATGCTGCCGGAGATGCCAACAAACAGTTAAGCCAGGTTCAGGATTTTATTACCAAGGGTGTTGATGCCATTGTAATTGCGCCAACCAATTCAGCCGGTTCCAAATCCATGATTGAGCTGGCAGAGGCTCAGAACATTCCTGTATTTACCATGGATATTAAATCTGACGGTCAGGCAGTAAGCCATATTGCAACCGATAATAAAAAGGGCGGCGAGCTGGCAGCACAGTACCTGGTTGAAAAGATTCTGACAGAGAAAAAAGGAACAGCAGCAGTCATTACTTATTCTGAGATTGAGAGCTGTGTGGATCGTGAAACAGGATTTACCGGTTATCTGGAGGCCAATGCACCGGATATCCAGGTAGTGGATATTCAGAATTATTCCGGCGACCAGCAGAAAGCGGCCGACGTAATGCAGAATATGCTGTTAAAGCATGATCAGCTTGATGTTGTTTTCTGTGTAGGCGATCCGGCAGCCATCGGAGCATTATCTTCCATCACGGCAGCAGGCGCAGATACAAAGATCATTGGTTACGACGGAAATCCGGAAGGCATTGCTGAAATCAAAAAAGGCGGCAGCTGGGTGGCTGATGTTGCTCAGGATCCGGTAGCAATTGGAAAGACCACACTGAGCACTGTAAAATCATATCTGGAAGGAGCAACACCGGAGGCAGAAATCCTCATCTCCCCTTATATGATCGATGCTGAGAATGCACAATAATTAAAACAGACAGAAAGCATTGTCTGATTGCCGGGGGGCGCCGACTTTGACTGGTGACAGCCATGGAGGCGCCCTCTGATAAGAAAGGGGAACGAATGATGCAGGGAGTCCAGGAAACACCGTTTGTTGAATTAAAACATATCAGCAAATCATTTCCGGGTGTGAAGGTTCTGGAGGATATTTCCATCCCTTTTTACCGCGGGAAGGTTCATGTCCTGCTTGGAGAAAACGGAGCAGGAAAATCAACGATCATTAAAATGATTTCAGGCATTTACCAGCCGGATGAGGGCGAGGTATTAATAGAGGGGAAAAACGAGCATCTGACCAATATCAGGCAGGCCCGGAAGTTCGGAATCAGCGTCATCCATCAGGAATTAAGCGTGATTGATGATCTGAGGGTTTATGAGAATGTCTTTTTGGGACGGGAGTTAAAGAGCGGCGGGTTTGTCGATGCAGCCCGTATGATCCGTGAGACAAAGGAACTGATGGAAGCTATTGAAATTGATATTGATCCAAAGGCATATATCAGGGACTTAAATAACGGGGCAAAGCAGATGGTGGAAATCGTCCGGGCGGTATCCCAGAACAGCAGGATGGTTATTATGGACGAGCCGACCAGTTCCCTCTCCGATCATGAGGTACAGGCGCTTTTCAAGGTAATGAGAAAGCTGAAAAGCGAGAATGTAGCTATCATTTATATTTCCCACCGGTTAAAAGAAATTTTGGAGATGGGAGACACGCTGACGGTTCTTCGCGACGGAACGCTGGTGGATACCGTACCGGTCAGTGAGGTGACAGAGGATAAAATGGTGGCAATGATGGTGGGACGCGAGATTTCCAACTATTATTTTAAACCGGAGCCGCCAAAAACAAAGGAAATCGTATTTGAAGTCCGGAACTTAACGAGAGCCGGAATGTTTAACAATGTGTCATTTAAGCTCTATAAGGGAGAAATCCTGGGAGTGGCCGGTCTGATTGGCGCAGGGCGCACAGAGGTCATGCGGGCTGCCTTTGGAGCGGATCCTTATGACAGCGGGGAGTGCCTGATGGATGGAAAGCCATACAAGGCGAAAACGCCCAAGGATACAATTAAAAAAGGACTTGGCCTAATCCCTGAAGACAGAAGGGGGCAGGGCCTTTTACTGGAGAAAAATGTAAAGGAAAACACATCACTGGCATCGCTTTTTGCCAACTCCAACCATGGGTTTATCAACTTTGGCTGGGAAAAGCAGGAGTCAGTGTCATATATAGAAAAGCTGAGGATTAAGACACCGTCGGAGCTGGCGCTGCTTAAGAATCTTTCGGGAGGAAACCAGCAGAAGGTGGTCATTGCCAAATGGCTGCTGGCCAAGTCACGGATTCTAATCATGGATGAGCCGACCAGGGGAATTGATGTCAATGCAAAATCGGAGATTTACGCTTTGATGAAGGAGTTTGTTGAAAACGGGGGAAGTATCATTCTTGTATCCTCGGAGCTTCCTGAAATTATTGGATGCTCAAACCGCATTATGGTTATGCGGGAAGGAGTGGTAACCGGATTCCTCGATCAGGATGAAGCTACGGAAGAACGGGTTATGCAGTTTGCCAGCAAGGGAACGAATCAGGAGGAAAAGTAAATGAGCAGTCAAGTAACACAAAGCAAAGTGAAAGCGTTTGCTGTTAATAATACAATGTTATTTTTTGCAGTAATTCTGTTTGCTGCCTGTATGATCGGGGTGCCTCGGTTCGCCACGGGCGGCAATCTGATGAATATTTTGATTCAGGTGTCAATTAATGCCCTGATTGCCTGCGGTATGACATTTGTCATCCTCTCAGACGGAATTGACCTTTCCGTAGGCTCTGTGGCAGCAATCGCAGGTGTGGCCGGAGCCAGCCTGATTAAGCAGATGCCGGATGCCGGTATTGCGGCATGTATTGCTGTGATACTGGTAACAGCAGTTGTGGTCGGAACAATCTGCGGTTCTATCAACGGTTTTTGTATTGCCAAGTTGAACGTTCCGCCTTTTATTGCCACACTGGCCATGATGAATGCAGCCAGGGGACTTGCTTACGTATTTACCGATGCCAAACCAGTGTTTGGCCTGCCGGACAGCTTCGGATGGGTGGGACTTCGCAGCATCGGAGTTATTCCCGTATCAATTGTATTAATGGTTATTGTAATTGGGCTCTCCTATCTGGTGCTCTCTAAAACATGCTTCGGCCGTTATATTTATGCAGTGGGAAGCAATAAGGAGGTTGCAAAGCTGACCGGTATCAATGTAACCATGACCCGGTTTTCTGTTTACGTGATTTCCGGTATTCTGGCAGCCTTAGCAGGACTTGTGCTGGCCTCCAAGCTTCAAAACGGACAGGCGACAGCGGCAACAGGCTATGAGCTAAATGCCATTGCGGCCGTAGCCATGGGCGGAACCAGCATGTCCGGCGGACGCGGCGGAATCCCTCAGACCGTGGTCGGTCTGTTTGTAATCGGTATTATCAACAATGCCCTCAGCTTACTGGGCGTTTCTTCATACTGGCAGACGGTGGCAATGGGCGCTATCATCCTGGTTGCTGTCATTATTGACCAGTTCAGAAAGTAATGTTTTGATAAACGGCTCTGGGATTTGCAACCCAGAGCCGCTTTGTCTATAGTCTGCGGCGTCCGGTAATTATTTACCGGGCGCCGTTTTGTAATTGAAGACGGAGGTAGGAGGACGCGTCCGGAACGGACCATGTCCGGTGTGGTGAGGGGGCGGGCTGAGTCTTCCGTCCCCGTGGGCGTTTGGTTGTGAGGGGGGAATTCGGCCGGAATGAATTGCTGCGGGGACCGTTTGCACTCTTTGGAGTGCGCATCGGGATGCTAGGCTCGTGAAGGACCTCGCTAAGCACCGGCGGACTCCCATGTCCCCTCAGCAATTGATTCCGCCTACTTCCCCAGGTCAGGCTATTGTCGGGGACGGAAGACTCAGGCGAAGATTTTTGCGACACCGGACATGGTCCGTTCCGGACGCTGATTGTCTCTAACCTTAAATGGGGATGACCCTGTCGCGGCCACTATGTGTTTCCGGCAGGCCGATATCAAATCCAGCGCAATTCTTTTATCAAGGCGCATTGTAGGCATATCGTATTTCCCGCACACGGAAGCTCTTGGTGACCGCGACAAGATCCGCCCGCACTTAACGCGTGAGACAACTCAGCGGCCGCAGGCCAGCGGACGGGGCCGATACACCCGACGGAGTCTATCGTCCCGGCGAAAACATGGCCTTGGGGCGGAGGGGAAGATAAAGTCTGCG
>NZ_KE992889.1:0-7794 GCF_000466485.1 [Clostridium] symbiosum ATCC 14940 | reverse complement strand
CCGGCGGCGTCCTCACCTGCTTAACTAAATCACCCGAATTGTTACTGTTTGTAATGCCGGAAGAAATAAAACTGAAAAAATACTATTGACAAACTCCCGGTTGTGGACTAATATTATGTCATAACATTATATAATGATATATAATCAATTGGGCGGAAAGAGGAGAGAGGATAATGAGAGTAATCGGTATTGGGGACAACGTATGTGACAAGTATGAACATCTGAAAACGATGTTTCCGGGAGGCCAGGCGCTAAATTTTGCAGCTTATGCCAAAATGCTCGGGGCCGATTCCTCCTACATGGGTGTCTTTGGAAATGACGCGGCAGCGGCTCATGTGATCAGGACACTGGATGAACTGGGAGTTGAACACGGCCGTTGCAGGCAGTATGAAGGGGAGAACGGCTGTGCCAGGGTAACCTTGACAAATGGGGACCGCGTTTTCCTGGGCAGTAATAAAGGAGGAGTGGCAAAAGAAAAACCGCTTGATTTGACCGGAGAGGATCTGGAATACATAAAAGGGTTTTCTATCATCCATACGAGCAACAACAGCCATTTTGACAGCCAGCTTGCAAAAGCAGCAGCCACGGGCGTACCGCTGTCCTATGACTTTTCCGGGCAATGGACCGATGAGGAGAGGGTTGCCGGGGTTGCCCCATATGCATCCTACGTATTCTTATCCTGTGGTTCGGTTACATCAGAAGAGGCACGCGGTATCTGCCGGAATATGCATGAGCAGGGCTGCCGGATGATTATAGCCACCAGGGGCAGCTATGGGGCAATGTTATTTGACGGGAAGGATTTCTATGAACAGCCGCCGAAGCTGGTAGAAGCTGTTGATACGCTGGGGGCCGGCGACTCCTTTGCCACGGCCTTTCTGCTCTCTTTTACGGAGAGCCTTAAGAGAGCGCCGGAACGCATGAAAAAGGATAGCGGATTTTACCGGGAAGAGCTTAAGAAGGCAATGGTACGGGGGGCGGAGTTTGCCTCGAAAACCTGTCTTGTCAGAGGAGCCTTTGGCCACGGTGTTACATATTAGCAGATAATAGATGAAAACAAAAAAGATTTCAGGAGGAATGAAAATGACAAAAACAGTAAAAGAAATCGTAGCGGAAATTAAAACAAAGATGGATCAGGCAGGCGGCCTCAAACACGTTTATTTTGTGGCCTGCGGTGGCTCCAAGGCGGCAATCTACCCGGGCCTTTACCTTCTTCAGAGCGAGGCGAAGACATTTGGCGCCACTACCTATACGAGCAATGAATTTGTTCACGCCACACCGAAAGAACTGGATTCACGCTGTGTAGCCGTCATCTGTTCCCTTAAGGCGACGCCTGAGACGGTGGAAGCCGTAAAGACAGCCAATGCAGCCGGGGCGGTTACAATCGCAATGACAGGCTCTATGGAGACCGGAATGGCGAAAGCCGGCCAGTATGTTGTTACCTATTCAAATGGCGATGATCAGGTATACAGTGATTCAAACCAGGCAAACTCCCTCCGGATCGGCTTTGAACTGCTGAAACAGATTGAGAATTATGAGAATTACGACAAGGCTATGGAGGCCTATCAGTATATTGATGAGATAGTAGAGGCAGGTAAAAAGAATGTTCTCTACGCGGCAACGGAGTGGGCACAGAAATACAAAGACGAGCCGGTATTCTATGTTCTGGCATCCGGTCCGAACTATGGGGTCGCTTACTCCATGTGCTGCTGTCACTTTATGGAAATGCAGTGGAAACATGCTGTCTGCCTGCATACAGGCGAATACTTCCACGGACCGTTTGAGACTACGGATAAGGAACTTCCCATGGTTCTTCTGATGAGCGAGGGAAGAACGCGTTTCCTGGATGAAAGGTGCTTAAAGTTCCTTGAAAAATATGCAAAAAACTATATTGTAATCGATTTTAAGGAATTAAATGCAGGAAAGATAGACCCGGCAGTTGCAGAATTCTTTAATCCTGTCGTGATGATCCCGATTGAGCGTTATTACGTATCACAGATGGCGGAGGTAAGGGGCCACTCCATGGATGAGAGAAGATACATGTGGAAAGTTGAGTATTAATATATCTTATTCATATGGAAGCTCTGAGCGGCCGCAGGCCGGCGGACGGGCGATACCCCTGGCGGAGTCTTTCGTCCCGGCGAAAACCTGACCTTGGGGCGGAGGGGAAGACAAAGTCTGCGGATGCCGCCTAAATCCATCGCTGATTAATGCCGCCTAAATCCATCGCTGATTGGCGAGGTCTTTTCGAGCCTAGCAGCGCGATGCATTTCACAGAGCGGGAGCGTGCTCCGCAGACTTTATCTTCGCCCGCAGCCCCAAACCGCGACAAGCTTCCACCGGGACGAAAGACTCATATACACCCAATCCGCTGGCCGCCCCGTCCGCTGTCCGTACCGGAGGCGTCCTCGCCTGCTTAACTAAAAGTCGTCTAAACTCAAGCTTGTATATTGCTTTTTTATCGATAGTTATTATATAATAATATATATCTTTATATCTACAGCTATTAGCACTGAAAGAAACGGAGTATATTATGTTAGATGGAAAAGCGGCTATTCCTCTTTATGTTCAATTGGAAGAACAGATTCAGGAAAAAATTCTTTCCGGAATATACCAGCCCGGCGAGAAACTTCAGACTGAAGGGGAGATGGCAAAGACGTACGGCGTCAGTATCATCACGGTCAGGAAAGCAGTCGGCGGACTGATAGATAAAGGGCTGGTTGAAAGAAAGCAGGGCAAGGGGACATTTGTCAGCAAACCAAAATATATGAGAGATATTAAGAAAGTCCAGAGCTTCAGTGATATGTGCCGCAGTATGGGGCTGGAGCCGGGAGGCCGGATGATCGAGAACAGGCTGGTTGTGCCGGAGGCTGAGATTGAGGAGAACCTGGGGCAGCAGAAAGGAATGCAGGCTGTGCTTATTTCACGTGTCCGGTATGCGGATTACGAGCCGGTGGCAATTGAAAGCACCTGGTTTCCGCTCCGGTACGCCTTTCTGCTCGATGAGACATTTGACAATAACTCTCTGTTTGACAGTCTCAAGAAGCGCGAGGTGGCGGTCGTTCATTCCACGAAAAAAATTGAGATATGCCGTGCCTCTGCCAGAGATGCCGCCCTGTTAAATATGTCCAGGGGTGATCCTCTTCTCTATATCAGGAGTGTTGCGTTAAGCGGTGACGGACAGCCAATCTATGCGGGAAGGCAGATGATTAACGGGGAGCGTTTTTCCCTGCAGATCAACGAGAATACGGAACTGTAGAGCGCCGTCCGAGAGGCCGGCCATATATCTGTCTATATTTATATATTTGTACCGTGAATGACGAGGGTTTCGGGAGATTTAAAGCTTCCGGAATCCTCGTCATTAAATTGAAGGCGGTGACCTGTGCGCGGAGCGTGCAGGTTATCGTTGAGTGGCAATGAAAAGTTCGCGAAGCGTGCTTTTCGTTGTTATGGAATAAAATGCAACAGTTCAGTCGTCATGAGCAGTTACAAAAATATGCCATAAAACAGGATGCGTTCAGAAAAGTTATTTGTGAAAATTGCGCAGGAATCTATTGACAACATAATGATACATGATGTAATATAATGATATATAATAAATTGGCCAATAAAAACTGTTAATGCTGTTGAAAAACAGCCTATGGGAAATGAGGAGGAGAAAATGAACGCCGATATCTTCAGCTATGAAGGAGAAGGGATCCAGTGTGTCTATGACAATAAAAACTGGGTAATGTGTATTAAAAACTGGAAACCAAATAATGATATTGAAAATATCCGTTATCTGGAAGTGCATCATGCCACTGATGAGCAGTTTGTGCTATTAAAGGGAAAAGCGGTGCTGCTGGCGGCAGTGAAAGCAGATGGCGCCTGCCGGATTGATGTTATACCGATGGAGCCTTATAAGGTTTACAATATTCCACAGGGAATCTGGTTCAATACAATTACTCAGAAAGATACGAAACTCGTCTATGTCCAGGACGCAGCCACCACCGCAGAAAACAGTGAATACTGTGATATGACGCAAGAGGAATTGAACGAGGTGAAAGAGAAAGCCTCCGCCTGCCTCGATTAATTTTTGCCAAAAACTATAATGATATATAATATTATAGAATGATAAGTAATGATATTGAGGGAGGTGAAAGATATGGTAATTGACATGCACGTACATCCGGCTCTTTTTTCCGATATCTGCGGAGATAAGGACAGACTGAAGCTGAGATGTGATGAAATGGGATACCATCTGATGGGGCCTTCGCCTCTGGATGTGCTTGATAAACAAAATGCATATGCGGGAATTGATAAAATGGTTCTCTTACCCCTGGACCATTCTGTCCGCTGCGGCGAAGTGGTGATAACCAACGAAGAAATCCGGACTCTTGTGGATAAACGTCCGGACATGTTGATTGGTTTTGCCAGTGTTGACCCGCACCGCAGTGACGCAGTGGAGGTATTGGAGCGTGCTTTTACCGAGCTGCAGTTAACGGGTCTGAAACTGAACCCGGCAAAGCAGAGGTTTTATCCGGATGACAGGATGATGTGGCCGATTTATGAAAAATGTCTGGAGCACAATAAACCGGTTGTTTTTCACGCAGGACTTTCGTGGGAACCGGATACGCTGTGCAAATATTCCCATCCGTTAAGATTTGAGGAAGTGGCCCTGGAATTTCCGCAGCTTCGGCTCTGTCTTGCCCATATGGGATGGCCCTGGGTGCAGGAGACGGCCATGCTGATGATTAAATATCCGAATCTTTATGCGGATACGGCGATGATGTATATGGACAGTGCGGAGCAGTTTTTTGATAAGGTCTTTAAACATGATATGGGAGAGTACTGGCTCGATCACAACTTCCAGGATCAGGTTATGTTCGGATCTAATGCTCCCCGGTTTCGGCCTGTACGCATCAAACGCGGGCTGGACAGTCTGAAAATGCGGGAGGATACAAGGCGGAAGCTTTACGGTGAAAATGCAATGAGATTTCTTGGATTGGAGGGCTGACAGATGAAAGTGGAACTGACAGAAAAAACGGTCTGCGCCGGCCGGGAAGTGGAGTTGATTAAAATCACGGAGGATGTTAAGGAGACGGTAAAGAGCAGCAGGGTAAAGGATGGCGTCGTATTTATCATCAGCGCCCATACGACGGCCGGAATAACGATGAATGAGGGACTTCCCTGTGTGGAAAAAGATTTGATAGATAAGCTGGACAAAATGGTGCCATGTGACGATATTTATGCCCACGCCCATTTTCTCCCGTCTTACGGCGCCACAGGGGGCAATTCCCCGGGGCATATCAAATCCATGCTGGCGGGCAGCCACTGTGTACTTCCCGTGAAGGACGGAAATATGGTTCTGGGACATGCACAGGATATCTATTTTGCCGAATTTGACGGTATCAAGAACAGAAAATATTACATTCAGGTTATGGGTGAATAAAGCGATGGAAGACCAAAACAGGGAGATGGGAAAATGAGGGTTGCGGCAGTAGGAGATAACTGTGTGGATGTTTACTATACACTGAACCGTTTCTATCCGACCGGAAACGCGGTGGATTTTGCGATTAACCTGAAAAAGCTGGGACAGGACGTCTCGCTGGTTTCCATTCAGGGCGATGATGTATTCGGTGTGTCAGTTGAGAATGTCCTGAAAAAGTACGGGGTTGATTTGACTCATTTTTATAAAGGCGGCCGGCAGACGGCTGCCGCGCAGATGAACATTATAAACGGAGACCGGATTCATGAGAAATTTGACAAAAATGTGCTGGCGGATTTTACGCTGGACCGGGAGAGGCTTGATTTTGTAAAACAATTTGATCTGGTTTATTCGGAAAAGTGGTCACGGATAGGGCGTTACATAAAAGACATAAAGAACGGTAATAACATTATGATTCATGATTTTTCAAAGAGGCTGGCCGATCCTGGGAATGAGGAGATACTGCCATATCTGGATTACGCGTTTTTCTCTTACGAGAAGCTTGACGAAACGATTAAAGACTTTTTAAAGTCAACTCAGAAAAAGACGGGACGGATCGTAATCGCCATGCTCGGCGGGGACGGGAGCCTGGCTTATGACGGGAGCCGGTATTACCGGGAGCCTGCTAAACAGGTGGAAATTGTCAATACGGTGGGAGCCGGAGATGCCTATGTGGCAGGATTTACAAAGGGCCTGTGCGAGGGGTTGGGCCTTCCGGAATGTATGCACCGTGGTAAAGAGACAGCGACGAAAATAATCCGGATGTTTGATCCGTATTAACAAAAGAAAAGTGGGAGTGAAAGGAGAAGAGAGTATGGAATTTAATGCATATTCAATGTTAGTAGACTTCATGTGGGCAGGTATTTTCCTGTTTATAGCAAAAATATTGAGGGAAAAAATCAGGGTGCTGCAGAGCCTGTTTGTGCCGGTGAGCCTGCTGGCCGGATTCATCGGCCTGGCTCTTGGACAGAATGGATTCGGGGTGATGCAGTTTTCAAGCCAGTTCGGTTCATATGCCGGCCTGCTGATTATTGCAGTATTCGTATCCATCGGACTGCGCGGCTTCAATTTCAGCAGCGGCGGCTGGAAGACGAATTTTGACCGCATCGGAAGCTATTACTGCTACAGAAATATCGGATGGGCATTCCAGTATGCGGTGCCGATTATATTTTCAATGGTAGTGCTGAGAATATTTGCTCCGGAACTGAATACGGCTTTCGGCATGCTGATTCCCGCAGGATTCCAGGGAGGACACGGAACTGCGGCAGCGCTCGGCCAGACTCTCGGCAATCTGGGCTGGGAAGATGCCACCGACCTTGCCATGACATCTGCAACAGTAGGGATTCTCACCGGTATATTCGGCGGAATTGCACTAATCAAAATTGGTACCACTAAAAATTATACAAAATATGTAAAAGACTTCAGCCAGCTTCCGGACGATATGAGAACCGGACTAATCGACGAAGGCCACAGGCCGGTTCTGGGAGATGAGACTGTTTCTCCGATGGCCATTGACCCGCTGGCGTGGCACCTGCTGCTGATATTAATCCCGACCGGAGCCGGTTATCTGCTGACCAATGCAATTCAGGATGCCACGGGATTGGGCGTTCCGAGTTTCTCCGTCGGCTTCCTGGCAGCGATTTTATTCCATTTCCTGTTAAAAGGAATTAAAGCGGATAAATACGTTGACAACCGTATCATTTCCCGTATGGGCAGCTGTGCGACAGACTTTCTGGTATTTTTCGGAGTAGCTTCGATTAAAATTCCGGTTGTTATCCAGTATGCGGTACCGTTCGGCCTCTTAATGCTTTTTGGAATCCTCTGGGTTGTATTCCACTTTACGGTGATTGGTCCCCGTCTGCTGAAGCAGGAATGGTTTGAGAGGGGAATCTACGTATACGGATATTCCACAGGTGTTACTGCAATCGGAATGGCCCTCCTGCGCATTGTGGATCCGGAGAATAAGAGCTGTACATTGGATGACGCTGCAATCGTGACCCCGATTGAGTCTGTTATCGAAATTTTCGCACTGGCCGCCGTCCCGGTAGCCTGTGTACAGGGGAACTGGATAGCCGCCGTTGTCCCGATTCTGATTTACCTCGCGGCGCTGCTTATCGTCCCGGTAGTGTTTAAATGGTGGCACAAGCATCCTCACGCAGTATGGGACGAGACAAAATAATCAGAATTCATTACAGCAAGTTCCCTTTATGAAAAGGATGCTGCCGCTCCTTGACGCCGAGTGAGCCGTGGCATCCTTTTTGTCTGTTGACGAAAAGGGCCCGGATGCGGAATAAATTAAGAAAGCCTGCTAATAAAAAGTCAAGCACTTT
>NZ_KE992888.1 GCF_000466485.1 [Clostridium] symbiosum ATCC 14940 | reverse complement strand
ACAATAAAACAGGTAGTGAAACTTGACACTACCTTATCGAAGCAGGAGGATGAGAAAATGAATTATAAAATCGCAGTGATTCCGGGAGATGGTATCGGTCCGGAGATCGTGAGAGAGGCATGCAAGGTGCTTGACCGTGTCGGAGAGATATACGGCCATACATTTGAATATACAAAAGTGCTTATGGGAGGCGCATCCATCGACGTTCACGGGGTACCGCTCACCGACGAGGCGCTTCAGACTGCGAGGGAGAGCGATTCTGTGCTGTTGGGCGCTGTCGGCGGCAACGTCGGCAATTCCAGATGGTATGACGTGGCGCCAAATCTGCGGCCGGAGGCCGGGCTGCTGGCTATCAGGAAGGGACTCGGACTTTTTGCCAATATACGTCCGGCCTATCTCTATAAAGAGCTTGCGGACGCCTGCCCCCTGAAGAAAGAAATTATCGGTGACGGCTTCGACATGGTCATCATGAGGGAGCTTACGGGAGGACTTTACTTCGGGGAACGCCATACGAAGAAAGTGAACGGCATGCTTCAGGCTGTGGACACACTCGTATATAATGAAGAAGAGATCAGAAGAATCGCCGTTAAGGCCTTTGACATAGCAATGAAGAGAAGCAGACAGGTGACGAGTGTTGATAAAGCCAATGTGCTGGATTCTTCCAGGCTCTGGAGAAAAGTGGTGGAAGAGGTGGCAAAGGATTATCCGGAGGTTACGCTCTCCCATATGCTCGTTGATAACTGTGCGATGCAGCTTGTCATGAACCCGGGGCAGTTTGACGTAATTCTGACGGAGAACATGTTTGGAGATATTCTTTCCGATGAGGCCAGCATGATCACAGGCTCCATCGGAATGCTCTCATCGGCCAGCCTGAACGAAGGCAGATTCGGACTTTATGAGCCAAGCCACGGTTCCGCGCCCGACATTGCCGGCAAGGATATTGCGAACCCTATCGCCACGATTTTATCGGCGGCTATGATGCTCAGCTATTCTTTTGATTTAGACAGGGAATCAAAAGCCGTGGAAGCTGCCGTGCAGCAGGTCCTGACGGATGGGTACAGGACGGTTGACATTATGGCAGAAGGCTGCAAAGAGGTGGGAACGACAGAGATGGGAAGGCTCATCTGCGAGAAAATCCGCTGACAGAGCTGTGCAGAGGTAACAGTTCATGCTGCCTGAACTGTTATGTGCAGTGTAACGATTTAAGCAGTTTGAGGCCATGAAAAGGCTGAAAAGGCGATATAAAGCCGGATAAAAGATTTAATATAGTCACATGACAATAGTAAATATATGTTTATTATTGTCATGTGAGTAGTGTATCTGCTGAAAAAACAGAAATTGTGTATGGAAGAAATGATGGAGTTTTGCATAAAACTCCATCATTCAGATTATAGACAAACTATATTGCTTATATCAGGCCGGCCGGACTCCGCTTTACAAAAATTCGGAAAAAGCGGGAAATACTTGTAAGATTTGAAAAAAAAGATGGAAAAAGCCATATAAAACAGGTGAAAAATCGCTGGAAATGCTGTACAATAAAAGATAAACCGAAAAATGGACGGAGACTTAAAAAGGAGACGAGAAAAGATGAAAAGTGATGCAGTAAGAAAAGGGATGCAGCAGGCGCCCCATAGATCATTATTTAATGCACTTGGAATGACCGAGGAAGAGATGAGAAAGCCGATGGTGGGAATCGTCAGCTCCTATAATGAAATTGTTCCGGGACATATGAATCTCGATAAGATTGTAGAGGCAGTCAAGCTGGGAGTGGCGATGGCAGGCGGAACACCGGTGGTATTTCCTGCCATAGCAGTCTGCGACGGAATTGCCATGGGACATCTGGGAATGAAGTATTCACTGGTGACGAGAGATTTGATCGCCGATTCCACGGAGTGCATGGCGCTGGCCCACCAGTTTGACGCCCTTGTCATGGTTCCAAATTGTGACAAGAATGTGCCGGGGCTTTTGATGGCGGCGGCCCGTGTCAATGTGCCGACCGTATTCGTCAGCGGAGGACCGATGCTGGCCGGAAGAGTCCACGGGCAGAAGAGGAGCCTTTCCAGCATGTTCGAAGCGGTTGGTTCCTATGCGGCCGGGACGATGACGGAGGAAGAAGTAACGGAATTTGAGAACAAGGTATGTCCGACCTGCGGTTCCTGCTCCGGTATGTATACGGCCAACAGCATGAACTGTCTGACGGAAGTGCTAGGCATGGGACTGAAGGGCAACGGTACCATTCCCGCCGTATATTCGGAGCGAATCAAGCTGGCCAAGCATGCCGGCATGAAAGTAATGGAGATGTATGAGAAGAATATCCGCCCCAGGGACATCATGACGGAGAAAGCATTTTTAAATGCCCTCACCGTGGATATGGCTCTCGGGTGTTCAACCAACAGCATGCTGCACCTGCCGGCGATTGCCCATGAGGCTGGTGTGGAGCTGAATATGGAGCTGGTCAACGAGATGAGCGTAAAAACGCCGAACCTCTGCCACCTGGCGCCGGCCGGCCCTACTTATATGGAAGATTTAAATGAGGCAGGCGGCGTGTATGCAGTTATGAACGAGCTTGCAAAGAAAGATCTGCTGAATTTGGACTGCCTGACTGTTACGGGAAAGACAGTGGGCGAGAATATCGCAAACTGCATCAACCGGGATCCGGAGGTCATCAGGCCAATCGACAACCCGTACAGCGAGACAGGCGGCATTGCCGTATTAAAAGGAAACCTGGCTCCCGACACGGCGGTAGTAAAACGTTCCGCAGTAGCGCCGGAGATGTTAAAGCATGAAGGCCCGGCCCGCGTATTTGACTGCGAGGAGGATGCAATTGCGGCCATCAAGGGCGGTAAGATTGTGGCCGGAGATGTGGTCGTGATCCGCTATGAAGGTCCGAAGGGAGGTCCCGGCATGAGAGAGATGCTGAATCCGACATCGGCGATTGCAGGAATGGGGCTTGGATCCAGTGTAGCCCTGATCACAGACGGCCGTTTCTCAGGAGCTTCCAGGGGAGCTTCCATCGGACACGTATCTCCTGAAGCGGCCGTGGGCGGTCCCATCGGACTTGTGGAGGAGGGGGATATCATATCCATCGATATCAATCATAATGCCCTCAATGTACTTGTATCGGACGAAGTGATGGAAGAGAGAAGAAAGAAATGGCAGCCGAGAACTCCGCAGGTTACGACCGGTTATCTGGCCAGATATGCGTCTATGGTTACCAGCGGCAACAGAGGCGCCGTACTGGAGGTTCCAAAGAAATAAACACGACAGTTTTGCCTTCGGCCAAACTGCAACAAACGATAACAAGGCTGAATTGTTACAAATAACACAGGAAAGCAGAGGGAAATAAATGAAGACATTAACAGGAGCAGAAATTGTCATCGAATGCTTAAAAGAGCAGGAAGTGGATACCGTATTCGGCTATCCCGGAGGCACTATTTTAAACATTTATGATGCGCTTTATAAACATCAGAATGAAATCACCCATATCCTGACCTCCCATGAGCAGGGAGCGTCCCATGCGGCCGACGGCTATGCCAGGGCAACGGGCAAGGTTGGAGTCTGCCTCGCCACCTCAGGACCCGGCGCGACCAACCTTGTGACGGGAATTGCGACGGCAAACCTGGATTCCATCCCGATGGTGGCCATCACCTGTAATGTGGCTGTTAACCTGCTTGGAAAAGACAGCTTTCAGGAAATCGATATTCTCGGCGTGACGATGCCGATCACAAAATACAACTTTATTGTCAAGGATGTGACAAAGCTTGCCGGAGTTTTGAGAAGGGCGTTCACAATCGCCAAAAGCGGCCGGCCCGGCCCGGTCCTTGTCGATATCACGAAGGATGTAACGGCCGCAGAGTGTGAATACGAATATAAAAAGCCGGAGGAGGTAAAGAGGGAGTCTTCCGATATTACAGAGGAAGACCTGGAAAAAGCCCTGGGCATGATCCGTTCCTCCAAAAAGCCGTTTATCTTCGTAGGCGGAGGAGCCGTTGCGGCGGAGGCCTCCGACGAACTTCACGCTTTTGCCCACAAGATCCAGGCTCCGGTCGCAGACAGCCTGATGGGAAAAGGAGCATTTGACGGGACAGACGAACTGTATACCGGAATGATTGGCATGCACGGTACAAAGACCTCTAATTTCGGGGTGGCGGAATGCGATCTGCTGATAGTTGTAGGAGCCAGGTTCAGTGACCGCGTCGTAGGAGATGCGTCCCGCTTCGCGTCCCATGCAAAGATTCTCCAATTGGATGTGGATCCGGCTGAGATTAATAAAAATATAAAGACGGACGCCAGCGTGATCGGTGATGTGAAAGTGATACTCAGAAGGCTGAATGCCCGCCTCGATCCGATTAACCATGATCAGTGGATTGCCCATGTGGAGCGTTTAAAGGATATGTATCCGCTGCGTTATAATAAAGAAGTGCTGACCGGGCCTTATATTATGGAAAAGATTTATGAGGTGACAAAAGGGGAGGCAATCATTACGACGGATGTAGGCCAGCATCAGATGTGGGCTGCACAATATTATAAGTACAAACGCCCCAGACAGCTTCTCACATCGGGCGGCCTTGGCACGATGGGATACGGTCTCGGAGCCGCGATCGGGGCTAAGATGGGATGCAGGGATAAACTGGTAATCAATATAGGCGGGGACGGATGTTTCCGCATGAATATGAATGAGATTGCCACGGCAACCCGCTATAATATTCCGATTATCCAGATTGTGTTTAACAACCATGTGCTGGGAATGGTGCGCCAGTGGCAGACACTCTTCTACGGAATGCGGTACTCCCAGACGAACCTGAATGATCAGGTAGACTTCGTAAAGGTGGCGGAAGGCCTGGGTGCAAAGGCATACCGCATCACGACAAAGGAAGAGGTGGAGCCGACTCTGCTCGAGGCCATCAGTCTGAATGTTCCGGTGGTAATTGACTGTCAGATCGGGACAGATGACAAGGTATTCCCGATGGTTCCGGCTGGAAAACCAATCGAAGAAGCCTTTGATGAGATTGACTTACGGATTGAACAGTTGTAAAATAGAAAACATTATTATAAACATCCGAATTTTCGGATGTTTATAATGGTAACAGTTCATGCTGCATGGATTGTTACAAATCATGAGAAGAGATATGAGGAAAAAGAGGAGGAACTATCTATGAGCAGAGTCTACAATTTTTCGGCAGGTCCGGCTGTACTGCCGGAAGAAGTACTGAAAGAAGCGGCTGAGGAGATGCTGGATTACAAAGGATGTGGGATGTCCGTCATGGAGATGAGCCACAGATCTAAAGATTTCCAGGATATTATTGACGAAGCTGAAAAAGATCTGCGCGAACTGATGAATATTCCCGACAACTACAAAGTATTATTTGTACAGGGAGGCGGACACGTGCAGTTTGCCATGGTCCCGATGAATCTGATGAAGAATAAAGTCGGCGACTATATCATCACAGGCCAGTGGGCAAAAAAAGCGTATACGGAAGCAAAGCTGTTCGGTACGGCCAATGCGGTGGCGTCAAGCGCCGACAGGACCTTCAGCTACATACCGGATTGCTCTGATTTGCCGATTGACGAGAATGCGGATTACGTTTACATTTGCCTGAACAATACCATTTATGGTACCGTGTACCATGAACTTCCAAACACCAAGGGAAAGACCCTGGTGGCAGATATCTCCTCATGTTTTCTCTCAGAACCGATCGATGTAAGCAAATTTGGTATTTTATGGGGCGGTGTACAGAAGAATGTAGGGCCGGCCGGTGTTGCCATTGTAATAATCCGTGAAGACCTGATTACGGAGGATGTACTTCCGGGTACGCCTACGATGCTGCGCTATAAGACATATGCGGACAATGATTCCCTTTTCAACACGCCGCCCACCTATACGATTTATATGTGCGGCAAAGTATTTAAGTGGCTGAAGAAAATGGGCGGACTGGAAGTGATGAAGGAGCGCAACGAGAAGAAGGCGAAGATCCTTTATGATTTCCTGGATGAGAGCCGTCTGTTTAGAGGTACGGCCCGGAAGAAAGACCGTTCCCTGATGAACGTGCCGTTTGTTACGGGAGATGAAGAGCTGGATGCCCTGTTTGTCAAGGAGGCAAAAGCAGCCGGATTCGTTAATTTAAAGGGACACCGCACCGTAGGCGGTATGAGAGCCAGCATTTATAATGCAATGCCAATCGAAGGCGTTGAAGCGCTGGTGGAATTTATGCGTGAATTTGAGAAAAAGCACGCAAAGTGATGAGAAGCGGAGGATGTAACGGATATGAAAAGAAGAAAGATACACTGCCTCAATCCGATTTCGAAACTCGGAACCGGACTGTTTCCGGAAGAATATGAGATAGTGGATTCGGCGGCTGAGGCGGACGGAATCCTGGTTAGAAGCGCATCCATGCATGAGATGGAGTTCTCGGAGAACCTCCGTGCAGTTGCCCGTGCAGGGGCCGGAGTAAACAACATTCCGCTGGACGCCTGCGCCGAGCGGGGCATAGTCGTGTTCAATACGCCGGGGGCCAATGCAAACGGTGTAAAAGAACTTGTAATTGCGGGCCTGATACTGTCATCCCGTGATATTGCAGGCGGTATTGAATGGTGCAAAAAAGAAAAAGAAAACCCGAATATTGCAAAAGATGTCGAGAAGGCAAAGAAAGCGTTTGCCGGCCATGAAATCAAAGGGAAAAAGCTTGGGGTAATCGGCCTTGGGGCTATCGGCGCCGAGGTTGCCAATGCGGCGGCTTCACTTGGAATGGAGGTTTACGGATACGATCCGTTTATTTCCGTCAATGCTGCCTGGATGCTTTCCAGAGATGTGAAGCACATCATGTCTGCCGACACAATCTATAAAGAGTGCGATTACATAACGCTCCACGTTCCGCTTCTTGACGGAACGAGACAGATGATCAACAAGACGACGATGGCGGATATGAAGGAGGGTGTGGTAATCCTGAACTTCGCAAGAGATCTGCTTGTAAATGATGATGATATGGCCGAGGCCCTGAAGGAGGGAAAGGTTAAACGCTACGTAACCGACTTCCCGAACGTAAAGACAGCGGCTATGGAGCATGCCATCGTGATCCCGCATCTGGGCGCTTCCACGGAAGAGTCTGAGGATAACTGCGCCGTTATGGCGGTGAAAGAGATGATGGATTATCTTAACAACGGCAATATCAAGAACTCGGTCAACTATCCGGACTGTGATATGGGTGTGTGCGCGTCGGTAAACCGTGTTGCACTGCTGCATATGAATATACCGAATATGATCGGCCAGATTTCTGCCATCCTGGCCGCCACCGATATGAACATTGCCAACATGACGAATAAGAGCAAAGAGAAATACGCTTACACCCTGATAGATTTGGAAAATGAGCTGGATGATTTGACCCGCCAGAAGCTGAATGCGATCAAGGGAATGATGCGTGTTCGTGTAATCAGGTAATTTGCTGCCGCTCTGCCGAAGGCTCGGCAGCAGCCCGGCTGAATGCAGGTTGCGCCGGAGCGGCCGCTTTCCTAAGCGGCCGCCCCGGTGTTTTTGGTTGAATAGAAATGAGAAGGAGGAGAATAAAAATGGCTGAGATAAAACCGTTTTACTGCGTGCGCCCCGCCGCAGAGTCCGCATCGAGGGTGGCTGCGCTGCCATATGATGTTTACAACAGAGAGGAAGCGAAGAGAGAGGTGGAGAAGGAGCCGCTTTCCTTTCTGAGCATCGACAGAGCGGAAACCTGGTTTCCCGATGACGTGGATACCTATGATGAGCGCGTCTATGTGAAAGCCGGGGAGGTTCTGAGAGAGATGGAGGAGAAGGGGATTTTTGTGGCTGAGGAGGTTCCCTGCTATTATCTCTATGAACTTACCATGAACGGCCATACGCAGACCGGCATTACGGCCTGTTCTTCGGTGGACGATTATCTGAACCAGATCGTGAAGAAGCATGAGAATACCAGGGAGGATAAAGAGGTGGACCGCATCCGGCATGTGGATGTGACAAGCGCCCAGACAGGCCCGATTTTTCTTGCGTACCGCTCCAGGGAAAGCATAAAGGCGCTGGAGGCCGAGGTAAAAAAGGAGGCTCCGCTCTATGATTTTACTTCCCCGGACGGCGTGCGCCACAGAGTGTTCCGGATTGCACGTCCTGAGTGGGTGTCGGCTGTCACAAAAGAATTTGCGGCCGTTGCGTTTACCTATATCGCGGACGGGCATCACAGAGCGGCTTCTGCCGTGAAGGTCGCGCTTAAAAGGCGCGGGGAACATCCGGGATATACGGGAGAGGAAGAATTTAATTATTTCCTTTCCGTGCTTTTCCCTGACGATGAGCTTCAGATTATGGCCTATAACAGGGTAGTGAAGGATTTAAACGGGCTGAGCAGCCGGGAATTTTTAGACAGAGTCCGGGAAAAATTTGAAATAACAGGAAAAATGCAAAGAGCGCAGGGCAGCAAAGAGACGATGGGGGAGGAAATTGACTCCTGCAGAGTACCTTCCGGGAAAGGAGAAATCTGCATGCTGCTTGACGATTTCTGGTACACGCTTAAGGCGAAAGAGGAAATTATGACAGACGATCCGGTGGGCGGCCTTGACGTTTCCCTGCTTCAGGATCATCTGCTGGCCCCTGTCCTCGGGATCGGGGATCCGAGGACAGATAAGAGAATTGAGTTTATCGGAGGAATCCGCGGAACAAAAGAGCTGGAGAGGAGAGCGGATACGGATATGGCAGTCGCTTTTTCCATGTACCCGACTTCCATGGCAGAGCTTCTGTCCGTTGCGGATGCCGGTCTTCTGATGCCTCCGAAGTCAACCTGGTTTGAGCCGAAGCTTCGCAGCGGGCTGTTTATTCACAGAATCTGATACTGTTTTGCAGGCTATTAAGGTCACTGTTCATATCCCAATGTCGTTTAGCTGGAGAATTACCTGACACAGAGCGGGAGTGTGCTCCCCAGACTTTATCTCCGCCCGCAGCCCCAAACTACGACAATCTTCCCCGGGTCAAAAGACCTTTTGCCCCCAACATCATAACATTGCCGTGTGAACAGTAACTTTTTTAGCCCTCTACTGAGTAACCTCGCCAACTGCCGGATCCTTCATCTGGTAAATGCGGGTCCATTCCTTGGTGCCGTCCACTTTGACGGATTCACTGCGGTTAATACTCAAAAACTTGATAATCTCATAGCAGTCGATCCAGATTTCGCCGTTTCCCTCTTTTTGGGATTCATCAAAAATCAACTGTATTCCGAAATGCAGGTGGGATTCATCAATATTATTTGTATTTTCCGTAGCGCTGTAACCGGTCCGTCCAAGATATCCAATGATATCTCCGGCGGTGACGATGCTGCCTTCTTTAAGGTTTGCCTGATATGGGTAATCCTTGCGCAGATGGGCATAATAATAATATCGTTTTTTATCAAAGCTTCTGATTCCCAGACGCCAGCCTCCGTACTGGTTCCAGCCGATGGCCTCCACATAGCCGGATTCGACCGCCACAACCGGAGTCCCTGTCTGTCCCATCATGTCATGGCCCAGATGCTGTCTGCGGTATCCATAGGAGCGTGATACACCGAAATCATCATAATGGCTGTAGGGAAAATTTTTTGCCAGCGGGTGAAACGCCTTCAGGCCGTATTTCGTCACCCAGACCTTCTGTTCGCCTGCTGGCGTCAGAGGTTCAACGGACGGGGCCTGATTGCCGGCGGAATCAGGGCTTTCACCCTCGCTTCCGCCGGCTCCGGGATCGCCTTCATTTATCTGGGTATCTGAAAGGGCAAAGGCAGGCGCTTCGGATTGCGGTATCTGGATTTCATAATATCCGACCATGCCGCCCAACACGGCGTTATAGGCCTCAAGGTAGTAGGAGTAATACTTCAGATCTTTTGTGAGTTCGTCCATAGAAGTGCCGTTTTTTAACTGTTCTGCCAATTTGTCCATGTCGGAGGAGGAATAACGCGAAAAATCGCCTCCGTACCTGGCGCCGAGATACGAAAGCAGTTGGGTCCAGTTTAAATGAATATCCTGCTGGCAAGTAGCCACATCATACCGGAATGCCTGGGTCATAGCCTCAGAGGTGACATCAAAGTCAACCCATTTGATAAAATCTTTTGCATTTTTGCCGGTGGAGGCATCCTCCTCCCTGTGAAAAATGGAGAACAGATTGCCGGAAAAAGGAGTGGCCGAAGCAGATATCCCTTTTTTGCCCAGAAACCAGCCTGTGAGCAGAAAAAGAACGGCCATAGCTTCAAGGCCGATGATGATTCCGGTTCGTCGTTTATGTAGAAAGAGAAGTAGCCGGTCGAACCCGGCCGTTACTTTTTTTATAATTCGGTTCAAGCAGATTCCCCTTTCCTATATCCTGACACTGCATCAGACCATGAGCAATATCATGGACTAAAAGTCTGAAAAAAGTGTCTCTTATGATCATATGTCTGGAAAAGTAGGAATATGCCTGTTTGAAAGGCCTGTGGCCGTGAACAGTAACAACTTGATACTTTACAATTGCCGTAGAAAGAGAAAGGTGTGATGATTATATGGAAGATAACAGAAAGGAAGCAGAAACAGAAAATTCCGTAAAGGAAATCCCGGAGACGGAGAACAGGGGCGGAACATATGCCGATATTTATGCAGAAGGCGGGGCTTTGGGACCGGACGGAGTGGATTTCAGAGAAAAAATAGGGATCGAAACTCTGGAAAGAAGGCCCGGCTATGCGAAATGTGAAATAAAGATAGAACCATGGCATTTGAATGTACTGGGAGTCATTCACGGCGGCGTCCTGTTTTCACTGGCGGACACGGTGTCCGGGACAGCTGCGGCAGCATCCGGCGAATACCGGGTTACGACGGTAAATGGAAGCATTAATTACCTGAGGGCCGGTAAAAATACGTCAAAGATTACTGCGGAGGCAGTGGAAATAAAGAATGGAAAGACATTTTCTGTTTGCGATTCAAAAATTTATGATGATAAAGGCGCTCTTTTAGCTACTACTACCATGACTTTTTATCATCTCCTTCCAAGATAAGGAGAAACAGCTCAGCTATGCGATGAAAATACTATGGAGATTTAGTTAAGCAGGTGAGGACGCC
>NZ_KE992887.1:22251-25903 GCF_000466485.1 [Clostridium] symbiosum ATCC 14940 | reverse complement strand
CAAATCCCACCCCAACTATTGACAAAGAGCCGAATTTCAGCCGCAGAAAAGCAGGCCGCCTGTGCCACACTCTTCCAAGTGGGCACAGGCGGCCTGCTTTTTAATCTTTATCTGCTGCTTTTATTTCTCCGGACGCTTTGAAAATATTCTGTCTTCTATATCATATATTGTAATCTGCTTCAACCGTTTCCGGCACTCCTGATCCAGGGTATCATAAATCTCCGTCATCACACCGGCCATCCCCGATGAAACGAGGCAGTCGCGGTCAGGATCTCCGCTTTTCCATGATGCGGCTACAAATGGAGTATCAAGGGCGTCCGCTATCATCTGCAAATCCACTTCCCGGGCCTCTCTGTGGAATAAATATCCTCCATCGGCCCCCTCCTTTGTCTTAATCAAGTCTGCTTTCTTAAGTTTCGCCATCACTTTACGGATTCTGGCCGCATTGGTGCATACATTGTCCGCAAGCCCTTCGCTGGAATAATAAGTTCCCTTATGTGATAGAAACACTAATGCATGCACGGCAATCGTAAACTCGCTTGTCACTTTTTCATCCCCTTTTCCTTACTTTCGTTTTCCGGCCATCGTCTGGTCTATGATGCTCTTCATCATATCTTCGCTGAGCTGGCCGCTGGCGTAGCCGAATACATTTCCGTCGCGGTCAATCATAAAGGTCGTAGGGAAGGAGAAGATTCCGTACGCGTTAAATATCTCTCCCGTCGTATCCATCACGACAGGATACGTATATCCGTTATCCTCCAGGAATTTTTTAATGCCCTCCTCGGACTGTTCGCTTCCCATATTCGGGGCCGCTATTCCCAGGACGATCAGCGCATCGTCGCCTTCCGTATCATAGGTATCATACAGCTTCTGGATATCCGGCATCTCGGCGCGGCACGGCGGGCACCAGGTTGCCCAGAAGTTCAGGAAGACCGTTTTCCCTTTGTAATCGGACAGCGTATGAGTATTGCCATACTGATCCTTTAATGTAAAATCGATGGCAGGCATCGGAGCCGGTTCCGTCTCTCCGGATGCGTTTTGTTCGGAACCGCTTTCATTCGGACCGCTCTCTTTAGCGGCGTTCTCACCGGAACCCGGTTCTTCTGCTCCCGATGCAGAACCGCTCTCTGCTGTTTCTCCGCTGCTCTCCATCCCGTCCTTCGTTTCTTCCTTCGTCTCTTCCTTTGTCTCATCGCCGCTTACAACACCGGCGCTGTACCCGCTGCCGCCGGACGGGGAAATTCTTGAAAGGTAGCCTGTCACGGAATTCATCTTACCGGTGAACATAAGAATTCCCATAAATACCATCAGGATTCCGCCGATTCTCACCGTATATTTGACAACGTTCATATGACTCTTGAAAAAATCCAGAAGCGATGTCGTAAACAGGCCAACTGCGAGGAACGGCAGAACAAAACCGGCCGTATATACGCCAATCAGCACAAATCCCATCGCCTGGGTGCTGGCTGACGCCGCCATCAGAAGGACACTGGCTAAAGCCGGGCCTACACAGGGCGTCCAGGCAAAGCTGAAGGTAAAGCCCATAACAAGAGCTGTAAATGGTGACATCGCCAGTGTATCCAGCTTAAAGGGGAGCCTGCGCTCTCTGCCGAGCAGGGAACTGGATCCGAAAAAGCCCAGCTGGTATAATCCGAACATTACAACCAAGATACCTCCGACTCTTGCAAACATAAGCTGGTTATTTTTGAAAAAGCCGCCCATGGCTGAAAATCCCAATCCCAGAAGGAAGAATGCGAAGCTGACTCCGATTACGAAGCACAGCGTATGCAGCATTACCTTGCTTCTTTTATAGTAAATCCTTCCGTCTTCGCCGCGGCTTCCCGTTCCCCCGGACAGATACCCGATGTATAACGGTATCAGCGGCAGCACGCAGGGAGAGAAGAAACTGATCAGGCCCTGAAAAAACACCGTCAGAACCGGTACACTGATATCTAGTGAAAAACCCATATAGTACACTCCTTTTATGTTGTAAATTTCAAATTTAGTCTGTTACGGCCGGATTACACGGCAAATAACTCGTTAAGAGATTCGGCCATCGTCGGATGGGTGAAAATCATGTCTCTGAGTACGGTATAGGGAAGTTTTGCATCCATTGCCATCTTAATAATATTAATCAGCTCATAGGATTCTTCGCAGAACAGATGCGCTCCCAGTATCAGGCCCGTCTTCTCGTCAATTACTGCCTTCAGCAGGCCGTCCGGCTGCTCTAACACCTTGGATTTGACAATCTCAGACGCGGAAACCGTTGCGATCTTTACCTGGTACCCAGCATCCCTTGCGTCTTTTTCGCTGAGTCCCACTCTGGAAAATGCCGGGGCTAAAAATACGCTGTACGGTACGGCTCCCCTATCTTTCAGTGTATAACTGCCGTCTCCGAGAATCTTTGATTTGACGATTCTGCTGTCATCCAGGGAAATATAGGTGAACTGAAGTCCTCCGGTGACATCTCCCATAGCATAAACATCCGGAGCCGTCGTCATCATCGAATCATCCGTAATTATACCGCCTCTGGCATTCACTTCGATACCGGCCGCCTCCAGATTCAGCTCCTTTGTATTCGGCCTGCGCCCGGTTGCAATCAGTACTGCATCGGCCTCCAGCTTCCTGACGCCTTCCCTGTCTTCAAACACGACGGCAGCCCTGCCTTCAGTCTGTTCAACTGCTTTGACTTTTACACCGGTCAGTAC
Organism: [Clostridium] symbiosum ATCC 14940; assembly: GCF_000466485.1. Lineage (GTDB taxonomy): Bacteria > Bacillota > Clostridia > Lachnospirales > Lachnospiraceae > Otoolea > Otoolea symbiosa. The sequence continues at coordinate 23,195 of NZ_KE992887.1, read as the reverse complement.
ATCGATTCCTCTGCCCGACAGCGATTTACGGACAGCACCGGCTATATCAGCATCCTCTCTCGGAAGGAAAACATCCCCATCCTGAAGTATGGACACCTTGGAACCAAAGCTTGCATAAATCGAAGAAAACTCTACGCCGATATAACCGCCGCCTATGATGACAAGATTCTTTGGCAATTCCTTTTGCTCAAGGAGCGTCTCGCTTGTATAGACATAAGGATTTCCCTTCACTCCATCGATAGGCGGAACGAAAGCCGATGAACCCGTATTGATAAAAATCTGCTTGCCCGTAAGCTTTACCATCGCCCCGTCCCGCTCCACTTCAACATCATGAGAGGAAACAAACCTGGCGGTTCCATCCATCACCGTGATATTTGGGTGATTTGTTAATTTCTGATAATTTCTTTCCCTGAGCTTTCCGGTCAGGCTGTTTTTATGTTCCACCGCCTCTTTATAGGCCCTGGCTTTATCCTCAAAGCTGCCGTCTCCGGCTGATATAAGTCCTGCGCGGTATACGAGTGATTTGGTCGGTACGCAGCCCACATTGGGGCAGGTGCCTCCGTACATTTTGTTGGAACGTTCAATCAGAACCGTCTTCTTTCCCGCATCACCCAGCGCTTTCGCCAGTGTCTTTCCGCCTTTTCCAAAACCGATTATGATTGCATCATATTTTTCCGTTATTTCGACTGATTTCTTCTCCATTTCTATTCCTCCTTGCCGGATTGTTTTATATGTAATTTTATTTGTTACAGTTCTTATTTGTAACTTTATCAGATACAGTTGTATTTGTCAAGAACTTTTTGGGGAATTTGCGAAATGAGATTTAACTGAGGTTTGAAGGACGCGTCCGGAACGGACTATGTCCGGTGTGGTGAGGGGGTGGGCTGGCTGAGACTTCCGTCCCTGTGGGAGGTTGGCCGTGGAGGGGGAATCCGGCCGGAATG
>NZ_KE992887.1:331-22151 GCF_000466485.1 [Clostridium] symbiosum ATCC 14940 | reverse complement strand
GAAGACTCAGGCGGAGGTTTTCGCGACACCGGACGTAGTCCGTTCCGGCCGCCGGCGATATAACCTCACAAAAATGTATTTCTGTACTCCTGCCTGACAGGCTCCGGGACCAGGTTGCCCCCTGTCGCCCAGGCGATATGGACTGCCCGGGCCATCTTATCTTCCAGGCAGTGCAGGCGGAGATATTCTTTCGTCTCCTTATAACGGTTCAGCATAACTGGCCCGGCAAAAGCCGCGCAGGCGCTTGGTTCCAGAAATACTTCCTCCGTATCCAGCAGATCTCTGAGATATTCATAGAGATTTGCATCAGACACGGTGAAGATTCCGCCAAGCAGCGGCTCCATCATTTTTCCGACAAAGCCTGAAGGCCTTCCCACAGCCAGCCCGTCCGCATGAGTAATTCCGCTCAGGCCGATGTCCCGTACGGATATATCATTATGCAGGCCCGACGCCATTCCTGCCAGCATGCAGGGCGCCTCAACCGGCTCCACAAAAAAGCAGTGTACGCTGTCCCCGAACACCCGTTTCAGGCCAAAAGCCACACCGCCGGGCGCCCCTCCGACGCCGCAGGGAATATAGACAAACAAAGGATGCTCCCCGTCCACAATGATTTCCTGCGCCGCCAGCTGGGTTTTCAGCCGTTTTGCCGCCACTGCGTATCCGAGAAACAGATTTTCGGAATTTTCGTCGTCCACAAAATAGCTGTACGGATCCTGCTCCGACAGTTTCCTGCCGCTTTTGACCGCGCCGCTGTAATCAGACTCATATTCGATTACCGTCACGCCGTGGCTGCGCAGCAGCTCCTTCTTCCATTCCCTGGCGTCGGCCGACATGTGGACGATGACCTGATAACCCACGGCTGCGCTCATAATGCCGATACTCAGCCCCAGATTTCCGGTTGAGCCAACCTGGATCGTGTAGCGGCTGAAAAATTTCCTGTTTTGATCATCAGCCAGTACCTCATAGCTGTCTTCCAAGGTGATAAGACCATGCTCGAGGGCAAGATCCTCGGTATGCTTTAACACTTCATAAATTCCGCCTCTGGCCTTGATTGAACCGGCGATTGGCAGATGGCTGTCCAGCTTCAGATACAGCCTGCCGGAAAGCTTGGCCCCATATTTTTCATTGATGCGTCCCTGCATCTTCGGTACCGGAACGAGCGCCGATTCAATCATTCCATCCGCTGCGTCCGTTTCAGGGAAACAGCGCTTGATAAATGGGGCAAAACGCTGCAGCCTGGCCTCTGCGTCATCCACATCCGCCATGGTCAGCTTGACCGCCTGCGCTTGCTCTTCCTCCGTCTCCGTCCTTCCGGCTTCCGGATTAATCCATACGAGTTGTTTTCCCGTTGTAAGTCTCGATAAATCGAAAGCAGGCTTTAATTCCTGCCGTTCTATCAGTAAAAGTGCCTCCGTAAGCGTCCTCACCGTTGTAACGCCTTGACAGTGTTTTATTCCCTTCCTGTCCAGAAGCACCGGAAGAATCCCGGCGGATAAGGCGCCTTTTACATCCGACTCCGGAGAATCCCCGATGTGAACCACCTCGTCCCTCGCACAGCCGCTCACCTGGAGAGCCAGCTCGAACAGTTCCCTGTGCGGCTTATATGCACGCACCATCTCGCCGCAGATGATTCCCGCCGGATTAAGCCCCTTATCCCGCATAGATTCCTGCACATAGGGCAGGCCATTGTTCGTTATGATGTAAATCGGCAGACTGCATTTCTCAAAAAATTCCGCCGTATCAGGAAAAGCCGGTGCATACATCCAGAACCGCCTGCAAAGCTCATGGATTTCTTCAAAATTCTCCTTCAGGTGAATCTCTTTTTCACATACTTCCAGCGTCCTGTCCACGATCTCATCCTGAGTCAGGAATGAATCGCCGCTGCTTGCGGCTTCAAAGTATTTAATCAGTTTCCACCAGTAAGCCAGCATAGATTCCATACTGTCGATATCGCTGTTTTTGTAGCAGCGCCTCAGCATCTGCATGGCATCAGGGCCGCCCTCCTCAATCATAGTACCGGTGTAGTCAATAAAGACTGCTTTCAGCATGGTATCCTTCTCCTTCTGACTTTATATTTCTGAATCTTATATTTCTGAACTTATATAAAAAGTTCGTTCTTTTTTCTGCCGGAACATGCTTTTTTCATCTTCTGCGAAGCGGCAAACAGCACCAGCCTGTTTAAATCTCTGGCATGGCGCGGGCAGACTGAAACGCAACGCATGCAGGAGATACATTTCTCCTTGTCAACCGATGACGGTTTCTCTGCCGGTATCGCCCCGGCCGGACATTCTTTCGCACACAGACCGCAGCCGGTACAGGCATTGTCCGCTTCCGGCTTAAATGGCACGCCGCCATACTCTCTGTACGGCCTGTTTCCGGGGAGTCCCGGGATTCTGCCCGTCTGTTCCCCCTGCAAAACGCCTGCCGCCTCTTCCTGCCCTCCGGATTCCTTCTCCAGACGCTCTCTTATCCGGGCGGCAAAACCGGCAAGCTCTTTTTCATCCTCTGCGTCCGGCCTGCCCTGACTGAACTGGTGCATGATGGAATGCTCTGCAACAGCCGCGACTGCCGCTTTACAGTCAAAGCCGGCTAAAACAAGAGTATCCTCCAGCTCCAGCAGCGTATCCTCAAATGCACGGTTGCCGTAAACAGCGGCCAGAATCGTTTTCGCATGACCGCCCTCCATCTCTTTCAGCCGTTCCAGGACCAGCCCCGGGACACGGCCGCCAAAAGACGGCGCCGCCACAATGCAGATATCTTCCCTGGTGAAATGATACTGTGAATAATCCGTCCCGGCCGGTGACAAATCAATCTCTTTCATCTCCCAGCCGCCGCTTTCTCTTTCATTGCTCAGGGCGCGGCTTACAATATCCGCCACCTTCTTTGTTCCGCCCGTCGGGCTGAAATATATTGTATAAAGTGTCCTTCTTTTCTCAAATTTCCCGGCAAGGCTCTGCCTGTGCTCCTCAAATGAATGTTTCTCCATGGAATACCCCCTACGGCCAATATTTATTGACCATTATATACTTTTATTTCCATTCGTTCAAGTTTAGTATTATCTTCCTCTCTGTCACTTCTGCCCACTGCGCCGGGCCGGATTTGAACCAGCATATAAAATTACGGAATATAACTGTCCAGGACGGCTTTCGCTTTGCCAACCACCAGCCCGCTGCCGCCTTCATTTTTTACATCTTCCACCATACTTACCAGCAGGAGCGGTGTATTTATGTTTTTATCTGCCGTATATACGGCAAACCAGCCAAGTTCCGTTCCGCCAGTATCCTCCTTTGATGCTTTGATTTCAGCAGTGCCGGTCTTGCCGGCCAGTGTAATATCCTGCCTCATGGCTTTATGTCCGGTTCCGTGCGGTGAACTGATAACTTTGAGCAGTGCATTTTCGATGGTTTGAGCCGTTTCGGCTGTGCAGGCCTGTTCAATCCAGGCTTCAGGGGACGGCTCTGCCCTGTAAAGAAGGTATGGTTTTAAAACGGTACCGTGGTTGGGGAACATCGTGTATAAAGCCGCCAGATGAACGGGATTTATCAGTATCTCTCCCTGACCGTATCCGCTGTCGGCAAGCTGGATTTCCGACTCAATTTTCTCCGTATTGGAATACTGGGCTTCGGCCACCGCTATCTCAAATGGTATCTTCTGGTTGAACCCCAGACGGTCAAGTCCGGCCATAAAATCCTCGGAGCCAATCTTCAGCGCCGCCTTGGCGAAATAGATATTATCGGAATAAATATAAGCATTCTCCAGGTTTACCGGACTGTATCCGTGGAGTGTCGTCACATAATAACCGCCCCAGCCGGCATCCTTCTGCCAGCGCAGTCCCGCCTGTGTCTCTCCAAAATTCTCATCCGGGCTGAGAGCGCCGGTGTTCAGGCCAATAACCCCGGTTATCGGTTTAAAGGAAGAACCTGGAGCAAAGCGCTGCCGGAAACGGTTCAGCATTGGTTTCCGTTCGTCCTCATTCAGCGCCGCCCATTTTTCCTCCGACATGCCGTAGATAAAGTCATTGTTGTCATAGCTGGGGGTATTGACCAGAGCCAAAACTTCTCCTGTAAACGGATTCATGGCCACCGTGCAGCTCTTGCGGTCCTGATACGTGTCGTAAATCATTTCCTGAAGACGGCTGTCGATTGTCAGCCTGATATCCTGACCGTCGATTCTTGTGACTGACGCCAGAACCAGCTTTTCCCGCCCCTCCGCAGATAAAATGGATATACGCGTGCCGTTCCTTCCCTTTAACTCCTTTTCAAACAGGCTTTCCATGCCGGTTCTCCCGATTACGCTGTCCGTCAGGTAGCCCTCTCCCTGATGCTCTTCCAGATCCTCGGCCGTTACATTCTGGACATATCCAACCAAATGGGCGGCCTTCTCTCCGAGAGGATAGCTTCTGACAGGCGTATCCGTGATCATGACGCCCGGAATCGTCAGGAGTTCATCCTGCAGCGCCTTATTCCGGAGATTCTCCTCATCGCCGGATGCAGTCTGAAGCTTTAGTTCATCCACGCACTTTACAGTCTTTATCCGAACCAGGGAATCATCCTTCACCCAACCGGCAGACAGTTTTTTTGTAATATTCTCAACTGATATACCGAGAAGCTGTGAAAGTCTTTGTAAATCTTCCCCGGAATACCCGGACTCATTCCCCGGTTCACGGCTCATCCTGCCCGGTACAAGACCGACCAGGGATGCAGTCCCCTCTCCTGCCAGCAGATTGCCGTTTCGGTCCAGGATACGGCCGCGCGTCGCCTTGTCGGTGCTCACCCTCACCTTGTCATCCGGTCCTAACTGAGGAAAGATTAACCTGTCGCTCCAGGCCAGTTTATATTCAGGCTTTCCTTTCGTTCCTTCTTCACCGGGCACTTCTTCCCGAAAAACCGCCTGGTTAAAAAAGCTTATTTCTCCGGCCAGACTGTCCATTGTGGTTTGGTATTCTACCGTACCGGTACCGTCTTCTTTCAGCTCAGTGCCCTTTATTTCTATCCTGACGCCGGACGCCTCGATCCCCTCGTATATGTTCTTGTTTCTCTTTTCAAAATCTTCCAGGCTGATATTCAGGCGGCTTTGGTTATCCAACATCCCGTACATCGCCCCATAATCGCCGTCCGCCATATACTGCATATATTCCGTCAGCAGTTCCTCCGGAGTCTTCTTCTCCTCCTTTATCCGCCTCTGTGAATAGAACCAAAATGCACCTGCGGCTGCAATAGCCACGCTGCACAGCAATACGGCCGGTATCAGCAAAACGGCTCTTGATCTTCTTCTGCGCCTCATACGCTGCTCCTTTCCTGTGATTGAACTCACCTTCGATAAAGACTGCGGCAGAAACTCGGGCTGGCAATTTATCTTATATATTCATCTTCGTCATCAACCGGCCGCCAGGCCTGGCCGAATTTCACATCCCGGAATAATGTCGCCAGCCCTGTAATCTGCTTAAGACGCAGAATCTCATCTCTGTCCATGCCCAGATGTTTGGAAATCCATGCATCCGAACGTCCCAATTCATGTAATTCTTTTACAATGTTGCTCATCAAATCCACATTGTGGGTTCCCCTGGCCCTGTTATGGCGGATTGTGCTGGCCATCCGCTTATCTAGCGGTTTATTAATGACCGATACAGGCAGCAGCCCCTGCTCCCTCTCATATATGTCCGGATGGTTCAGCATCACCTGATAGCGGTGGAAGCCGTCGATAATAAGATAAATATCCTGCGCTTTTACATAATAGCAGACTACAGGCATCGTATAACCATCTTCTTTAATGCTTTCATACAAAAGACGCATTTCGGGAGGCGCTACTTTATTAGGATTATACGTATTCGGCTTTACTTTTTCAATAGGTACTGCAATTACATCATAAACCGGGCTTCGATAACTCATAATTAAAATCCTCTATGCTTTCGTATTTTTTCTTAATCAGGTCTAAACGTTTCTGCTGCTGGCGGGTCATACCAAAACCCATAAAACGGCAGATGTGATCATTTTTCAGGATACAGTAACACATTCTTTTCCAGCTTGGTATATCCTTTGTCGTCTTGATATTGTCCGTATTATCAGGTATCGGTCCGAGAAAGACAATGCGAGATTTTTTATTTACGGTATAGTTGGAAACGCCATTGCGCCTTATCTTATATCCGTTCTCCACCAGCTCCTGGATCGTTTTTTCGTCCAGCCCGCCTCCCGTCTCATGCCAGAACTGGATCGAGGTGTTGAATTTTTTAACATAGTTATTGCGAAGCCTCTTCGGCAGCGTGTCCAGCAGAAAATGGGTATAAGATTTCCATGTATGCCCGGGCGGAAGTGTAATAGTACGGTACCCCATTGCCTTTGTTCTTCCGTAGATTGAAGCAAAATTAGCGCCCTGCACACGGCCGATCAGTTTACACCAAATCTCAGGGTCGATCACCCGGTACAGGTTGATCGCGTCCTTCGAGTAGTCGTTAAAAGGCGAAGCGACCCGCATCTGTGATACCTTAAGCCCGGCTTTATGGTAAAGATCATAAAGCCGGTTGTAATCATAGGAAAACAGATAATTGGCATGCCATACATCCTTTGCGCTCCAGTCGTAAAGCGGCGAAGCGCACCAGACATTTTTGAACTGGTTGCTAATCCAGCACTCGCCTTTATAGCCGTATTTTTTATTTAAAAATCCGCTGTACCTTTGCAGGGATTCGTCTGCCCGTATTCCAAGAAGGCTGACCGTCTTCTTGTCACCGTGTATCTGCCGGTACCAGCGGCCGAACTGTTTTGCCAGATCCTCCTGATGCATGCGGTACCTGTATGTAGTGATAGGATTGTTTGATAAATTGATTACATATTCTTTGTCGGGCATTTCGCGGACCCATAGCTCCTGTTTTGTATCGTCCCATGGATACCAGTACATTTCATAGCTGCTCAGGGCAGTTCTGGTGGCCATTGGCAGGCAAACCCAGTAAATCTCCGCCTCGTCTTTTATTCGCTCCAGTGTCCGCTCAATATATTCGGTGGTTACGGTATATTGGGCCTCGAAATCCTGATGAAATACGCCGATCGTCTTATCCGGATAATATTTCTTTTTGTAGTCAAGAACCAGATTTAAAAGCAGGCCGCTGTCCTTACCTCCGGAAAACGACACTAAAATATTGTCAAATTCTTCGAAGATAAAATGGAGACGCTCCATACATGCCTCATAGACATTTTTTTCCAGATACTCTCTTTTCATTTTTCCCTCCCTTAAATAATACGCAGCAAACTACCCTGCCGGACAGGAAACGCCAAAAAGCCTGGAGAATCTCTGCTCCCGGCTTTTGGTCCCCCAATACTGAGGATACTGTATAATCACCGCCAAATCTAATACTCCTTTTGTATCAAATATTACTGTTCCATTTCATTTTTTAATATCTCATGCACATAAGGTGCTCTTTCTAAATACAAACCAATATCTTGCTTCATTATAACTGCTACATCGGAATTTTGTCCAGTCGGTTTTTATCATGCAGTCAGGAGTCATTGCTCTGTCTTTACGGCTATCCAAAGGAGGAGGAAGAGACAAGTTGTCAAAATCCTTTACCTGCTCCCTCCCTGCGCACTTTATTGCCATCTTCATCCTTAAAACAAGCAATGGATGCAGTCTGGCATTCAGTTCGTCTATAAACAATGTTCCACCGTTATCCTGAACATCTAATGTAAAGCTCTTGCTCGTATCTTTCTCATCCTCCGGTGGTAACTCCTCCACCTCAAAATCCTGTATATTCAAAAAAGACAGCTATGCTCGTCAGAACACAGCTGTCCATAAAAATATCTATTTCATCAATTTACGCTTCATCAATCGCCTTGCCGATATCATGCCTCATATACTTATTATCAAATTCAATCCACTCCGTGGCCTGATAAGCATTGGCTCTGGCTGCCTTCAAATCCTTCCCGGTTGCCGTGACTCCCAGCACGCGGCCGCCATTAGTCACGATATTGCCGTCAGCGTCAAATTTAGAACCTGCATGGAAAACATAGTAACCGTCTTTTTCCTTGAAGTTTTCAAGGCCCTTTATCTTGAAGCCTTTCTCGTATTTAACCGGATAGCCGTCGGAAGCCAGGACGACACAGACAGCCGCATTGTCCTCAAATTCCAGTTCAATCTGATCCAGCGTTCCGTCCACACAGGCTTCAAAAACATCGACAATATCATTCTTCATACGCGGCAGAACCACCTGCGTCTCAGGATCCCCGAACCGGGCATTATATTCCAGAACTCTGGGGCCTTTTTCCGTCAGCATCAGACCGAAGAATATGATTCCCTTAAAGGTTCTCCCCTCTGCCTTCATTGCATCGACCGTAGCCTGATATACATATTTGCGGCAGAATTCATCTACCTCCTGCGTATAGAAGGGACTTGGGGAAAATGTTCCCATACCGCCCGTATTGAGCCCCTGATCTCCGTCCCCTGCACGCTTGTGATCCTGAGCGGAGGTCATGATTTTAATCGTGTTTCCGTCTACAAAGGAGAGTACGGAAACCTCGCGACCGGTCATAAACTCCTCAATGACCATCTGGTTCCCAGCGGAACCAAACTTCTTATCCATCATAATTTCTTTCACGCCGGCTTCCGCCTCTTCATGTGTATTGCAGATTAATACGCCCTTTCCCAGAGCCAGGCCGTCGGCCTTCAATACGATAGGCATCTCAGCCGTCTTTAAATATAAAAGCGCTTTTTCCGGATCGTCAAAATTCTCATATCCGGCAGTCGGAATATTATATTTCTTCATCAAGTCTTTGGAAAATGCTTTGGAGCCTTCCAAAATCGCCGCATTTTTCCTCGGGCCGAATACTCTCAGGCCTTCTGCCTCAAACACATCGACAATACCGCCTACCAGCGGATCATCCATGCCGATAATAGTCAGATCAATGGCATGCTCCTTTGCAAAAGCCGCCAGCTTATCAAATTCCATGGCCCCGATATCCACGCACTCCGCATACTCGGCAATTCCCGCATTGCCGGGCGCACAGTATATCTTGTCCGTTTTTTCACTCTGGGACACCTTCCAGGCAATCGCATGCTCGCGTCCGCCGCTTCCAACGATTAAAATTTTCATTATCTCATGTCTCCTTATGTTATCAGCAACATTTCAGACAGCATGAACTGTTACTGCATCCGGCCTAACTAAATCGCTGCGCGTTGAGCCGAATGATTGCTGCCACCGCTTTTTCACACGGTCAGCACAGCAAGTATGCAGACCTGTCTGAACGGCTGCTATTATCGAACTTCTGCTATCATATTGATTGCCTGCGGAAGAATTACCCACTCCGCCTCCTCCATGACGCGGCGCTGGAGAATCTCCGGCGTGTCGCCTGGTTTCACCTCAACTGCCTTCTGAAGCAGGATTGGGCCTGTATCCGTTCCTTCGTCTACATAATGAACCGTTGCCCCCGTCACTTTTACTCCCCGCTCTAAAGCCGCCTCATGAACCTTCAGTCCATAAAAACCGACTCCGCAAAACGACGGAATCAGGGACGGATGGATATTGATTATCCTGTTTTTATATGCTGCAATCATCTCTTCCGGTATCTTTACAAGGAAACCGGCCAGCACGACCAGATCCACCTTGCAGGCATTCACCGTATCGAGAAGCGCTTTGTTAAACTCTTCTCTGCTGCCGTACGCTCCGGGTGTCACTACAAATGCCGGGATGTTATGATCCTTAGCCCTCTGGATGGCATAGGCATTCGCATTATTGCTGATTACAGCCGTCACCTCGGCGCCCTTAATACCGCCTCCGTCAATGGCATCCAGGATTGCCTGCAGGTTGGTTCCCCCGCCGGAAACCAGCACACCTACTCTCAGCATAAAGTCACTCCCTTATCTCCCGCTTCGATGGAGCCGACAACATACGGAATCTCTTCAGCCGACCTGATTGCTTCCATCGCCTTATCCACATCTGCCGGATCAACGGCCAGAATCATGCCGAGTCCCATATTATAAGTGTTGTACATCATCTCTTCTTCGATATTGCCCTTATCAGCCAGCAGTCGGAAAATGGCCGGAACCGCATAGCTGTCTTTCTTTACCACGGCGCGCGTGCCTTCTTTTAACATACGCGGAATGTTCTCGTAGAAGCCGCCGCCTGTGATATGGCTGCATGCCTTTATCGTAATCCCGGCATCCTTGACGGATTTGAGGGCTTTCACGTAAATTTTTGTCGGGGCAATCAGCGCTTCACCGAGCGTGGTTCCCAGCTCTTCATAATATGTATTCAGGCCTTCCGCTGTAAGCTCCTGTTCGAATACCTTACGCACCAGAGAGAAACCGTTACTGTGTACTCCGGAGGAGGCCATACCAATCAGGACATCGCCTGCCGCCAGTTTCTCACCGGTTATCAGCTCCTTCTTATCTACCGCTCCCACTGCAAAACCGGCCAGATCATATTCGTCTTCCGGATAGAAACCAGGCATCTCGGCCGTCTCTCCTCCCACTAAAGCCGCTCCGGACTGTTTGCAGCCCTCTGCTACGCCGCTTACGATCTCGGCAATCTTCTCCGGCACATTCTTGCCGCAGGCAATATAATCCAGGAAAAACAGGGGTTCGCCGCCGGCACATGCAACATCGTTGACGCACATGGCAACACAGTCAATGCCGACCGTATTATGTTTATCCATCAGGAAAGCAAGCTTTAACTTAGTTCCCACTCCGTCGGTACCGCTGAGCAGCACAGGCTCGTCCATCTCCTTAAAAGCTGCTGCGGAAAAAGCTCCTGAAAATCCTCCAAGGCCTCCCATTACTTCCGGTCTCATAGTTCCCTTCACATGTTCCTTCATCAGCTCAACTGATTTGTATCCAGCTTCAATATCAACTCCGGCGTTCTTGTAATCCATCATTTTCCTCCAGTATTTTTAGAATTCACTGTTATAAAGCGCAGCGCAGTAACGGGGCGCAGCGTTCTGTATCATCCTCTGATTATTTCTTCATACGGGCTACATACTCTTTATAGCCAATCTCATCTAATTTCTCAGCTTTGGATACCACTTCATTCTTCATCTCTTCCGAATAATCCTTCAGCTTCTGAAGAAGCTCCGGATCGGAAGCAGCCAGAATCTTGGCAGCCAGAATTCCTGCATTCTTTCCGCCATTGATGGCAACCGTGGCAACCGGGATACCGGACGGCATCTGAACGATGGAATAAAGTGAATCCACCCCGCCCAGATCTGACGTCTTCATCGGAACACCGATAACAGGCATTGGGAACAGTGCTGCGCACATACCCGGAAGGTGGGCTGCTTTGCCGGCCCCTGCGATCATGACCTTGTAACCCTTCTCCTCTGCGGATTTGGCATATTCAAAAAACACATCCGGTTCCCTGTGGGCAGAGATAACCGTCATCTCAAATTCAATCCCCATTTTCTCCAGGAAATCCGCCGCCTGAGCCATTACAGGCATATCAGAGTCACTTCCCATTACAATTCCTACTTTAGCCATAGTTCATTCTCCTTTTCTGCTGTTATCATCTGATAATTCCACTTTCGCTTATCCGGCCGTCAGGCGGATTAATTCATTACTGTTTCATAATAAATTTATTAGCCATACTTATAAGTAGTTTTAATTAAAGTATCATTACTTATTAGTAATGATACTAGGTTTTTTTTGGCAAGTCAATAGGAATTTTGGAGATTTGAATGAGAATGAAGGATGCGTCCGGAGACCTCGTCGCTGCCAATGCCTAATGGCGAAAAATAATAATATGGGCAGCAATTCTTCAATATAAACATTATACTGAAATTACGCCAGACCAAACGGAATTAAAACCGGTGATATTCTTCCGGCCTTAATTCCGCTCAATCAGCGTCCTAACCTGCTTATTTCATTTTTTCCTGGCACTCGCTGCACTCCCTGTCATGGATAGAAATGATACCCCCGCATTTGGTACAGGTATATTTTTCTTTCTGCTGTTCCATGAACCGTTCCAAACCGTATTGACGAACAAACCCGCTGTTTTCCATAAGGCTGGCCTGATACCTTTTATTGTAACTTTTTTCAAGGTTTTTTATCTTTTTGCAGGGATAGCCGCTGCATTCAAAACAATAAGACAGCCCTTTATCCCTGACACAATCTTTTATCGCGCATTTACGGCAATGTTCCGGCTTGCCTATATCGCTGTTTAAGCAGCCGGCGCATGGCTTTTTATGATAGCAATGTTTATAGCAGACCATGCAGTTCATGCCGCAGGGGGCGAACATTATAGTGTCGATATTCTCTTTTGGCATTTTCACGGCCCGGCCTCCTTGTCATCTTACTTTTTCTTTTATTCTACCACATTTAAAATCTCAATGCACATGAAAAAATGAATATCCCCGTTATACCGGTAAGGAAATACCGGAATGTCACCAGTTTTTTCTCTGTTGTTAGCGCATACATATTTCTTTATCAGCCATAGTACCTCCTGCGCCGGACAGGAGCTGTCTATTGCGAATCTCCGGGCACAGGTCACCGACCCCAACGATAACCAGCACGCCCTGCGCACAGGTCACCGCCTTCAAAAAAGGAGCGGGTGCAATAGACGCCCCGCTCCTGGTAAATTCCTCTTATTTCAAACTGCCTGATTGGATCCGATCGCCTTCCTGCAGTTTTAAAATATCCGCCACTTTGGCAAATGCCCTCAAAAGAGCCGGATTGAACTGTCCGCACTCTCCTGCCTGTATCATTTCGAGAGCTTTTTCATGGCTGTATGCCGGTTTGTAGATACGTTCACTGACAAGCGCATCATAGCAGTCAGCCAAAGCAACCACCTGGGCCCATATCGGGATCTCGTCTCCCTTCAGGCCATCCGGATATCCATGGCCGTCCCACTTCTCATGATGCCACCGGCAGATATCATGGTAATATACGAATGAATCCGAATTCTTCAAGATTTCGACGTTCTCCAGAATCTCGCATCCTCTTACCGTATGCAGTTTCATGATCTCAAACTCTTCCGCCGTCAGCTTCCCCGGCTTATTCAAAATATAATCGGGAATGGCAATCTTACCCACATCATGCATGGCCGATGCCACTGAAATCTCCTCAATTGTGGCCGCCGGGAAACGGTACGTCGGATCCGCCTCTCCGAGAGCCTGCATCAGTATCTTAGTGGCCGTCCTGATTCTTTTAACATGCTCACCCGATTCACAGTCCCTGAACTCTATGACCGTACTCAGGGTATCAACCATTGCAAGGCTGGTCTCCCGCAGCTTCTCGGACTGCTCTTTAATCTTCCTCGTCTGGCCTTCGATAATGCTCTCCATACGGAGACGCCGCTCGTAAAGCTCTATCGTATTCTTCACACGCCGTCTGATTATACTTGGGTTGAACGGTTTGTTAATCACATCATCCACGCCCATATCATAGCCTTTATTAATAATCTCATCGGAATCCTCCGCAGTGATTAAAAATACCGGATATTTTTCATTATTATGGTGCCGTTTTAATTCCCTCAGCACGCCAAAGCCGTCCAACTCCGGCATCACAATATCAAGCAGTATGATAGCAATCCGATCACCATATTTTTTAATTGCCTCCAAAGCCTGCAAACCGTTCTCCGCTTCCGCCACACAGTAGCTATGAAAGAATAGTTCTTTTAAAATAGCCCTGTTCAACTCTATATCATCGACGATCAAGATGACTTTACGCAGATCCTCCATCCTGCTTTCCCCCGTTTACTGTTAGAATTAAAATTATCTTTTAGTCCAGCCTGCCGACGCACTCCAGTACTTTGTTATACTCTTTTGCCAATACGTTAAAGAGCGCCGGAACTTTTTCAAATTCCTGTTCCCTGGCTGCAGAGACTATCGACGCCGCATCTCTGCTGAGCTGTTCAAAGCCCAGGTTAGCTGCAACTCCCTTCAAGGTATGGGCGTACATTTCAATTCCTTTATAATCCTGCGAATCAATGCTTGTATTAAGCCGCTGAAATGTCTCATCATCAGAGAACTTCCCCGCAAAACGTTTCCAAAGGCCCTCATTACCTGCAAATCTGGCTAAAACTGTTTCGGCGTCGCCATCCAGTATATCAAAAACATCATAAATATTCATTTATTATCTGCCTTTCTAAGTCACATATACAGAGACTGTCAATGTACTCATTTTCTTATTTTTGATTGTAGCAAAAATAGAAATAATTTGCAATGACTTTAAAGGCCCACTTCCTTGTCATATGCGTGCATTTTTGTTACAATTACTTTCATGGAAAAGCGAATTGATTATGAAATAAAAGAGAACGACTGCGGCAAAACAATCGAGTCATATTTGAGAGAACGCGGATATTCAAGAAAGATTCTGGTTCACCTGAGACAGACAAATCTGGGAATTACCGTTGCAGGCGAGCTGGCCTATACCACCAGAGTATTAAAAGAAGGGAATATTCTGTCCGTCCGCCTGTCCGAAGAAACCTCATCTGAGCGTATTATTCCCGTACCCATGGAGCTTTCCGTTCTCTATGAGGACGAAGATTTGATGGTAATAAATAAAGCGGCCGGGATGCCCGTCCATCCCTCCCAGGGCAATTTCGACAACACGCTGGCCAACGGACTGGCATGGTATTTTAAAGAGAAGGGCGAGGCCTTTGTGTTCCGCGCCGTCAACCGGCTGGACCGGGATACCACCGGGCTGCTGCTGATTGCCAAAAATATGCTGAGCGGCGCGATCCTTTCCTCCATGGTTTCTGAAAAAACAATCCGCCGGGAGTACAGGGCCATTGTCTCAGGCCTGACAGAAGAGGAGGGCTGTATCTGCCGGCCAATCGCCAGAGCGGAAGGCTCCACCATCGAACGCTGCGTGGATCCGGAGAGGGGTGAGTATGCATGCACCCGCTACCGCCGGCTCGGCTACGACCGCGATAAAGACTGCTCCCTGCTCCTTATCACACTTGACACTGGCAGGACACATCAAATTCGTGTGCATATGAAATATATAGGCCACCCTCTTCTGGGTGATTTCCTCTATAATCCTGATTACCGTTTTATAAAGCGGCAGTCGCTCCACTCCTGCCGCCTTACCTTTACACATCCTCTGACGGGAGAAGCGATGGACTTTACCGCCCCGCTCCCGGAGGATTTCTATTTTCTAAGGCCCTTAGGATAATGGTTCTTAAGGACGCCTCCTGCCAGCTTTGCCCAGCCGCAGGAGTATCCGTCCACCGTCATCAGAGTCCAGCCCTTCCGGCCGTCCCCTCCGGCTGTATCCGTTATTGTTTCCCCTCTCAGATATGCGTCCGCTTCCCGGGATACGGCCGGATAATCGCGGTATCCGGCCGCATCACCCTTTCTCAAAGCCAGCGCCAGTGCGTGGGATGGCTCGAACCTGTTTTTCTTAAAGCTGCCCAGGTGAAGGCCCGGCCTGACAATCCTGAGCCTGTCAATGCCCGGCATCTCCCCCGGTATCCGGTAGAGCTGTTCTCCGAAAAGAATGAACGTCTCCTGCTCAGTCCACTCATTCGGCTCCGTGAGGTATTGATTGCAGAAATCATAATAATCCTTAAGGGCTTTTCTGTCCCGGAAATAGGCAGGATAGTTTCTCTTATGCTCCCTGTCCGCGCCGTCTTTTCTGAGGACGGCTATAAAATGGCCTTCTCCCCTGGTCCGGTGCGGCCAGATTCTGACCGTATTCTCTATCCCCGCAGCAGAACCGTTCCCCCACTCCCTGACTCCCGACGACAGTCCCTCATAGACAGGCGTCTCTTCTATGGTAAATTCAGGATGTCCTGCAATAAATGTCTCCACGGCCATCTCATTCTCCTGCGGCGCAAAGGTGCAGGTCGAATAGACCAGCCTGCCGCCTGCTTTCAGCATCCTCGCCGCATTGGCGAGAATCTCCTGCTGGCGCAGCGCGCAATGCTCTACATTCTCTGTGCTCCACTCCCTCACGGCCTCCTCATCCTTACGGAACATCCCTTCCCCTGAACAGGGAGCATCCACTGCAATCCGATCAAAAAATTCCGGAAAATACTCCGCCAGACGGCCGGAGTCTTCATTCGTCACCACCGCATTGCGGACTCCCATCCGCTCCACATTCTGGGACAGGATTCTGGCTCTGGCCGGATGAATCTCGTTGCTTAAGAGGAATCCTTTTCCCTGCAGCCTGGAAGCAATCTGGGTCGTCTTTCCTCCCGGAGCGGCGCAGAGATCCAGCACCTTCTCTCCCGGCTGCGGATCCAAAAAGCTAACTACTGCCATCGCGCTCGGCTCCTGGATATAATATACGCCCGCCTCATGGTATGGATGACGGCCCGGCCTGTCCTGGGGCTGATAATAAAATCCCGATTCCGCCCAGGGAATTGGTTCCAGCATAAAAGATGTCTTAGCCAGAAATTCCTCCCTGCCTGTCTTCAGAAGATTCAGGCGCAGTCCCTGGGAACGCTCCCTGTCATAGCTTTCAAGAAATTCCCCATATTCATCTCCCAGCATCTGTTTCATTCGTTCCCTGAACGGCAACGGCAGTTCCATATCACACTTCTCCTTTTATCATGATTAATTTTCACAGCATTGCCGCTTTTTGGCAAGGGTGTGAAAATTAACTTATTGTATCACATTCTGTTTGTTCTGACAACTTTAGCCTTTGCCGTTTCTGTGCATCGCAAAGCGTGTTACTGTTCTCACCGCGCCGCTTTCTGCCGAGGTGAGAACAGTAACAGATACATATACAGGAAGCAACACGGAGATAATAAGTCCAGAGCGTGTCTGAAAATTGCTTTCTGTCGGCAGTGCGTCACACTTTATGGCAGATTTGGCCCGAATGAATTTTAAGACACGCTCTGGCTTTGGAGGTGACATCATGGTTTCAGTTTTTTTTTCGTATATTATTATCCCGCTTTCTACCTTTATGCTGGCCCGCGGAACCGGTTATTTTTCCACAAATTTTTCTTCAATCCGTACGTCCTTATCCAGACAGGGCGAATTTCTTCTGTGGAGTATTATAACCGGAACATATTTCTTTTTTTCACTCCGTTTTATTCTTTTCCAGGCAAAAAAGCAGTTCGATATAAGAAAAGAGCTTGTGCTGCTTTACCTCTCCGCCGGTATGATGTTTGCCTTTGTGGCCACGCCGTACCTGCCTGCCCGTTTTCCTCTTTTATCCGCGCTGCACGTGTTCAGCGCTCTGGTTTCCACCGTAGTCCTGTTTTTCTGCCTTCTTTTTCTGGCATTTAAACTGTACTGGACCGCCCCCGGAAAAGGGCGGCCCTGCCTGCTTCTCTTAATCTCCACGGCTGTTTTCTGCATTTCTTCCTTTATTCTCTCAGGAATTATCAATACAGCCATGGAAATCTCGTTTGTGCTGGCCTGCTGCCTGCTGATACGGCTCTATCTGCGCCTGTTTTGCTTGGAGCGCGGCCCGGACAGGAAGTGCCTCTAAGATTTCTCGTTCTAACAAAAGCCCGGACGCTTCTCGGGCTTTTGTTAGAACCTTATACATTTATTGATCGCGTCTCATTGGCGCTCAAAGCGGAACGGCTTATACAGCGACTGTCCGCCTACACATAGACCACCACGGAAATCAGGATAAACACGACCTGCAGAACCATCATGATGCAGAATAAAGGCGTCATAAACTTATACCATTTATTGATCGGCACTCCCATCAGCCCGCACTCCAGCGCGCAGGCAGTCGGCCAGAACATGTTGGAGAAGCCGTCGCCGAAATGATAGGCCAGCACGGCTGTCTGGCGGCTCACTCCCACAATATCGGCGACCGGAGTCATAATCGGCATCGTAATGGTCGCCTGGCTGGAGGAGCCTGTGATGAAGAAGTTAATTACATTCTGGATTGCCAGCATCCCGGCTGCCGAGAAATACTGGCTGTGACCGTTCAGAAGCTGTGAAAGATAGTATACAATCGTATCTGAAATCATCGCATCCTGCATGGTCAGGAGAATCCCTCTGGTGAAACCCACGACAAGCATTGAGGATACCATACTCTGAGTGGATTTGATAAAGGTTTTGCAAATCTTCGTGGCCCCGTAGCCGCCAACAACTCCGGTGATGATCATCATCATCAGGAACATGGCTGCGATTTCATCGATGTACCACCCCAGCTTCATCGTGCCGTAGAGCAGAAAACCGATGGTAAAGACAAAAAGGCTCAGGCAGATTTTCTGCCGGACAGTCATTGCCCCCTCCTCCGCCTCATGCACGGGAAGCGTATCCAGCTTTTCCCCAAAAAGCACCGATTTTTCCGGATGGGCCTTTACCCTTCTCGCATACCACATAACATAGAGGATGGACACCGTCTGAAAAACTGCAAAAATAACGACGCGGTAGCCAATGCCTGAGAACATCGGCACTCCGGCAATGCTCTGTGCGATTCCGATGGAAAAGGGATTCGTCGTGGCGGCTGCAAATCCGGTCGCAATTCCCACAAATACGATTGCGCCCCCAACCACCACATCATATCCCAGAGCTGCCGCTATCCCGACAAAGACGGGTACCATTCCGTACACCTCTTCGTAAATCCCCATGGTCGAGCCGAGAATCCCGAAGGCCAGCATACTGACCGGGATAATCAGATATGTGCGGCTGCCCATGGCTTTAATCAGACAGTTGATCAGGCTGCTCAGCGTACCGTTGTCAATCAGCACGTAGACATATCCATAGGCAAATATAATCAGGAACAGGATATTCGCCGCGCTGACATACCCCCTCTGGAGCGCCAGGAAAATATCAAAGAAGCCCGGCCTGACCCCTTGCGTAAAATGAAATGATTCGGGTATTACAATCATTTTATTGCTTACCGGATCAAGGATCCTGTCGTACTCCCCCGCAGGTATAATATAAGTGAGCGCCACCACCGTCAAAAGAATCATCGTAAGAATCACATAGGTGTGCGGCATCTTGATGTTCTGTATTTTGTCTTTTAATTTTCCCATTTTGCCTCCCCCTTGTTTTCGTGCGGCTGCGTACGAAAACACCTCGCAGGAAAGTAGCTGAAAGCAGTAACTTCCCCATATACGCCAGAAATCCCCGGGGAAAATTCCCCGGGTTCCGGTCATAAACTCCAGTATTCTAAATTGTCATATCCTGTCCTTCCAGGAAAACTTTTTCCACTTTTGTATCGTAATCAAAGGGATGCTTTGACCAGATAACGATATCGGCGTCGCGGCCGGCCATAAGCTCGCCTTTCCGGTCATCAATCCCCAGAACCTCCGCCGGATTTTTCGTAACCGCTTTCAGTCCTTCTATCTCATCAAGTCCTGCGCGCACCGACTGTGCAGCGTATACGGAAAGATAGTAAATCGGTGTTACGTCATGATCCGCAGTGATGCAAATCTTGATTCCCGCTTTATTTAACACGCCCGCCGTCTCAAAGCAGCGTCCCATGCTCTCAAGCTTGGACCGCGGATACATCGTCGGCCCCAGGATCACCGGATAGTCATGTTTGGAGAGAAAATCCACGATGGAGATTCCGTCCGTACAGTGGACAATGACCAGCTTCAAATCATACTCCTTTGCAATCCTGATCGCGGTGCAGACATCGTCGGCCCTGTGTACATGCGCATGGAGCGGAATCTTTTTCTCCAACAGCGGGAGCATGTTTTCCATCCCGATATCCGTCCTGAAATAGCTTCCGTCTTTAGCCGCCTCTTCTTTTCTGTGTTTATAATCAATGGCGTCCTCAATACATTTTCTCAGCAGATACGCGTTGCCCATCCTGGTCTTAAAGCTGTATCCGGCCCTCTTGGGATTCTCGCCAAAGCTGCATTTAACGGCCGCCTTTCTTTCCAGCACCATCTCCTCCGCAACTTTTCCCTTGAGTTTAACGACACTGCAGATGCCGCCCACCACGCTGTCGCTTCCCGGGCAGACACAGGCTGACGTCACACCGGCCTTAACTGCCGTATCCACGGCCAGATCAAAGGGATTGATGCCGTCAATTGTCTCAAGATACGGCATCACCGCGTCGCTGTAATCATTACAGTCGTCGGCAATGGCGCCCATCCCCTCCTCACTGATACAGATATGGCTGTGGGCGTCAATCAGCCCGGGAGTGATAAACTTTCCTTTCGCATCAACTATCTCTTCTCCGGCTTCCTCCGGGGAAATCCCTTCCGCCACCTTAATAATTTTTCCATCCTTTACCAAAATATCTCTTTTAACGAATCCGCCTTCCTCAAAAAGCAGGACCTGTCCATTTTTAATAATCATAGTCTACCTCATTCTCTGATTTATTTGTAACCGTTAAATTACTGTCCACAGCCCCGCTGAAAAGAACGGTTACATTTATTGATGACGGTGACCTGTGCGCAGAGCGTGCAGGTTATCGTTTATCACTTAATTTTTAGCAGTATCCGATGGCTACTGCGATCGTCATAAAGATGACCTCAAGCACAAGCACGATTCCGAAGAACGGCGTAATGAATTTGTACCATTTGTTGAGCGGTACGCCCATAAGACCGCAGTAAAGGGCGCAGGAGGTCGGCCAGAACATATCTGCAAAGCCGTTGCCAAACTGGTAAGCCAGAACCGCAATCTGCTTGCTCAGTCCAATCAGCTCGGCTGTCGGAGCCATAATCGGCATTGTGATGGTCGCCTGGCTGGAAGAACCCGTAATAAAGAATTTGATAATATTCTGAAGGAACAGCATGCCGTATGCAGACACATACTTGCTGGCTCCGGAAAGTAATGATACCAGATAATAAACGATTGTATCGGAAATCATTCCGTCCTTCATGACAATCAGGATTCCTCTTGTGAATCCCACAATCAGCATGGAGGAAACCATGGCCTTTGTGGATTCTATAAATGTTTTGCAGATATCGGTTGCAGAGTAACCGCTCGCTATTCCTGCAAAAATCATCATCATCAGGAACATGGCCGCAATCTCATCGATATACCATCCTAACTGTGTTGTACCGTAGAGCAGACTGCCAAGTGTTGCGAAGAAAATAAGAAGACAGATTTTCTGTCTAGTATTCATTTTAGCTCCGGTCAGCTCATCCAGGCTCTTTCTCTGGACGAATTCACTCTCCACACCGTACATAATCGACTTTGTCGGATCGGCTTTTACTTTACGGGCATAATTCATGATATAGAGAATTGCCGCCAATTCAAATACAACCAGAATTACAACGCGCAGGCCCAGTCCCGAGAACATCTCCACACCGGCCACATCCTGGGCGATACCAATCGTATAGGGGTTAAATGTACCTGATGCGTATCCGATAATCACACCCAGGCAGACAATCGCACCTCCGACCACAATATCATATCCCAGCGCCACCGAAATTCCTACGAAAACCGGAAAAAGACCGTAAACCTCTTCAAAAATTCCAAGGGTCGAGCTTAAAGCTCCAAGCACAATCATCGTAATCGGAATCATGAGCTGAACCTTTTTGCCCACCAGACGCACCAGCGTTCCCAGAGCCGCATCCATTGTTCCGTTCTTCACCAGCATATAGACAAAGCCGTATGCAAAGATAATCAGGAACATGATATTGGCGGCATCCACATATCCGCGCTGCAGTGAAAGGAAAATGTCAAAAAATCCCGGCGCCTTGATATCCACAAATTCAAAACTTCCCGGAACTACGATCATCTTTCCGCTGACCGGGTCTTCCACTCTCTGATACTGACCGGCCGGAATAATGTGGGTGAGAACCGTCATAATTACAAGTATCGTTATCAGTATAACATACGTGTGGGGCATCTTCACCCGTTCAAACCATTTCTTCTTCTCTGTTACTTCATTCATACTTCATTCCTCCTAAAATTACAAAAATCGACATTTCTGTTGTTGCTATTATAAAGCTTCAAGTAACTTGAATGTCAATAGGTTTGAGTGTATAATAGATTTAACGGAGGTTGGGAGGACGCGTCCGGAA
>NZ_KE992887.1:0-231 GCF_000466485.1 [Clostridium] symbiosum ATCC 14940 | reverse complement strand
GAGTCTTCCGTCCCCGGTTTGGAGGTTGTCGTGACGGGGAATCCGGCCGGAATGAATACTTACGGGGACCGTTTGCACTTATGGAAGCGCTGAGTGGCCGCGACAAGATCCGCCCGCACTTAACGCGTGAGACATTCAGCGGCCGCAGGCCAGTGGACGTGGCTGATACACCTGGCGGAGTCTTTCGTCCCGGAGATAACCTTCCTTTGGGGCGGAGGAGAAGATATAGTC
>NZ_KE992886.1 GCF_000466485.1 [Clostridium] symbiosum ATCC 14940 | reverse complement strand
TGCTAGTGCGCCCAGAAAGGGCGTGATATTTAACAGGTGGAAATCCTGTCCGGAAAGGTGCTAACCACACCACCGGTAGCGAGTCTTGAGTCGGTAGCAGTAATGCTGCCTTCTAAGCGTAGACAGTCAGGTAACAGGGCTGAAAGTGATAGAGTACCGAAATCGATGCAGTCCGGCAGGCCGACGCTTTTAGCATAGCGGAAGGCAACAGGTGGGTTTATCGCAATGGTGAGATTTCACACACTGCCGCGGTGTCTGAGAGCCAGCCACGTTACACAATGATATCACGTCAACTGGGGAGAGCCTGTCCCCTCCCGTGGGAAGTGTGTTCCCATGGGTATGCCGGACGCGAGGAAGGCAAAAGGGGGGCAGGCAGTCGGATGGCCGGATAGTACCGGAGAAAGCGGGTAATGCCGCCGGAGGGAAGCCGAGAGAGGGCATCAATCCTCAAAGCCCTGCCATATAAGGCAATATCAAAGAGGAAACATCAACTATACACAGAGGTAGACCTATGATGGAAACGAAATTGGAGAGAATATCGCAGTTATCAAGCGAACAACCGGAGTTGGTATTCACATCCGTCGGGCATCTGATTAATAAGGAAATGCTGAAAAGGTGCCACGAACAAATGGATGGAAAGAAAGCGGCAGGAATCGACGGAATAACGAAAGAAGACTACGAAAAGAATCTGGAAGAAAATCTGG
>NZ_KE992885.1 GCF_000466485.1 [Clostridium] symbiosum ATCC 14940 | reverse complement strand
GGTTCTATACTGAATGTTGGGGTGTGCTGAAAAGCACACTTCCAACATTCTTTTCGTTGTAATAAAATACATCTATAAGAAGCCTCCTAAACGCATTAACCCGACCAAAGTTTAATGTTACGGAGGTGACCCCTTATAGATGTACCCTAATTATACCAAGGCTTTCCTTAACTTGGAAGGTGTTTCTATTAAAAAAGTGGTTCAGGCAGACTCTTTCATTAAAATTTTCATCCAGTCCCAACCGGTAGAACAGACTTGCCCCTGCTGTGGGGCTAAAACAAAACGGATTCATGATTACCGTTTACAAGAAGTCCAGGACATTCCCTTACTGGGAAAACAAGTAATCCTGCTTCTTCGCAAACGCCGCTACCTCTGCCCATACTGCCGCAAACGCTTCACCGAACCCTATTCGTTCCTCCCCAGCTACCACCGCAGGACCCGCAGGCTGGCATTTTACATTGTCTCCCTGCTCCGGCAGACCTTTTCCTTAAAACAGATCGCAGAGCTTACCGGTGTTTCCGTCCAGACGGTCTGCCGCCTTCTGGACACGATTTGCTATCCTCCGCCTGACCAGCTTCCACAAGCGCTTTCCATTGACGAATTCAAAGGCAATGCTTCTACCGGTAAATATCAGTGCATTCTGGTTGATCCGAAAAAGCGCCGGATCCTCGACATTCTCCCAGATCGGACCCAGAGCCATCTGGCTGATTATTGGCGGAACATTCCCAGGAAAGAACGCCTGAAGGTAAAGTTCTTCGTCTGCGATATGTGGCGCCCCTACACCGAACTTGCACAAACCTTCTTTCCAAACGCTACAATCATCGTGGATAAATATCATTTCATCCGGCAGGTGACATGGGCGATTGAAAATGTACGCAAACGGCTGCAGCGCTCCATGCCGGTTTCTCTGCGTAAGTATTATAAACGCAGCCGAAAACTCATTCTGACCCGCTACAAAAAGCTGAAGGATGAGAACAAACAGGCCTGTGATTTAATGCTTCACTATAGCGAGGATCTGCGTCTGGCACACCGCATGAAAGAGTGGTTCTATGATATCTGCCAGATGGAAGCGTATCGTCAGCAGCAGAGGGAATTTGATGACTGGATTGCGAATGCGCAGAGCTGTGGG
>NZ_KE992884.1 GCF_000466485.1 [Clostridium] symbiosum ATCC 14940 | reverse complement strand
TCACGACAACCTTCAACCAGGGACGGAAGACTCACCTATCCCCCTCACCACACCGGACATTGTCCGTTCCGGACGCGTCCTCCCAACCTCAGTTAAATCTAACCTCAGGCCTTCTTCTCCAGATAATCCACCGCAAACTGTGCATAAATGCCGGAACCGTGGCAAAGCACCGATTCGTCAATGTCGAACGACGGATGATGGTGGCTGCACACGATTCCCTTCTCCTTGTTCCGGAATCCCAAATATCCGTATACACCGGGAATATGCTCCATATAAACGCTGAAATCCTCCGCTCCCGTCATCTTCGGCAGGTGCTTCAGGCAGCCCTCTCCCAGCTCCTTTTCCGCCGCTTTCCGGGCCAGCTCCACCAGCTCCTCATCGTCGTTGATCAGTGGGCTTGGGCCAAAATAGTAGTCGCAGTCGGCACTGCAGCCATATCCTTTTGCGACATTCGTCACCAGCTCTTTGATTCGCTCAGGCATTCCCGCTCTGAATTCCCGGTTAAAGGCGCGCACCGTACCCACCAGCTCCACGTGGTCTGCCAGAATATTTTCCTTCGTTCCGCCGTTCATCATACCCACGGTTACTACCAGGCTGTCCAGAGGATCATTGATCCGGCTTGGAATTGACTGGAGGGCCATTACCACGGCGGCGGCAGCCAAAATAGCGTCGCGTCCCTGATGGGGGGCGCTTCCGTGGGACAGTTTCCCGTGAATCTGAATTGTAAAACGGTCGCTGCAAGCCATACGTTCTCCGCTTTCAAAGCTGGCCGAGCCGAGATCCATCGCGGACCAGACATGCATACCGAAAATAGCGTCAACGCCTTCCAAAGCTCCGCGTTTTACATACTCTTCCGACTTCCGGCCGATCTCCTCCGCCATCTGGAAAATCAATTTCACGGTGCCCTTAAGCTCCGCCTTATGTTCACTTAATATGCGGGCCGCGCCCAGCAGCATCGCCGTATGGCAGTCATGTCCGCAGGCATGCATCACTCCGGGATTGACACTGCAATAGCTCTTGCCCGGATTTTCCTGTATCGGCAGCGCGTCGATGTCTGCTCTGAGCATCACTGTTTTTCCCGGCTGGCCGCCTTCGATGGTGCCGATACAGCCTGTGATTCCCTCAAAGGTCTGAACCGGAATCCCCATCTCCTCAAGCTGCTCCCTGATATAACGGGTAGTTTCCACCTCATGTTCCCCCAGCTCCGGGTGGGCGTGGAGATAATGGCGGCATTTAATTACGTAATCTTCCTGTTCCTTTGCTAATTGACGGATATTCATTTCATCTCACCTCCCGCGCCGGCTTCCAGATAATCAGCGGCAAACTGTGCATACTGTGCCGCTCCGATTGGAAGAATTTCCTCATTAATCCTGAATTTTTCATTGTGGAGGGCATGGACACAGCCGCTCTCCTCGTCGTAGCATCCCAGAAATACAAACAGGGAGGAGGGGATTTTTTCCATAATATAAGAAAAATCTTCACTTCCGCTTGCCTTAGGAGTCGTAGCCAGCACTTCCCTGCCATACAGCTTAACGGCTGCGTTCCTGGCAATTTCGTTCAGCTTCAAATCGCTGTTACATACCGGAGGCTCAAGATATTTATATTCGATTTCAGCCGTACATCCATGGGCCATTGCCGTATAATCCACAATCTGGTGCATGGCCTGCTCCACCATTCCTCGCGCTTCCACGGTATGGGCCCGGACAGTCCCCTCCAAGACGGCGGTGTCCGTAATAATGTTAAATTGAGTTCCCGCCCGGACAGTTCCTACCGTAACCACCAGGGAATTCAGAGGATCGTTTACACGGCTTACAATTGTCTGCAGATTAGTGATAATGGCGCTGGCCGCCACAATAGCATCCTTCCCCTGATTTGGTGCGGAGCCGTGGGCCGAAACGCCGTGAACCGTAATTTTATAATTATCGCAGCTTGCCATCAGCGGACCGTCCATCACGACCAGCCTGCCGCTGGAAGCCGTAGGCCAGACGTGAAGCCCCATTGCCGCATCCACGTCGTCAAGATACCCTTTGTCCACATAATAATGGCTGCCGACAAACACTTCCTCCGCAGCCTGGAACAAAAGCTTCACCGTTCCGGCCAGCTCTTCTCTGCTCTCCCACAAAAGCCTGGCTGCTCCCAACAGCATGGCTGCATGACAGTCATGGCCGCAGGCATGCATCACGCCGGGATGGATACTCTTAAATTCAACGCCGCTGTTCTCCTGAATCGGAAGTGCGTCGATATCCGCCCTTAAAAGCACCGTCCTGTTCCCCGGGCGGCCTCCCTTGATTGTGGCGATACAACCGGTATAATCGTCAAATTTCTGTACCGGTATGCCCATTTTTTCAAGCTCCTCCACCAGATAAGCCGTCGTCTCCTGTTCCTTGAACGACAGCTCCGCATGCTGGTGGAGATAATGGCGGCTGGCAGCGATTTCACCGCTCAGCTCAGCCGCTCTCTTCCCATAGTTCATAAATAGCTCCTTTCCTAAAAACGGCGGTCCGATTCATAATCATGCCGGACCGCCGAAGTACTCCTATGTACTGATACAATTGACCTTTAAAATATCGCTTTTTACGGAAGGTAAATAGCTCCGCCAGGTCCAAGAGGAAGATTCATTCCTACCCAAATGATTACCTGGACAATCCATACCACTGCAAAAGTAATGGAGAATGGCAGCATGTTGGCAATAATCGTTCCCAATCCTGCCTTACTGTCATATTTACGCGCATATCCTAAAATAACGGGCATGTAGGTAAACAGAGGCGACAGAGGATTTGTGATGGAGTCGCCGATTCGGTAAACCACCTGTGTCACCGCCGGATCGTATCCCATCAGCATCATCATCGGTATGAAAACCGGAGCCAGAATAGCCCATTTTGCAGAAGCAGAGCCAATGAACAGGTTAACGAAACAGGACAGTATAATCAGGCCAATCATCAGCGGAATTCCGCTGAAACCGATATTCTGAAGGAATCCAGCCCCATTGATAGCCAGGATGGTTCCCAGTTTGGATACAGCGAAGAAATTTGTGAAGATGGAGATAAAGAAACACATAAACACATAATTACCCATCTCGGAAAAGCCCTGGCTGATATCGGCCCATATATCCTTATCATTCTTGTATTTTCCGATGGTCACGCCGTAGACAATACCAGGAATCATCAGAGCCAGAGTAACGGAAAATACAATTCCTTTTGTAAAAGGCGAATTGCCGCCTGTAATGGAACCTGCCTCGTCTGCCAAAATAGCAGTCGGTCCGAAAACCGGCAATGATAAAAGCAGCAGTACAATCACATAAATCAACTCGGCCAGCCCCGCCATAAGAAGTCCTTTTTTCTGGATTGGGGTAATATTGGCCGCATCTTCATCAAAATCGTATTTAGCGAGCTGTTCTTTTGTCATCGGGAAACGGTGAACCATGACCTTTTCCACCAGGATTGTACCTGCAACTGTCAACACCAGACAGGACGCAATCAGGAAATACCAGTTAATTGCCATGGATGCGGAGTAATTCGGATCAATCATCTGAGCCGCGGACTCCGTAAAACCATAGGCCAGGGCATCAGACAGCCCCAGAAGAATATTGGCGCAGAAACCGGCAGCCACGGATGCAAATGCCACATAAAGTCCCAGCAGCGGACTGCGTCCGATGGACATAAACAGAATGGCAGCCAGAGGCGGCAGGATGATAAATCCGGCGTCACCCGCAATATTCAGATTGATTCCCAGGAAAATAACTACCATGGAAACTATCCATCCCTTGGCGCCTCCCAGGAAATGCTCCATTAAAGCCACAAGGAAACCGCTCTTCTCCGCCACGGACGAACCAATCACGGCTACCAGTACCATACCCAGCGGTGCAAAGCCTGAGAAATTGGTAATTACGTTCGTCCACAGGTACTGGATACCTGCCACGGAAAAAAGATTAAAGGTTTCCACGGTGGAACCGTCTGCCGGATTGACGGCAGTCACTCCCAGCATACTGCAAATTGCGGAAATAATTACTACTACAACTGCCAGTCCCAGAAACAGAGTGATCGGATCCGGAAGCTTGTTGCCAACCCGTTCGATTGAATCGAGAATCCGATCAAGCATTCCCACTTTCTCTTTTTTTGTCTTTTCTTTTGTCATACTTCTCCTTTCCCCAACCGCGTTAACTGCCCGGCTGAAAGCAGTCCCGGCAGTTAACTGTACGTCCCTCTGCCGAAAAATAACATATTAATTATATCAAATGAAAAGGTATGTGACAACAAAAAAATCAGGCCTGCAACCCTATAATTTCAGAAAATTAGTTGCTATTTACATTCATTACAGGCAATTGGCGGCCGTTCACAACCAATATCTCCGGCGCCGGTACACGGCCGCTTTAGCGGGCCAAACTTTCTTAACGCACAGTGCGCATTCTCCGAAAAGCGGTTTTTATTAACAAAGCACTTTCCTGTTAAATAAAAATCTCAGCTTCCGCTCTGCGGGTATAATTCTGCTCCAGCATAGCAATATGGGACAGAAAAGCCGGATCATCAAAATATTTGGCATTGGTCGGACATTTTTTCACACATGCCTGGCATTTAATGCAGATTCCCGGAACTTCTTTCGGATCCTCCCTGCTGATAGAACCCATCGGACATGCCTCCACGCAGATACCGCAGCTATCGCAGTCCTCCGGCCTTGTCTTTGGTTTTGCCTTTAAGAATACCGCCGGCTTTCCATCGGTGCCAAGAGGTGTGTAGTACGGACCTACCGGATCCTCCCCGCGAACTTCGATTGGAGCGGGAATTTCCTCCATCTTTTCCACTTTCTCAGCCACTGCTTCGGCAAACCGCATCATAATCTCCCTGTCTGCTTCATCCGGCCGTCCCGGAGCAATCTTATCGGAAAATACATGGCTTACGGCAAATCCGGCTCCTGCAATCGTGTGGAATCCATTATTCTCAAGCTCATTGCGAAGTTCAATCAATCCGTTGTCAAAATTTCTGTTCCCGAAGGTGACTACCGGTACTGCAAGCGCGCCTTCCCCCTTGAAGTTGTTTTGAACTACCGGAAGCATTTTATTCGGCACACGGCCTGCATAAACAGGTGTGCCAAACACCACCAGCTCAGACGGAGCATACGTCTGCACCTCAGTTCTGCCGCCCGGCAGCGTAAAATTGCAGATTTCCATCGATACCCCCAGTTTTTCTGCAATTTTTTCCGCAATCGCGGTAACAACTTCCTCGGTATTGCCTGTTGCGCTGTAAAATACAGCTTTAACTCCTGTAATTTTCATTCGTTTGCATCCTCCCTATTCTATTTTTCCAGTTTTTTACTGTGTTTAAATTTCATTATAGCAGTTATGGGGGGATTCTTCAAATGGAGATTTAACTGAGGTTTGGAGGACGCGT
>NZ_KE992883.1 GCF_000466485.1 [Clostridium] symbiosum ATCC 14940 | reverse complement strand
TGCCGCGCCTGAAGGC
Source organism: [Clostridium] symbiosum ATCC 14940 (assembly GCF_000466485.1). GTDB lineage: Bacteria > Bacillota > Clostridia > Lachnospirales > Lachnospiraceae > Otoolea > Otoolea symbiosa. Next base: position 11,402 of record NZ_KE992883.1, on the reverse strand, counting down.
GCGCGGAATGGAGATTTATATGGTTATATCAGTGGATACAGGGAATAAGCAGATTAAGACGGAACATTTTGTATTTCAGTCCGGATTGAATGAAATGGATATCATGCCGCCAAAACTGGATACAAAAGTCCTGGAGTATAATGGGAAGTTTTATACTCCATCCAACAGGCGGATTGCGTACATGAGGGACAAGACGTTTGATGAAAGGTATTACATATTAGCACTCATGGGGGTGGCAAGGGAGTTAGAGGACCGGCTGAACCGGGGGATTTACCGTCCGGTACCGAACCGGCCGGCCGGGATAGAACTTCTTGTGGGGCTTCCTCCGGCTGACTTTTCAGGGCTGTATGAGAAGTTTGAGAACTATTTCCGGCGGGACGAGGAACCTGTTTCTTTCCGGTATGGCGGCAGAGAGTATCTGATTTGCTATCGTGATGTCGTATCCTACATTCAGGCTTATGCGGCTGCCATCATGTACTCTAAGGATATGCGGCTGCGTCAGTTGGCAAAGGTGCTGATTGTAGATATCGGCGGATTTACACTGGATTATTTGCTGCTCCGCTATGGAGAACCAGATACAGAGCTATTTGATTCCTTGGAAAAAGGAATTATACCATTGTACAATGAAATACGAAACAGGGTGAGAAAACAGTATGATATTCTTTTGGAAGATTCGGATATAGACCTGGTAATTCAGGAAGACAGTTCCCCGCTGTCAGAAGAGATAAAAGAACTGGTTAAAAGTGTCGTTTATGAGTATGTGGTGAATACCTTGGGGATATTTCGGGAGATCGGGATTGATTTTAATTCTATCACAACCATTTTTGTAGGCGGAGGTTCCATGCTTCTTACTGATGTAATAAAAGAAGTGTGGATTCGGTACCGCGGGGAGTATCACATCATTGCTGATCCGCTAGCGAATGCAAAGGGTTATAAGAAACTGTATCTGGCGGACCATGCGTATTAGTCTGGGAGGATAGGAATGGAAAAGAAAGATGAGTATAGATTTACAATCCGCTTTGATCCGGATGACGACAGGCACCGGCTGGTGGCCCAAATTCTGAACTCCCAGGGCAGGAAAATTGCCAGGTATGTAGCGAGGGCAGTTCTGGCCTACCATGGGGAGGGAGATATTTCCGGTTACGAGGAACTTCCCCCAAATAATAAAAGAGGGAAGGCGGCAGAATCTGGTTTAAGGGAAGACGCCAGTTCTTCATCTGTTCATGAAGTAGAAGCGGGATATGAGATGGATGAGGAAGAAATTGCGCTCTTAAAAAATACCAATCATATGTTCCGAAGAAAGTAGGGCAGGGCGTATGAAATTGAAACGGAAATATGCAGTAATTATAAATATAGGGCTTGCCGTATTGGCAGCCCTATGGTTCGGTCATTATTATCGGCTGGCGGTCGTGAGTGGAAGGTCAATGGAACCGTCACTGTCCCAGGGAGATTTGGTGGTTGTGAAAATGGGAGTAATGCCACAGCGCGGTGATATTGCGGTGATTGATTCCAAGGTGCTGCATAAGCGGATTATCAAGAGGGTCATAGCCGTGGAAGGGGATACTGTTATGGTATCCGATGGGGAGATGCGGATAAATGGAAGAGTTTTAGAAGAGACGTATATAAAAGAACCATATGAACATATCAGTGATTTTTTTATTGTACCGCCTCAGAGTGTATATGTTTTAGGGGATAACCGCAATTTCTCAAGGGATTCCAGAATGATTGGGTTTATCCCTATGGAGGAAGTAACTGGAGTTTTAATCTATCCGTAAAATAGATTTGGAGGTAAGTGATGAATAAAAGAAATATAGATGTTATATATGATGAAGCAATGCACTGTGGGGTATTTAATCTTGTTTGGATCCTGGTAATGGCTGGAACCTGTTTTTTGCAGAAGAGGAAATATCCAGTAATTATTATGTTTTTCATCCAGATAGGGATACAGCTCAAAACGACTTCAAAGATTTTTGTGAATTACAGGCCGAATCGGAGATGTCCGCTCTGTGAAGCCATCATTCCGGAAGACAGTAATTATTGTCCAGCCTGTGGCTATATTGTTCATAAAGACTTATGGGGGACGGAGGACAAAGTTGAATTTAATGAATCGGAGGAGTACGATGTGAAGAACTGCGATATCAATGCGGCTTACAGACGGATTGAAGAGGAGGTTATAGACGGCATAGCCTGATTGGACTGTGATAAAGGTTATGCAGTTGCTAATCACAAGGGTAATTTCTGACTATTCGTTTCCGAAAGTCAATTGACGCTATCCAAAAGTTGATTTTCTGTTGCCCTAATTCAAAAAAATCGTTATAGTAATCTTGTTTTTACATAGTCACATTATAACATGTAACGGATAAGAGATAGTTGTCGTTAGCCATCTTTTCTTTTTTTGGACTATCTATTTCCCGACAGTCCTTTTTTCTTGACAGGATTCCAGCACAGAGTTATTATATAGACAATCTATACAATAAGTTGATATAACACCATACCAGAAAAAGGAGGATCAACAATCATGGCAGTTGACAAAAGCCTGATATCCGGAAACACCAGCATGTTGCTATTAAAGCTCCTGTCAGAAAAGGATATGTACGGATACGAGATGATTGAGACACTGGAGGCAAAATCCAACCACGTCTTTGAACTGAAAGCCGGCACCCTTTATCCCCTGCTCCACACCATGGAAGCCGGGAACCTGCTGACATCCTACGAGCGGGAAGCCGCCGGCAAGACCAGAAAATACTACAAAATTACAAAAGAAGGCCAGAAAACTCTGGGCAGAAAACAGAAAGAGTGGGATGAATATTCCAAAGCGGTAGGTCAGGTGATGGGAGGTGTGAACTTTGGAAATGCATGAATATCTTGAGATCCTGAAAGCACAGATCCGCTGCGTGAAAGTCAGAGATTCCGTAGTAAAAGAGGTGGAAGACCACATCAAAGATCAAGCCATGGCATACCGGCAAAGCGGAATGACAGAATCCGAAGCCACCGCCGAGGCTGTTCGCCAGATGGGAGACCCGGTGGCAGCCGGTGTGGAGCTGGACCGGATTCACCGACCGACCATGGATTGGAAGCTAGTGGCATTTGTTGCGGTCTTAAGTATTATCGGTCTGCTGATCCAATACGCATTTGGCAGGCAGCAGGCGGATCTCACCATGTTTTTCAGACAGTGTGTGCACACCGGAATTGGAATTCTGCTTATGGTGGCGGTGTGTCTGGTTGACTACAGTGTCATAGGAAAATATGGATTTGCGCTGTGGGGGCTGTTGTCTGGTTTTGTCCTGCTCACTGTCCTGTTTGGACCAACATATAATGGAAGCCATCTGTATATTAGAAATTACATTTATCTGTATGTGCCAGTCTACACCGGAATTTTGTATCACTACAGAAATGGAGGCGTTACCGCTCTGGTGAAATGCGGACTGCTCCACATGGCCGCCATGATTCTGTCTCTGATGGCGGTCACCATTCCGGCCTGTTTGGATGTTACGGTGATCTGTCTGATGATGACATCCATTGCCATCTGGAAAGGATGGTTTGCGGTGAATAGAAAAGCCGCCTTAGCCGGATTGTGGCTGGCAGCGGTACTTCTGCCTTTGATTTTTGTGGGAATCGGGGTGTTTAATTTCATGCCGTATCAGACTGCCAGACTGGAGGCCGTGTTGAATCCGGCGGTTGATCCGCTTGGTCGCGGTTATATCCCGGGAGTGATCCGTGACACTCTTCAGTGGAGCACTTGGGCAGGGCCGGCAGTAAAAACTCTGGATGGGAGAATGGGAAGCCTGCACACGGATTATATTCTCATCCAGTTGATTTCCAGCTATGGACTCCTGGCAGGCGCCGGGGTCGTGCTGGCGGCTATCGGTTTCGTTGTACATGGATTCCACATGACTGTCCGGATGAAAAACCAGCTGGGTCAGATGCTGGGAATCGGCTGCTGCCTCGTGTTTTTCCTTCAGATATTTCATTATGTGATGTTGAATCTGGGAAGGGGCCTTATCAATACGGGAATGCCCTTTTTATCCTATGGCAAAGGTCCGGTGTTTGCCACATCCATTCTTGTGGGACTTCTGATGAGCATTTACCGCTATAAGAACATTTCCACGGAACAAAAAGCCGGATACCGCCAAAGATACCGGCTTCGGATTGAGAAGATATAAACAGGTGATCATCATCACGGCCGACGATGACCTTGTCAGGAAAATTGAGCCGTGTGTGGTCTGCTCCTCCAAACGGTTCCAGATGATTGAGGAATTGAGCAGCCGTGGCAGATATGTAATCAAATGGCATCTATAATGTCATGTGTGGGGTTGAAGCAGTGAAGCTAATGTGAGGTTATATGTGGAATATACTTTGCAGAGTTAAGATAGAATCACAATTTACATAGATAAGATAAATCCGGGCATATGATTTTATAATCATCTGTCCGGATTATTGTCAAAAAAACATGAAAAATTCATGAGAAAAGTCAGAAATTGTAATTTTGCTTTTGATATAATACAGTTATGGATCCACATCCAACATGGTTTTGGTCATGGCTGTTATGATTGTAATTTGCTTATCATTACACTGTGACAGAATCCGATGCAGTTGATCAGTCTCTTTCGAGTCCGGGTACAAAAATAAGTCTACTGAAAGACGTAAGGCCCGGAATAGAGCGATAAAGACTTTTAGACTGGGAATATCGTTTTTATTTTCTATATCCATTAAATAACGGGTACTAATATCAGCTTTTTCTGCAAGTTGTGCCTGTGTCAGCCCTTCTTTGATTCTTGCCTGCTTAATAATAGTACCAAGTTGTACAAGAAAACTTTCCATAGTTCACCTCCAGTAACGAGTAATAGTTCACACTGATTAATACTATATTTAACGGTTGAAAATGAAAACGAGCCAGTACCCTCAATTATTAGTGAAATAATAGTTCATATAACGTCGAGACCAAGAATGGTTGCTAATAAAAAAAATGCGGCCTATTCTTGCACCTCGGCGTGTTTTTTGGCTGCAGGAATTGAGGAAGTATGGTTACCGGGAAAGGTTTAAAAAAATTAAATAAAATTGCAGCCGTATTAAAAAAAGAAAGAAAAAGCTATTACACATTTATGCGATAATATACGAACTATTCTCCGTATTAGCATATGCATTAATAGCTCATACCCATTCAAGTATTCGCTGGATTATGTATCCAGCGGTGTTTTTTTTGCAAAATTTGTCGCTTTATGCGGTTGGCTGCCGATTACCACACTGCCGTTCCCCACCAGGAACCTCCATTTTCAGATGAAAAAAATTGAAATGGAGGAAATGATATGGAAGACAAAAATAAAGAGTTTTCTACGCAGGATTCGTTTAGTGCATATCTCAAAACAGCAGTGAGGAACACAAAGATTAAATATATTAAAAAGCATGTCAAAATCCAGGAGGCAGAAATACCGATTGAGGATTCAGCCTATGCAGAAGCAGAGTCCGGTCAGGGAGACTACTACCGGCATTTAGAGGAACAGGCCAGCAGGCTATGCGAGGACTTTGGAGATGTGGAGCAGCTTCTCAATCTGATTGAAAATGAACGGTTATTGGCTGCGCTTATGAAACTCGATGATGAAAGGAAACGGCTGATTTTTTGGCGTATTATTAACGGAATGAGTTTTGAGGAGATTGCAGCACGTCTCCATATTCCGATGAAGAAGGCAGTTGACACTTACTACAATACGCTGAAAAAGCTGAGAAAGGAGATGCGGCATGGTTGAATTTGAAGGGGTACTGGAGCTTGCCAAGATGGGGGACAGAGAGGCATTAATGAAAGTGATAGAGATGTATCGTCCCCTGCTGATCAATCATTCCATGATTTGTGGGAGGTTTGATGAAGATCTCTATTATGAGCAGGTACATACGCTGATCCGTTGTGTGCATAAGTTTGTGAAATAGCATATATAGTGCTTGCGCTGAGTTGACATGCACTATATGATGTGTTAATCTGGAGATGATATTGATTTAATATTCTTCTGAAGAATATGTTGTATTTTGTTCCGGCCTGTTCCGGAAGTTAAAAATTTGGCTATGGCCTTAATAAACAGGTCCTGTATTGGGACCGCGAGAAAGACACTTAAATGTATTATGCGTTTAGGTGTCTTTTTTTTGTTTCAGAGAGGAGGGGAGACGGATTTAAGAAAATTAGATGTTAGGAAAAGCTGGCGAAGAGGAATATATCATCAGAGGAATGAAAATGAATATCAAGAAATTCAGGAAAGACAATCTGAGAAACAAAAGGTACAGTTAGAGGTAAGGAGGTATCGTATGAGTCAAATGGTATCAAATATCTGTGAGAAGCGCAGCATACTGATTTCAGGAATATTGGAATTTCCACTCCAGGTAGGAGAACCCGCCTGCTATTTTTATAATGGCAGAAGGGTAAAAACGGCCAGGGTCAAGCGGATTGTGGAAATTGCGTTGGATCATGCCTGTTTCGAGACAGCGAACTTGTGTTATAGAATTGATTATTTTCCTGTTGCGATGGCCATGGCGAAAAAAGCAGGTTGATAAGGAAAAGACAACAAAAGGGGAATTATATATGGTATATGGCTTTTGGTATTTAAAAACAGGCTGTTATAGCCTATAATTGTATGAATAGGGAGACTGTTTTTTCTTCCGGGAGCAGTAGCCTGAGATGATTGATATACCGAAAGGAATGACAATATAACTGCCGGGCTGGCTTTATTGCCAGTCCGGTACAGTTGTCGCAGGGTATGCGGAAAAGAGGATGGTGTGTATGGCAGGAAATGATTTAGCAATCGTTGAAAATATACGGCTGCAGCTGAAGGATATTAATCAGCTGGCACAAAAGGTGGATTTAGTGGGGCAGAGGATTACTGGTTATTCGGGAGCTGTTTCTTGGGAGACGTTTGTTAAGTATGAGATTAAGGAAACAGTTGACTTTGGGGAGGAATTTGTGCGGCTGCTGTCTGTCTGGATAAAAATGCAGCGTGAAAATTCCTATGGCATAAGTCCGAGGCAGGAAGGAAAGTCTACGAAAATGCTGCTGGTAGAACGGTTTGGCACAGGAGAATTATCACACCTGAAGGTAGAAGAAATCAGGGATCAGAGGATTTTCCGGGAAATGGAGGAATATCTGATTGACGATCATGTGGATGAGAGGCTCAGGGCAAGAGAAGTAAAGAGCATGAAATATGTGACGGGTGCCGCCATTGTGGGTAAAACGGGAGATATCCTGTATGTCGGGCAGACACCCATGTATTCCTTTCTGCTGGGCAAGGCGTATATGGTAAGTTATAAGCCGTCTGTTTATCATGATATTGGGGAAATCCTGTTTTCGGGGGATTTATACAGATACGTTAGAAAACGTCCAGGTATGTATATCGGTTCTACAAAGGGGAATGGACTTTACCGGCTATTGTACGGATTGGTGGAAAGCATGTTAGAGGATGCCACAGAAAAGACGATTTCCGTATGGCTGCGGGCAGAGAATGTGGTGGAGATTGTCTGTGAGAGTTATCAGTTAGCCAATAATAACAGCTATACCAGAGATATGGGGATTGCCAGCGCGTTGGGAGAGTTTTTCGAGTATCAGAATGAAAGACAGTTTATCCGAACAGAGGAGGGCATTATTGCCGCAGAGAACCATAATCACACGGTTGCTGCGGGAACGAGAATTGTCTGGAAACCGGATTGTACGGTGTTTGCTGCCAAAGAATTGGATTATTTTTTAATTATGGGCAGAATGATTGAGCTGGCGGCGCTGAACCCGTATATTATATACCTGGCGAATGAGGAGAATGGGTGCAAAGTCCGGGTTCCATCCGATATTGGGTATTTTTTGAAAAGGGATTACTCGCTGTTTGGGGTCGGGAGTATTCTGAATGTGAATATAGTGGGAAATCAGTTTACGGGAGAAGTTGTCCTGTATTTTTCTCAATCAAGGGGGGCATAAGGAAAAGTTATGTGAACAGCCAGATAACACAGGAGGGAGGCGCGCATGTGGAGGGGCTTATGAAAGGGGTCCGAAGAACGTTGAAGCGGATATTGGAAGAATACGGGAATAAGCTGATGCCTGGCGACGTGCTGGAATATCTGAATTATGTGGTGCATTTACGGATTGAGAAGCCCAGATGGTGTGGAAGTAGAAAAACAAGGCTAAAAAATCTGGAAGTAAAATTAGCGGTTGAGAAGCAGGTGGAGGAGCAGAAGTATGTGTTCTTAAAACAGGATATTTCTCCTTTGAAATCAATCTATTTTAGCTTATTTTAAGGAAGGTGGGGAATGGTATAACAACATTGAGACAATTTTAAGACACTATTGCGTCAGCAACAACATTGACACACAATTTCAAAAGAATTATAATGATAAAGTCAGATTCTATGCATGAGGACATGATGGGAGGCCATAAATCTGATACAACTGAATAGGTGGGGTCCGGCAATCATTTTTCGGAATGGTTGCTTTTTTGTTACCCGTAAATTGGAACTGGAGGTGAAAGGAAGTTGCATTCTGAAAAGAAACATACGCACTGGAAGAATATAAAAGAAATGGCGGAGGTGGAAGCAGCGGGAATGATGGCAGAGTTGCAGCAGGTACAACGCAACCACATGATAACTGTTATCCCGCAGATTGCGTTTTTTGCGTTTATGGCCGTGACTTGTACGGCCTGCCTGATTATGCCGGTATCGGCAGATGATATTTTCGACATTGCCAAAAGCGCGATGCAGAGTGTCTACAAGGATGTTGCCGGCATTGCCACGGTGGCAGCTGTGGTATGTTCGGCCGTGTGCCTGTTTTTGATGAACTTTTCAAAATCAGGAAAGACCGTGGACGAATCGCGTGCATGGCTGAAACGTATTGTGGTCTGCTGGGCAGTGTTAATGACGCTTGGAGCTATCGTAACCTACATGGAGAAGATCATACCAAAGAGTGAGTTTAGCGGTTAACAAATCCTAAAAAATATGCCGGCGCTTCCCCGGCAGAAAGGAGGGGTATTTGAAAGGAAAGTCAGTTGGGCTGAAAACATGCCATAAAGTATGAGATGGCTGATACAAATGCTTCTTGAAGCGGTCAGAGAGCAGTGTTCACAGTTTATCATTGATATGATGGAGATTGTAAATCAGGTTTTTACCGAGCTGTTATCCTGCGATCTTGATTTATTTGAGGAATTGTTCAGCGTGGTAAAGGACTTATACAGGGAGGCAATCGTTCCTTTGGCGATTGCTATTTTATTGCTTATTTTTATCTGGCAGCTTTTAAAGGGCATGTTTGGAAAATACTTAAATTCGGAAGACCCGATGGAGCTTGTAATACGGAGTTGTATCTGCCTTTTTATGGTGACAGGAGCGAAGAGTATCGTGAATTACGTCCTTGATGTGGCGGGGACGCCGTATGACTGGGTGACCGGAACACATATCACGGTTGTATCTTTTGCCGATTTTACCTCTGCGGCTGAAGCTGTTACATCAGGACTTGGAATTGACGCATTGAATATCCAGCTGCTGATGGTAATTATTCAGTTTATGGTTGCCTGGAATTATTTAAAACTTCTGTTCATTATGGCGGAACGGTACGTCCTTCTCGGCGTGTTTTCATACACGGCTCCTCTTGCCTTTGCGACAGGAGGATCGAAAGCCACAAACAATATCCTGTCCTCCTGGTCTAAAATGTTTGGCGGGCAGGTGGTGCTTATTATATTGGATGCATGGTGCCTGAAAGTCTATTTAAGCGGCTATGGAAATATGATGGCAAGTGGTTATGGGTTCACAAAATTTTTTGCGGCAACCCTGTGTCTGGTCGGATTTGGCAAGATTGTGTTTAAACTGGACTCGTATATGGCGTCACTGGGCGTTAATCTGGGGCGGACAAGCCCTGGTATGGGAGGTCTTGGTGTTATGATGATGCTGGGACGTGTCTTTTCCCAGTTTGGAGGTTCTGCCGGAGGGCATGGATCACCGTCAGGAGGCAGGAAAGGTCCGGCTGCAGGAGCCAGTAAAATGGCTTCTGGCATGGGTAGCCCGATACCGATGGGAAATCCGGGCTTTAGCGGGGCAGGTGGGAAAACGTCAAGTGGCGAAGATTCGGCGGCGATGGCGGGAAATGGTTCCGATATGGGAGTGCCATTGTCAGGACAGAAAACTGGTGCTTTCCAGGATAAGCCGAATGGAATGCCAAAGGATTCTTATGCGCCGGATAATAAAACATTTGGTGCGGACATGGGTGTACCTTCTTACCAGGATAATCCGTCTGCAAAGAATAATGATTTTGCAGATGGCGGAAAGGCTGCTGATAACATGGGATTTGAAACACCTATTTCGGACGGCTATGATGAAGGTCCGTTTACCGGTGATATGGACTCTGGCATGGTGAATTCTGATATGGGATACGGCGAGAATGGGGCAGTTCCGGCTGATACCTTTGATGGAGCGGTTGAGACCGGAGGAAATGCAGTAGAAGCCGGCCCGTTTGATTATGATGATGCATTTGACGCCGCCGATATGGGTGGGGCGTTTTCAGATCAAAGCAGCATAGATGCCAATACTCCTGATGGTTCAGGCATCAGCGGAGGACTGGACACCGGCATTGCAGACAATATGGGTATTGGCTCCGGAGACAGCGTAGACACCGGTATGGCAGAAAGTCTGGGCACCATGAACGCAGGTGGTGTTTCCTTTGATGATGGAAATGCTTCTGGTGCTGGGATTTCCTTTGATTCCGGTTACCAAAGTGCTGATACGGGAGATGGCACAGATGGATTTACGCAAGATGGTTCTGCAATATCAGGCAGCCATGAAAGCGGTATTTTGCAGATGGCAGATGCACAGGGCATATCAGGGAATGAAAATGGTACGAATGCCGGATTGTCCGGCATTGAGTCAGGTACCGGCAGGAGCGCAATGACAACAGAAGCTGGAAGCAGTGTTGCTTCCCAGACAGGAGTTGCAGGTTCTTTAGAGCCGGGAAGAACAGGAATCGGTGACGGAGGCATCCAGGCGGCTGGCGGAATATCCGGCGGCGGTCAGGGTGTTTCAGGTCAGCCGGCCGGTGTGACTATGCCACAGAATTATCAGCAGTCTGAGCATGATGGCGTGAAGTATGCCAGATTTGCGGCTGATGAATATGAGAAACCCAACACGCCTCACCGGGTTGTGGAAGCAGACGGAAAGTGGTTCTATGAAGTGAAACTGGAACCGATCCAGGCCGGAATCAAGGCTACCCTGCAAAAAGACGGTAAGGTCCATTACGAGAAGACCTATAAAGAAGTACTGCCGGAAGTGCCTAAGAAGAAACAGAAGGCGGCTCCCAAAAAGGAGAATGCTCCGGGAAACAGGACAAAAGGGAAGAACAACCCTAAGAAAAATAGGGGGAGGTGAGACGCATAGCATTCTGGTGATATGTCAAGAACTTTTTGA
>NZ_KE992882.1 GCF_000466485.1 [Clostridium] symbiosum ATCC 14940 | reverse complement strand
ACATGGTCCGTTCCGGACGCGTCCTCCAAACCTCGGTTAAATCTCCATTTTGGCAACAGCGCCCTGTCTGAACTGTTACAAAACATCCGTGTGAACAGCAACAAACCCCGCCCACCGGCGCTTACAATAATCTTTCTGCCGATGGACGGGATGTCCCCATATCCAAATTTTATGATTTTCTTCCATGATATTTTGGGAAGCATCTTTTATCAGATTTTATAATCGGATTTTCTCTTCGGGATTTTTATTTCATAATAATCCCAGCCAGCTTCTCCGCATAGTCTTTAATATCAATTCCCTTTGTAAAGTTCAGGCATGTTCCCGTTGGGAATCTGGTTTTGTCAATCCATGCCGCCGGCATTGCTTTCGCGCCGTATTTAGCTCCCAGGACAGTTCCTGCCACAGCTCCGATAGTGTCTGCATCCCTGCCGAAGTTGCCGGCCACCACAACGCCCGTCCTGAAATCTTTATTGACCGCCTTCAGGCAGGCAAATGCGGATGGAATTGCCTCTGCCGTCGTGGCCCAGGTGCTGGTTCTTAAGTCGTCATGGAGCTGCATCCACACATCGAAAATATGTCCGTCGGCGGAATCTACCAGTTCAAATGCATGGTTCATTGAATAATAGAGCCAGGACTCCTCCGGAATCACCTTCATTGCGGCATCCAGAATCTCATCCATCGTACCGTCCACCATGGCTACCGATACGGCTGCGGCTACCGCCTGCGCTCCCCAAACGCCGTCGCGGAAATGGCTTACCTCGGATTCAATCTTTGCCATTGCCGCCGCTTTCTCCGGGTCACCGGCGCAAACGATGCCAATCGGCCCGATACGCATCGCGGATCCGTCGCTCATGTGGAAGGCATTGTATTTACCGGACAGGGGAGGAAGAAAACCTCTTCTCAAATTATTAGCTGCTTCAATCTCGCTGGCACCGCCGCGTTTAAATTCATCCTGTATTGCAACATCCTCAAGCCAGGATTTTACCACTTCTTCCGATGTCAGCTCCCCACCGCAGCGAATCAGGGTTTTTGCTGTCAGCAGTGCGAATTCCGTATCATCTGTACTCCATGAAGCCTTGCTGTTAAAATCAGTTGTAATAGCATAATTTTCACGGTTTTCCTGCTTTCTTGAAGCATCTCCAAAAGAATCTCCGATTGCCAGTCCTGATAAGGAACCGTATGCCTTGTCGAATACCAGCTCCGGATTTTTCTTAAACTCTTCTCTTGTCAGCATTTGTCATCCTCCTGTTTACCTCTGCCGATTTATTATTTAAATATACTTACTTTTTTATATATAATCCTTCCGGATTATCATCACGGATTTCCCAGCTCTTCCACTAAGATACTCTCAAATTCTGTTCCGCCTGCTTCATCCCATTTTGCCGTCATCTCGTCGAATGCATCGATTGGTTTTACTCCTCTGATGATATCTGCGGAGTACTCCTTATAATATCCTGTCATCGCATCCCACTGCGGCGTCATCTCTTCCGGAACCAGGATGTTGACGTCCTGAACAATATATTTCTCAAGATTATCAAACGCGCTCTGTCCGACAGTCGTCAGTACCGGCTGTGCAAGGGACGGATTCTGCGGGTCAAAGTTATTTGTCGTATCCCAGAAGCGTGCCCACCATTCCGGCCATCTGTCCGTAAATACAATCTTGTTATCCTCAACTGTATAATGTTTTCCTTCAATGCCGACCTTGTCTAAGATTCTGCCTTCCGGACTTGCCATGAATTCCAGCACCGCCCATGCGGCATCTTTATTCTTGGAATCGATGTTCATCGCAAAACCGCGCTCTTCTTTTGTTACATCCTCTGCCCTGTATCCCTGTGCCACACCTTTTGCCGGAGGAAGAATCACAAGTTCCGACTCTTCGCCGTTAACTGAGCGCATCTTGTTGTCATAAATCTGGGTGGAGGAAAGTGTTCCGGCGATTATTCCTGTTTTGCCTTCGTAGAATTTCTGTTCCATCGTATCCCATGTATCGGTCAGATATTCCGGATCCAGAAGGCCGTCCTTATAAAGCTTTGCATAGAATTCGAGCTTATTCTTTTCTGCCTGGCTCTCTTTGCTGAATATCCATTTTCCATCCTCTTTAACGATTGTTCCTGTTACGCCAAACGCCTGGTTAAAGATGCTGTCGAGACGGACCGTACTGTCGCCGGAACCGCCGTCGGTCGTCATTGCATACTCTACAAGGCCTTTGTCTTTCATTTCCTTGAACAGGTTGTAATAATTATCAACGGTCGGGTCTGCGATTAATTTCTCATAGGAATCAAGCTGAGCGGCCCAGTCTTTTCTCATTGCCGGAATCTGGATCCGGGATGGGGCCAGCCAAATCAGGTATGGGTAATTCTCCATACGTTTTCTGTTGACGTCCGTCATAATGCTCTTTATAAATGTCGATTTTTCAACATAAGGGTTCAGGTCTTCAAACAGTCCCTGCTGTGCCAAAGCCAGATCGCCGCCCTGGAAATAGATAAGATCTGCTTCCACATCACCGTTCATCATTGCAATCGGCACTGCCGTCGCATAGCTTCCTGCCGGCGGTTCCATAAACTCCAAATTGACGTACTGGCCGTGAGCCGCCATTTTTTCATTAATTGCCTCCCGTAAGAGCTGCACATCCTCCTCATCCGGGAATACGTCCTTAATCATTACCTTTACCGTAACAGGTACATCTGCCGTACCGATGGCCGGGAACTCTGCCGTTCCCTCTGCCTGTGCAGCTCCCCCGTTATCTGCTTCGCTGCCGGCCGGTTTGGTCTCCGGCGCGCTGTTGTCCGCTTTGCCGCCGCACCCTGCAAGGCTGGAGCCTGCAAGCGCTGCCGCCATAATCAGTGCCAATGTTTTTTTCATGTCTTCTCCTCCATTTTATTTGATTTTTTATTACACCCTTTTCATATTCTCAGGCTGTCTTTCCATTTTCCCGTGCATTACTCCTTCACGCCGCCCGCCATAATACCTTTTGTATAGTATTTGAGTACCAGCGGATAAATCAGAAGAATCGGAACTACTGCGATCACAATCGTCGCATACTGGAGAGCCGTATAATCAATCTTTGCCAAATCGTTATAATTCAGCAGGTTCTGTGTTCCGATTATCGTTGTGACATCACTATCCACGATAAACTTACGCAGAATTACCTGCAGCGGTACCTTCTTAATGGATGAGATGTAAATTCCGGAACGGAAATACTCATTCCATCTTGTCACTCCGTAAAACATTGTCAGTGTTGCAATTCCCGGTTTTGCAAGCGGCAGCACCACCGAAAACAGGACTCTCAGATGACCGGCCCCGTCGATCTTCGCCGCCTCGCAGAGCGACACCGGCACATCCTCAAAGTAACGCATCATAATGACAAGATAATACACGTTAACTGCCATGCAGAGGATAACGGACCACTGGCTCCCCATCAGCCCGATTTTCTTTACGGTCATATACTCCGGGACAATTCCAGGGTCAAACAGCATCATGATGATAAAGAACACCATCAGCACTCTCTTGCCGACCAGGCCGGGACGTGTCAGCACATAAGCTGCCAGCGCCGTCAGTACAATATTTAAAAATGTTCCGACCACCGTGATAAAGATGGAATTGAAGATGGACGGCACCAGTGTCTTGTTGCTGAACAGCACCTGATAGTTAATCAGTGAAAATCCTCTCGGAATTACTTCCAGGCTGCTCATTCCGGCCGACTGAAGCGGATCCGAAAGGGAACGGGCCAGAATATGCAAAAGAGGCACAATCATTGTCAGTGTCAGGAGCAGCATAAAAACAGTGAGAATCAGCTGCGTAATGCTGAATTTTTTCTTTCTCATTCTTACCACACTCCCTTCCCCGTCACCTTTTTAGAAACAAGGTGAGTTACAAGTACCAGGAACACTCCCACAATGCCTTTGATAAGAGCCACCGCCGTCGCCAGGGAATACTGGCCGCTTTCAAGTCCGATACGGTAAACGTATGTATCCAGAATGTCGATTACACTGTTGACGGACTGGTTTGTAAAGTTGAAGACCTGGTCGAATCCGGCTGTCATAAAGAAGCCCAGATTCAGAATAAACATGGTTGTCATCGGTACGACAAGGGCGGGAAGGATGATATACCGGATGATGTCGATCCGCTTCGCGCCGTCCACCGTGGCCGCCTCATAAAGATCCGGGCTGATAGCCAGGATTGCCGTAAAGTATACGATGGAATCCCATCCGAGGCTTCGCCAGCCTTCCGAGAAGAACAGCACCCACCGTATCGTCCCCTTATTCGTCATAAAATCTACCGCATCGAGTCCGAACCATCCCATAATCTGGTTCACGGCGCCGCCGGATACAGACAGCATCGAAATCCAGATACCGGCAATAACGACCCATGAAAGGAAATGGGGCATGTAGGAAATAATCTGCACATACTTGCGGAACTTCCCACATCGGATTTCATTCAGTAGCAATGCGAAAATGACGAAAAATGGAAAAAGAAGTATGTACTTCATAAAGCTGATAATCAGCGTGTTTCTCAAAATCTCCATAAATGTGGATGATTTGAATATCATGTCAAAATACTTAAGTCCTGCAAATTCCCACGGCCCTTTGGCCCTGTAATTGCAGAAAGCCAGCCTCATATTGATAATCGGCCATACCCTGAAAATCAGAAAGTAGATAAGAGTCGGCGCCAGCATCAGGTAAAGTACCCTGTCTTTCCACATATGCTGCAGCGTCTTATTCTTCTTCCCTGCTTTCTTTTCTACCTTTGCCTGCATACAGGCTCCCCCTTTTCTACGCTCTGTACATTTCTGTAAATTTAAGTAACCGGTTTCTCTCTAATTGGTATTATAACACACTTGATATTTGATATCAATTGTATATTATGTTAAATTTATCCCCCGTATTTTTTAGCATATTGCACTATTATTTTCTAGTTTTTCCAGATTGTTTTTTATTTTCTATTATTTTTTCAGCACATAATTAATAAACCGTTTTCCTTATTTCTCCTTTTTTCGCAAAGCACAGGCGGACCTCTCAATGGTCACCGCCTTCAACAGAATACAGGGAATGGGTATCCCTGTTCGAGATACCCATTCCCTGCAGTCCTGTGTACACTGTTTCATTTTTAACTTGATTCCTATTCGTATTCGCTGTCATACGGCCGCTCTTTCGTCGTCCGGCGCAGTTTCAGGGTTGGTTCCACGACCATGTGGCTCAGTCCCACTTCCTCCCCCTCGATAATCCGAATTATCTGCTTTGCCAGATGCTGGGCCATTTCATAATGCGGCTTGGAGACAGTGGAGAGCGCCGGACGGAATACCTCCGCCAGCTCAATATTGTCAAATCCCATGACTTCTATCTCTTCCGGGATCTTTTTCCCCGCGTCGAGAAGCCCTGAAATAACGCCGATGGCAATCAAATCGCTTCCTGTCATGATTGCGTCGAACTCCACCTTCTTTTCCAGCAGTTCCTCCGCTGCCCTCCGCCCGAATTCAATCGAATATTCCCCGGACATCGTCAGGCTCTTATCAAACGCAATCCCGTGTTCCCTGAGCGCTTCCTGATACCCCTCAAGCCTCTGCTTGGAACCGGAAAGTTCTGTATTGCCCTCCACATAGACAATGCGCCTGTTTCCTCCGCGCAGCAGATAGGAAGCCGCTTTCCTGGAACCTTTCACGTTATCTCCCGTGATGCTTGCGTCGCTGACGCTGCTGTCGAAGGTGCGCCCCAAAAGCACCAGCGGCACCTGGTATTTCCTGTATTTCTCCAGAAACGCCTTGTTCGATATACCGGAACAGAGAATCACGCCGTCCACCCGTTTGTCCACAAGGGACATAAGAAGCTGGGCCTCCTTCTCCGGATTATAATCAGAGTTGCAGACTATGACGGAATAGTCTTTCTTTTCCAGATAATCGCTGATGCCCCTGATAATCTTAGGATAAAAGAAGTTAGACACGTCAGGCACCACGACTCCTATCATCCTGGAACGTGATACGGCTACCCCTCTGGCAAGCGCATTGGGCCTGTAATTCAACTCCTCTATGACTTTGCGGACCCGTTCTTTCGTGGCTTCGCCTACACCGCACGGGCTGTTATTAATCACCCTGGAAACGGTGGCCTTCGACACGCCGCAGATCTCCGCAATCTGAGATATACTGTATTTTGTCTTGTTTTCCATAAACAATCCCCCGTCTTATTTAAGGTTAAAGCCGGGCCTCCTCCACCTGCTTATCCCATGGAATGGAGGGTGCAGCCCCTTTGCCCATAACAGTAATCGCCGCAGCCTTCGCAGCCTTTAAAAGTGCGTCCGGCACCGAATTGCCTTTTACCGCCGAAGCAATAAAATACCCGGTAAATGTATCGCCTGCCGCCGTGGTGTCAACGGCCTCGACACAAAAGGCCGGCTGTTCATAACGGTTCTCACCATCATAATAAATACAGCCCCTGCTGCCGAGAGTCAGAAGGATCACGGCCCGCGGATATTTCTCATGCAAAAGCTGCGGGATTTCCTCCTCCTTTGCCTCCTGACCGCAGATATCGGCTCCCTCAATCTCGTTGAGTATAAAACAGTCTACCAGCTCAAGCGGCAGTTCCAGAAGTTCCCCGGTCACAGGTGAAGGATTCAGATAGATTTTCATTCCCTTTTCGGCCGCCTTTTTAATTAATCCGGCAAGTCCGTTGATTTCGTTCTGAAGCAGCAGGATATCGCCCTCCTCAAAGTGGGCCAGCGTCTCATCCACCTGCCCGGGCGTAATCTCCTGGTTGGCTCCGCCGAACAGGAGAATGCAGTTCTGGCCGTTTTTATCTACCTGGATAATCGTATGGCCCGACACGCCGTCCGTCTTTCTCACAAAATCTGTATTGACTCCCGATTCTGCCAGCAGTTCAAGCAGCTTTTTGCCGTCATTTCTTCCCACCGCTCCCGCGTGCCATACCTGTGCGCCTGCGCGCGCCATGGCGATCGACTGGTTCAGCCCTTTACCTCCGCAGAAGACTTCCATGCCCAGAGAGCTCATCGTTTCACCGGGACGAATAAAATGATCTACCGCATATACGTTGTCAATATTCAGGGAACCGAAATTCAATATCCTCATTCTTTCACCTCAACCTTTCTCCTCCGGTTACTGTCCGCCCCTGCCGGAACCGGCAGTCTGCGGACAGCAGCTTCCTGTGTATGAATTATAAGTAAAATCAGCAAAAGAGGTACGCCCCGTCTTCACGGAACCGCAGCCGAACATTCCATAGGAAAAGCTGTCATCCTCCGCCTCCAGAACCTTTACCCCATCGACGGAAAATATGATGTGTCCGCCGCGGCACTCCATCTGCATCCTGTATTCCCTGTCATATTCCCAGTCAAAACTGCATTCTGCCAGAACCGTAAAACCAAAATCATTTTTTAACAGCACGGCTTTTCCCTTCTCGTCAAAGCCTGCGGCGTAGAAGCGCTTTGCTCCCTGGGCTCTCGCCGTAATCAGATGGGAAGCCCCGTGGCGCGGTATGACCGCAGCCGAAACCGTATAATCCGTGCCATAGTAGTTACCCGTATAGGCAAACGCCTCCTCGCACCGCATCAGGTTCAGGGTTTTGCCATACAGATCCCAAGCTCCATGGTCGGTGGCAAACGGCGTGACACAGCCAAATTCCTTTTTCTGTTTTTTTATGTCTATCGTATACGCCGAAGGTCCGGTTATCGCAAAGTCGTCCAGGTAAATCAAACCGAGACTTTTTTTCTTTGAAGGGGAGTAACCCTCAATTACGATGCCCACCTCATCCACAATGTCTCCCTCTACATCCGGGATTGTGAATTCCACGCTGATCCACTGTTCCTGAACCAGCTTGATATAGCCCTGAAGGAGATCCTCTTTCCCGTAAACGGTATGTACGTATGGCGCAATACCCAGCGTCTCCCAGCCCTCCCACTGTTCCAGATAAAGCTTCATCGATACGGTCTGCCCCGGATATGCAGTCGGTGAGAATACTGGACTGTATCTCTCATCCGAAAAATCATTACGCGTATAGAACGGCTTGTAAAATACCTTGCACTGGTCACCGCGCACCATGCGGTCCACCAGAATTTTAAGCGAACCGCTGCCGCTGAAGGCCTGATCGCCGGAATGGGACAGGGCGCAGAAGAACGGATCGGAGACTCGCATATTATGAGTGCTTCCCGGCAGTTCAAAATCAAAATGGATCTCCCCGTTCTTAAAGCTTTCCGCCAGACAGGCAGGCGCTTCTTCACCGCTCAGGCGGTATCCCAGCAGCGCCAGTTCCTTAGAAAAGGTCGGAATATCAAGGATATTCAGATAGCCGGAAATACCGGAGCATACAATACCGTCATTGACAGGTTTCCTGTAGCGTTCCGGAAGACCTTTAAGGCCGCAGGCCACGCCGAGAACCGTTCCCACATTGCCGGCATTGCAGTCCGTGTCCCAGCCCGCCATAGTCGCTATCTCAATCGTCCTGTCGAACCGGCCTTTTCCGTATGCCATAGCCATGAAGCAGACGCCTGCATTCGGGATAATATGGCATACACCCTGATATTTATCATAGCCCCAGTCACGCACCAGCATCTCATAGCAGCTCCGCCATGACTCTTCCTCCGGATGGGCATGATAGAACTCAAGCACAGCCGAAGCCACCTGATGATACAGGCTGTCCTTTGGAATCTGCGCAAGTCCCGTCTCCATAATTTCAAATATATCGTCGGTTTCAAATGCTTTGGCAATGGCAGCACAGAAGAATCTGGCCCCTAAAACGCCCTCTCCGCCGTGGGATACACTGGCCGCTGCTTCGCCGTAATGAGCCGCTTTTTCCGGATTGCAGGGGTTTACCAGTCCCCAGGTATCGATAAAGATCTGGCCGCCAATCTGCTCTGCCAGAATCAGGCCGTTCTGCTCCACAGAACCGGACTTAGGCGCTTCTATGCCGTTCTTCAGGTTCAGGTAAGCCGTATGCTCCGTACTGATCCCATATCCGCCCCACCAGAACATGCCAACGCCTTCCCTGGCATAATTTAACCAGGCCCTGGCGACATCCTGAGGGATCAGTTCCCTGTCCTTCGCATCATCATAAAGAGCCCGGATAAAGAAAACCGGCCCGTTGGCATCGTCGTCCGCGGCAAAATTCTTAAATTCTTTTACATAATCTGTGATTTCCCCATATGTATTCCGGATCCTGTCATACGTCCAGATGGTTGGCTCCACCGGGGCGCCCAGACGGATACCGATATTCATCCCCAGAAATCCTGAATACACCTTTTCCAGATAATCTTTTACCATTTTTAAATGTCCTCCTGTGCGATCCCGCACTCGTCTAGTTTATCATGCCTTTGGTCAGAGAAACCGGTTACTCTAATTATAATAGATTCTATATGGGAATGCAAGCAGGAATTGCACGTTACTATTCACACGGTTGTGTCATTTAGTTGACATTACAGAGAATATGGAGATTTAACTGAGGTTGGGAGGACGCG
>NZ_KE992881.1 GCF_000466485.1 [Clostridium] symbiosum ATCC 14940 | reverse complement strand
CGGCGGCGTCCTCACCTGCTTAACTAAATCTTCACATACTTCCCAACCTCACGTCCAGGCAGTGCAAAGCC
Organism: [Clostridium] symbiosum ATCC 14940; assembly: GCF_000466485.1. Classification (GTDB taxonomy): domain Bacteria; phylum Bacillota; class Clostridia; order Lachnospirales; family Lachnospiraceae; genus Otoolea; species Otoolea symbiosa. Next base: position 25,225 of record NZ_KE992881.1, on the reverse strand, counting down.
GCTTGAGTTCTTAAGTCCCATCTGCTATATTTATAAAATAAGGTTATATATGTACCTTTCCCTCTTTACACCTGCCCATTTCGAACAAAAAGGAGAAAAAATGGTATTTAAAATTGCTTTGATTCTTAAGGAACATTTTAGGGAAAAGATAAACAGTTACATGCCGAACAAACCGGATGACGTTATCTTCGACTTCTTCCCGTATAAAACAATCCAGGACATACAGGATATTTTTCTTTCTATTAAAAATCAATACGACGGCTTTTATGTCAGCGGCCTGATCCCGCTGCAGGCGATTAAAATCCTCGATGAAAAGAGCAAGGATGCCATTATCGCCCACTCCTCCGTCAATGTTGAAAATGTTTACCAGGCGCTGCTTCACCACATTATAACGTCAGGCGTTGAAAACGTGAACCTCTCACGTGTGGGAATGGATTTCCTTGACGATAAGAAAACACTGGAGGATTTGATACGCGAAGAGAAATTTGCACAGGCCGCTTATACCTATGAAAAACGCTGGAGCAGCCTGCAGTCGGTTGAGGAAATCGAACTGGAGGAGCTGCGTGTTCAGGATTTCTATGAAAAGCAGTATATGGAAGGCAGGCTGGATATTATCATCACCTACTATTACAGTGTGCTGGAGCGCCTGAAAGATAAGAATATCCGGTGCTATTACGTTTACCGCGGTGAATGGGCATTCTGGAACAGCATCGAGGAACTGAAAAAGAGCATTTTTATTAAAAAGTTTAACAAAAACCGCTCTGCCGTCATCCATATCAATACGGAGAAAGCCAGGGAGATGTATAAGGATAAATATGAGCTGTTCCGCCTTGAACTGGTTCGTGTGGTGATACAGTTTAACCAGCGCTATTTTAATAAAGCAATCTTCAAAGCCAATTATGATGATCTGGAGCTTTATATGGACTATGAAACCATGGAGAATCTGACGGAAGGCTTCCGTATATGCCCGCTCCTTCCCATTTTGATAAAAGGACTTGATTTCCCCGGCTCCGTCGGATATGGAATCGGCGACAATATATACCAGGCCCGCCTGAATGCCATCAATGCAAGCCATTACGGACAAAGCCGGATGAAGGATAATACAGGCAGCTTCCTCCTTAATCAGAACGAATCCCTTACCTTTTTATCCGCCGGTACTTCTTCAGAGACAGGCCCCGCCTTCTCCGTCAAGGCGATTTCCCAAATCGCAGATAAGGTAAAACTATCCGCTGAAACCGTGGTCCGAATTGCCGAAGTCCTGAATTCTCTGGAAACGGAAGAAATTACATCCATGGATTTGATGAACAGCCTTGGAATATCACTGCGTAGCGCGAATAAATACCTGTCCCATCTCGAAGAGGGCGGATACGCCTCGGTATGCGGCAAAAAAAGGAATGGGGTCAAAGGCCGTCCCGTCAACATTTACCGTCTGGATTTCAAACTTTAATGTTACCGTTCAGCCTCAGGCAAAACGGCTGTAAATTATGCGCAGAAACGGTAAAAACTGCCGTTGACTGCAGTGAAAAGATACAAAAGGAGACTTTGATGATGAGTCTCCTTTTGTCTGTCCTATGTCCAGAGCCTTACCGGCCCCCGCATTTATAATAATTAATCAGACATCCCTCCAGCAGGATGCGGCGCTCCGTCTCACCCAGCGTTCCGAGGGAAAGCGTGATTTTTTCCGGCTTTTCCTCCCGGCTTTCCGGAATCACAAATGCCTCTGCTTCATTCCCGCCGGATTCAAGAACCCTTCTGATGCCGGGAACCCATAAAAGGCTTCCCGTTTTAAAGCATGGCACCCCCTGAAAGGTAAACGGCAGGATGCCCCAGTTAATCAGGTTTGAGCGGTATCGTTTGGTGGCGTATTCACGGCAGATATTGGCCCATCCGCCAATCACCCGCTGGCAGGTTGCCGCATATTCCCTTGCCGAACCGTCTCCCGGCTTATTGGCATACAGGACGCTTCCGACGCAGGTTTTGTCTGTCTGTAAAGACAGTCCCCGGCTTTTCAGGTATACTGCTGCCGTCTTAAGCTCCTCCTCCGTTTCAAATGGATTATCTCCGGCCATAAGCGCCGACTCCCACTTCTGTATTTCCTTGCAGCGGCCCACGTACTGCGGTTCCCGGGCCGACAGGGCATATTCAGCCAGTTTTAAAAGGTTTGAGCGGTAGGAAGAGCTTTCCCCTCCCGGAATCAGTTCATCAGTCGTCGTAACCGGATCGGTAAGCACGGCGGAAACCTTGAGCAGCAAATCCTCCTTCAGTCCCGGTATTACAGGGATATCCTTGATATTCGGCCCTTTTACCAGTTCCACGCTCTTGTCCGGCTTACCAAAACAGTTCAGCACCCTGTTCTCATACAGCTTCGGATTAAAATGATACTGATGCTTTGTGAAGCTTCCCTCCCACTGCGTCGCCGGTGTCAGGAATCCTTTATTGGCTGCCGTTGCGGCGATGCTCAGCGCGTCCATTAATGCAACCGATGCAAGCTGGCCGCTCTTTGGTCTGGAGCCTTCACGGTTTGAGAAGTTCCGCGTTGTATGGCGTATTGAAAATCCGCCGTTAAACGGGACATCACCGGCCCCGAAGCAGGGGCCGCAGAAGGCGGAGCGAAGATTGGCTCCCGCCTCGAGCAGGCCTGAGGCTATCCCCTTCTCCACCACTTCCTGGAATACCGGCTGGCTGGCCGGATAAACATTCAGCTGGAATATGTCGTTTCCGATGGAACTGCCTTTGAGAATATCCGCGGCTTTGCTGATATTTTCAAACATTCCGCCCGCACAGCCCGCGATTACTCCCTGATCCACTCTCAGTCGGCCATGTTCAATCTTGCTCCTCAAATCCATCTTCAGGCCGAATTCCTTCATCTGCGCATTGCAGTTTTCCTCTGTCAGCCGCAGGATATCTTCGGGATTTTCATTCACCTCTTCGATTGTATAGGCATTGCTCGGATGGAAGGGAAGGGCAATCATCGGCTTCACCTCGCCGAGATCCACCTCCAGCAGATAATCGTAGTAGGCAAGTCGGGACGGACGGATTTCCCGGTATTCATTCTCTCTTTTATGTACGGAAAGCCAGTCTTTGACCGTACTGTCCGTCTGCCAAATCGTGGAAACGCAGGAGGATTCCGTCGTCATTACATCGATTCCGTTCCTGAAGTCCATGCTGAGGCCTGCAATTCCCGGGCCTGCAAATTCCATGATTCTGTTTTTTACAAATCCATCAGAAAATACATTCCGTATTATATCCAGGGCCACATCCTGCGGACCCACTCCGGCCGCAGGCGTTCCCTTCATGTATACCAGTACCACAGGGGGCCTTGCCAGATCATAGGTGCGGCACAAAAGCTGTTTCACCAGCTCGCCGGCGCCTTCCCCAACTGCCATTGTTCCCAGCGCGCCGTATCTGGTATGGCTGTCCGCCCCCAGAATCATTTTTCCGCCCCCGGCCAGCTGCTCTCTGATATATTGGTGAAGAACCGCCTGGTGGGCCGGAACCATGATTCCTCCATATTTTTTTACTGCCCCCATCCCAAAGAGATGATCATCCTCGTTCAGAGTTCCTCCAAGCGTACACAGGCTGTTATGACAGTTTGTAAGGACAAAGGGGATCGGAAATTCTTCCACACCGCAGGCAATTGCCGTTTGCAGCACTCCCATATATGTCATGTCATGGCTTACAAGCGCATCAAATTTCAGCCTCAGGTTCTCCATATCCGATGAAGTATTATGGGCCTTCAGTATCGACCAGGCCATTGTCCCCTCTTTTGCCGTCTTAAGCTCCGCCTCGGTGAAACCGATGCCGGTCAGGAGATGTTTCTCTTCGCTGCTTACAATCCGGTTTCCATTTACCAGATAGACTCCCTTATCTTCTTTTCTCATCACAAATTCCACCTTGTTATTTATGTATTTTCAAACAGACCCTAGTCTTTTATCTGCCTTATCACGTCCAGAATTGTCCCATCCCGGCTCTCCACAATTCCTACCACCCGCTCCCCAAATTCCAGCGGTTCCGGCTCTCCGACGATCGAATAAGCGATATCGCGAAGCTCCTCAATCGTCTTCAGGGGAAGTCCTGCTTCCCGGAAGGCCCCAAGCAGATCCTGTCTCAAAGGATTGACCGCTATGCCATAATCGGTAACAAGCACATCCACGCACTCCCCCGGTGTCGTCACCGTCACTACCCTGTCACAGACCGTCGGGATACGGCTTCGCAGCAGAGGCGCTACAATAATGGAACAATTGGAGCCTGCCGAGGTGTCCGGATGGCCGCCGGGAGCCCCCCGCACTACTCCGTCGGAACCGGTTACCACATTGACATTAAAGTCCAAATCGATCTCAAGCGCTCCAAGAACCACATAGTCCAGACGGTTGACGTAAGCGCCCTTATTCATCGGGTTAGCGTATTCGGATGTGGATATTTCAAAATGTCCGGGGTCGTTTTCAACCGACTTCACCGAGGCCGCATCAAAGCACTGGGCATCCACAATCCTGCGCACAAAGCCCTCTTCTAAAAGCTCGCACATAGGCTGTGTAATCCCGCCGATGGCAAATCCCATCCTGATATTTTTTTCTTCCAGATAGGGCCGCAGCATTCTGTTCACAGCGAGAGCTGCACCGCCGCCCCCCGTCTGGAAGGAAAATCCATCTTTGAAAAAAGGAGCTTTTGCGATAACCCTGGCACAGTATTCCGCCATCTTAAGCTCTCTTACGTCATTTGTCATACGTACAACATTGCTGACAATTTTATCGGGGTTGCCAATTGCCTCAACCTCCACCACATAATCCACATCTACCTGTGATATACTGGCCGGAAGGTTGGGATATTCCACCAGGCAGTCGGTTACCACCACCACATGATCCGCATATTTGGCGTCAACCATGGAGTAGGATAAAACGCCGCAGTTGCTCTTGCCTCCCACGCCCCTGGCATTCCCGTATTCATCACTGGTGGACGCGCCGATAAATGCTATATCGATATGGACGTCGCCTTCCTCAATCGCCCTCACCCTTCCTCCGTGGGAGCGGATCACGGCCGGATTTTTAAGCCTGCCTCCCGATATGGCCTCCCCTATTTTTCCGCGCACTCCCGACGACTGGATTCCGGTTACAACTCCCTCCTCTATCAGCTTCGCTACCGGATCATGGGCCGCCCCCAGGGAACTGGCGCATATCGTAATGTCTTTAATCCCCAGGGCCGCCACCGTCTCCATCACCAGATTCACCACGTAGTCTCCATCACGGAAATGGTGATGAAATGAAAGAACCATGCCGTCCCTGACGCCGCATTTAAGCAATGCCTCCTGCAGGGAGGGAAGAATCTTTCCGGAACCTTCCATGCGGCTGCGTACCCTCGGCGCAGCCTTCACATAATAGGTACCGTTGCGGTAATCCGGGCCGTTATACCCTTCTTTCCCGTACCGCTCTAAAATTTCATCCGGTATATCTCTTCCAACCTTGTTAATCATGCTATCTATCCTCCAACAATCTGTTGCTAAATGTAACAGTTCATACTATCTGAACTTTTACGGCTAAATAATGATACTATTTTTTTCCATTTATTTTTTCTTGACTTACGCTGATAAACAATATATGATTATCTGTAAATATTATTCGACAATTTCGAACATTTTTTGTGCATATTGACGAACCAGTGTTAAACTTACAATCACAACCACGAGCCGCAGGGTGTTTTCACGCAAAGGAGGTCAACGCTCACATGGAGTTCCGGGAATTAACCAACATCCTAACTATCGCCGAGGAGGGCAGCCTGTCGAAAGCCGCTGAAAAGCTTTTCGTCAGCCAGTCCTCCTTAAGCCAGTTTCTAAAAAGCTACGAGGCGGCCATCGGCTGCTCACTGTTCGTGCGCACCTCTACGGGGATGCGGCCCACCGAAGCGGGAGAACGTGTCCTCGAAGCCGCGCACCAGATAGTCGCCATCGGCAACAATTTGCAAAATGAGCTGTGGGATATTGCCAATCTCTCCACCGGCAAGGTCTCCCTGGGATTGACGCCGTTCCGGGGTTCGTTCGTACTGCCTGACATCCTGCCGGCTTTCTATGCGAAATACCCTCAGATTACGATACATACAGTGGAAGCCAACACCCAGACTCTGGAGGATTATCTGCTTCGCCAGGTGATAGACGTTGCTCTTTTAACTTATCCACTGATAAATAAAAAGCTGCCCACCGAGGATGCCTACGAAGAAGAGGTCTATCTGGCTGTCAACAGGGAATCCCCTGTTCTCAAACGGGCAATGCGCGATGAGGAAACCGGCCGCAGCTATATAAATTTTGAAGACGTGATGGATGAACCCTTTATCCTGCTTTCGAAAGGACAGCGGCTGTTCACTCTGGCGGAAAGCCAGTTTGAAAAATATGGCTGTAAACCGCATGTCATCCAGAAAACCCAGAACCCGGAGACCAGTATCCGCCTTGCCGAGCAGGGGCTGGGGCTGGCCTTTATGGCAGGCTCCTACATCCATCCAGTCTATAACGGAAGCTATAAGTTGTCCTACTTATCCATCGGCAGGGAAGGGCTTTACCGCAAGCTGGTCTTTGCGTTCCCTCCCAATACCTACCGTTCGAAAGCCACCATGGCGTTTGTGGAGATGGCCTCGCGGCTGCTGGCTCCCGGTAAACAGGTGCCTTAGAGCGCACTTGAGTTTTCCGTCATGTCTTAAGCCTTTGCCTTCCTCTTCTTTGCCAGCATGGGGCCAAAGATACAGGCGATACTGGCTACCGCCAGAATCAGAACGATCGGCCTGGTGAAAATCTGCCAGAAACTGTCATAGGATTCTATTGTCCGGAGCAATTCATTATCAGCCGTTTTTCCAAGCAGAAGTCCCAGTATCAAAGGCATGATCGGGAATTCTGCTTTTTTCATCGCCCATCCTATCACACCAAACAGCAGCATAAGTCCTGCATCAAAGAGCGTATTCCTGTTAGAGAACGCGCCCAGAAGGGTCAGCACAAGAATACAGGGAACCAGGTATTTTGTCGGCACTTTCACAATATATGCGGCAAAGGCGCATAGTACCAGTCCCAAAATCAGCATGACAAACTGCTGTATGAACAGGGAAGAAAAGGCCATATAAATGACGTCCTCATGATCAATAAACAGCTTCGGTCCCGGATTCCATCCCTGAAGTACCAGAGCTCCGAGCATCATGGCAGTAGAAGCCGAACCGGGAATGCCCAATACGAACAGAGTCGCCAGCGCTCCGCCCTCGGATGCGTTGTTGGCAGTCTCACAGGCAATTACACCCTCCGGAATGCCAGTTCCAAACTGGTCCCCTCTTTTACACCACTGTTTTGACTGGTTGTACCCCATCATTCCAGCTACGGCTGCTCCTGCGGCCGGCATGATTCCGATAACCACGCCTAAAAGTGAACACAGCACCGCCTGCACAGGGCGTTTCAGCACCTCTTTAAAGCCTGAAAGAACTGCCCTGAAACCGGTTGAGTGATTCCCGTTATTATCTGTCATCATCTTTTTTCCTGCCAGATTGATAATCTCCGGCATGGCCAGGAACCCAATCAGGGCCGGAACCATTGGAATACCGTCCATCAGAAACATGTTTCCATAGGTTCCCCGGATAGTCCCAAGAGAACTCATTCCAATTGTTCCGAGCAGAATGCCAAACAGGCCTGCATACACGCTTTTCAGTGTATTCTTTGCGAGACTGCCCACACAGCTCAGTCCGAATATCGCCACCATGAACATTTCCGCCGGACCGAATTTCAGTGACAACGTAGCCAGTGGTTTTGTTGCGAACAATAAGAAAATACAGCCTATCAGCCCGCCGATTACAGAACTCATCAGGGCAATTCCGAGCGCTTTTCCGCCCTCTCCCCTTTTATTCATCGGATACCCGTCCAGCATTGTGACCATATTGGCGGTGGATCCGGGTGTATTAATCATAACAGCCGTAACTGCGCCTCCAAACAAACCTCCCGTGTATATAGAAAGCAGGAAAACAAGCGCCGTAAGCGGCGGCATCTTGTATGTGAAAGGCAGCATCAGTGCGATCCCCATACTTCCCGTCAGGCCCGGCAGACATCCCAGGATCAGTCCAATCCCCACACCGCCGAACATATACAACAGATACTGCATTTGAAATATTACCGAAAATCCTTCAATGAAATGTTGCATCTTTTGCCCTCCCTAAAAACCTAAAAATCCGGCCGGGAGCGGAATATGCAGTCCTGTTTTAAACACAGCATATAAAATCCCGGTTACAATAAGCGGCAGCAAAATCAAAGGCAGGAACTCGCGCACCTGCATAATCAGCAGCAGCACTGCCAGCAAAACCGCCGTTGTAATGATAAAACCAATATGAGGCATTAAAATCACATAAACTGCCATAGAGACCACTACCAATAATGATTTAAGCAGTACCTGCTTTTCTTCCTGCGATATCTGCGAAGCTCCCTTTCCTGATTCCTGTTCTCTTCTCCACTCCCTTATATCGGTAAATGTATTGACCACAAACAGAATGACCATCACGATAAATACCGGTTTGATCAAATACTGGTTTTTCTTACTGTAACCGGCAACTTCAATAAAGTAGGCTGCCGACCAGAGTAAAACGATTGCGGGAAGCGCCAGTTTTTTTATGAGCGAACCCATTCTCAGTCCTCCTTTTCCGTCCATTCTTTCTCTTCTGTCTGGACTGCCCGGTATCCTTCATCCATGGATACCGGGCAGATTCATTGAATACGATGATCTGTGCGCGGAACGTACAGGTTATCGTTCCGTTGCCTGTTATTCTTCTTTCAGCCAGTCCTGATACTGTACTACAAGCTCATGAAGCTGCAGATTCAGCCTGTTGCTCTCCTCCGGGCCGCGGTACGCCGAGACGGCCAGTTCCCCGCCGGATTCCAGGAACTTCTGGTATTCTGGATTTTCAAAAGCCGCTTTATAAGTTTCAACCAGCTTCTCATACCGCTCCGGATAGTTTTCCTTCACCCCTTTTTGCAGGGCAAAAAGACGGCAGGAGCCGAGGGAGCCCGGAATTTTCAAATCCGGATAAACTTCATCAAAACAGGGCGTATCCGGCCAGATTGCATTCCTCTCAGAGCCGCAGACGGCCAGAACCTTTGCCTGATCGCCAAGCCCCATATCGCCGTTAGCGGAGCCTGTGATAAAATCAATATGGCCTCCCATCAGGGCAGTCCGGAAATCATTGCCGCTGTCATAATAGATGGTCTTATAATCCAGATCAAATGCCTCCGTCAGGATTCCAAGCAGAATGGAGCCTGCTCCTCCGGCCGTCAGCCCGACTTTGATTTTGCCCGGATTTTCCTGAATGGCTTTGATCAAGTCTTCAATAGAGTTATAAGGTGAAGTGTCCAGCACGGTAATCGTTGTCGGGTCGATCTGCTGCATATTGATAAGATCAAAATCGGTAATATCATAGGTCGCCCCCTGCAATACCTGGTTGCCGCTCAGATATGTCTGCGTTCCGCAGTAGATGCTGGTGCCGTCCGCCGGCAAGGTCTGGTAATATACGGAACCGACCATCGTGGATGCGCCTTCCCGGTTCTCCACCACAAATGTACACCCGGCTGTTTCCTCCCAATACGGCAGAATGCCTCTGACCATCAAATCTGCGCTTCCGCCTGCTTTGAACGGAACAATAATCGTAAGAGTTTCACCCTGCGGCCAGGTGCTTTCCTCTTCCTTCGCCCCGCTGTCTTTGTCTGACTGCGCCGACGCTTCTTTTGTTTCTGTCTGGGAACCGGATTCTTTCGCCCCGCCACTGCAGCCCGCTGCTGATACTGCCATAACGACTGCCATTGTTAGTGCTGCTACTCTTTTTTTCATTTGAACTCCTCCTCTTTTTCTTCTTGTCATTAAGCGGCCGTTTCCCCATGTATTCCGGCCTCTTCGATGAATTCATTCTATCAGATAATTTTTGATTTGAACAATATGGATTCCCACATGCACCCTATCAGTTTTTCTAATATCTGATATCTAATCTTAATATTGGCGGTTCCGGATACTTTTCAGTATAATCACAGTAAATGAAACAATAAATATAACACAGACGATTACAGGAGGAGGTTTTTATGGAAATAGTGAATACGGCTATCGCCGGCACGCTGGAGTCCAGCGACGCCCAGGTGATGGTGGAACCTGCGGCTAAAGGAATTGAACTTATATTGGAAAGCAGCGTGATAAACCAGTATGGAAAGCAGATCAGAAAGACAATTCTTGAAACGCTGGAACGCCTTGATGTTAAAAATGTAAAAATCAGCGTGATAGATAAGGGCGCTCTCGACTGCACCCTGAAAGCAAGAGTGGAATGCGCCGTCTTCCGCTCCTGCCATATCACGGAACAGCTGCCCTGGGGAGGTGCCATTCGATGAATCCGGATAAAAACAGACTTAGAAGAACCATGATGTTTCTGAATTGCCAAAAGCCCGGCCTGATTAAAGATCCCTATATTTATGAGCCGGATTCCATCATATTGGATCTGGAGGATGCGGTCGCCGCGAATCAGAAGGATTCAGCCCGATATTCGCTGTACCATGCCCTGAAGGAAATTGACTACCGCGGTGTGGAGCGTGTTGTACGAATCAACGGACTGGATACGCCTTACTGGAGAGAAGATATCCGGGTCTGCGTGGCTGCAGGCGCGGACGCAATCCGGATTGCCAAAACAGAATCTGCGGCAGACGTGAAGGCCGCTGAAGAAGCCGTACTGGCAGCAGAACAGGAATTCGGACGCCCCGAAGGCAGCACTCTGCTGATGGCGGCCCTGGAATCCGCCGCAGGCGTATTAAACGCCCTGGAAATCTGCCGTTCCTCCGGCCGTTTATTCGGAATTGCGCTCAGCGGAGGCGATTTCACGAAGGATCTCCAAACTTCGATTACAGGGACAGGGGTGGAACTGGCAGGAGCCAGGCAGCTTATGATCCTGGTAGCCAGGGCTGCTAAAATTCAATGTTTTGATACGGTTTATACGAACCTGGATGATATGGAAGGTTTCAGAAAAGATGTCGAGACTATTCACATGATGGGATTTGACGGAAAATCGATTATTAATCCAAAGCAGATTGCAATTGTAAATGAGATCTTCAACCCGTCAGAAAAGGAAATTATTTATGCCCAAAAGCTTATCAGGGCAATCGACGAACAGAAGGAGCAGGGAATCGGTGTCTTTACCGTAGATGGAAAAATGGTGGATATCGCATTCTATGACGGTGCCGTGCGGACTCTGAACCTGGCCCGGGCAGCCGGCGTGCCCGTATAAAGCGGCCGTACTGCCTTAGAGCGTGTCTGAAAATTCATTTCCGCCATCAGTTAAGCAAACAGCCCGGAAACTGCTCCGGGCTGTTTGTTTGAGTTACCAGACAACTACAGATACAGCCATCAGGATACTCTGGGTTATAACGAGAGCGATAAAAATCGGAACAAACCATTTCCACCACTTCTCAATCTTTACTCCTGCAATACCGCAGATAATTGGTGTCATGGCCGTAGGCCATGCGATGTTGGAAAGGCCGTCGCCGAACTGGAATGCCAATACGGCCGACTGTCTGGAGATGCCAATCAGGTCTGCCAGGGGCGCCATAATCGGCATGCTCGTCACCGCCTGGCCGGAACCGGACGGGATGAAGAAGTTGATTCCGGTCTGAACCAGGAACATTGCAATCGCCGAGATGGCTCCCGGAAGATTTGAAAGCGGGATAGAAAGGTAATATACGATCGTGTCAATAATATGGCCTGCCTGGAGAACCACCAGAATACCGCGGGCTATACCTATCATCATACAGGCAACGGCAATTTCGGAGAAGCTCTTTGCCACTTTCTCCGCTATCTCGTTCGGTCCCCAGCCCATAATAAAACCGCTTACGAGTCCCATCAAAAGGAATACGGCACTCAGTTCTGCAAAATACCAGCCTTTTGTCTTTGTTCCCCATACAATTACCACAATACCGGCAACGAGAGTCGCAAGGACCAATTTTTCCCTGATGCCAAACTGCTTGTTTTCAATGTGATCCGAATCCATCGTAAGACTGCTGAAATCATCGCCGTAAACAAGGCTCTTTGTCGGATCGGCCTGGATCTTTAATGCATACCGGACCACAAAGAATGAAGCGACTGCAATCATAACTGCATGACATATAATCCTGTAACCGGCGCCCGACATCTGAGGGATATCGGCAATACTCTGCGCCATGCCGACCGTGAACGGATTCATGACAGCTCCGCTGTAGCCGATACCGGTGCCCAGAGCGACAATGGCCAGGCCGACAATGGCATCATACCCCATGGCTATGGCGATTCCTACGAAAATCGGAATAAACGGGAACATTTCCTCAAATACGCCGATGGTTGAGCTGGCGCATCCTATCAGTGTGATAAATACAGGGATAATAACGGCGCGTGCGGATCCCTTTAATATTCTGAGCATACTGGCGACAAGGCCGTTAAAAGCTCCGCTGGCGATAATCAGGCCGATGGAGGCATAAGAAATAAAAACGAAGAAAGTTACGCCTGCCGCATCGACGGTACCGTTATAAATTGACTGAACAAGGGTGAAGAAGCCTACCGGTGTGGACTCGATTATGTGATATGTACCCGGAACTACCATTTCCCTTCCGGCATCGTTGAGCGCCCGGTCAAACTCTCCGGCCGGGAGGATCCAGGATGCAATCGCACAAATTATGATTATAGTAATAAGAAGTACATAAATATGAGGCATTTTAAATTTTTTCTTTTTGGTTACAGACCCACTACTCATATAATCTCTCCTCTCTTAGACAGACCAGGTTATCTCCTCTTCTCCACCTGCTCCTGAAACTCCGCATAAACCCTGTTTCTGAACGCTTCATCATTAAATATCTTAAGAGCCATCAAAGCCAGGATACATGCCCCCTTTTCCATTGCCTGCTCCGCCTGCGGCAAAGCAGTGGCATCTCTGAATGCCGCCGTATGCAATGCATAATCTTCGTCCGTGATGGCCAGCAGCGGCTGTATGGCCGGACACCGGTAGCTGACATTTCCCACATCGGAGGAACCGCTGGCGGCCTCCACGCCTGTTGTGGGCATGCCAAAGCTTTCAAACTGTCGTACCACCTCCTCTTCCAACGCCATGTTCCGCACCATGTCGGCAAACTCGAATACCGTTGTGAATTTTACGGCGCAGTCCAGGGCAAGCGCAGCTCCGTCCGCACACTTTTTCACCATCTCGTCTACGGCGCCCATGGATTTCATTGTTGCTGTCCTGAATTCCATTCTGAGCTTCACATAATCCGGAATAATGTTGGGTGCTTTTCCTCCATCTACCACGATGCTGTTCACATGGACATCCGGGGTAAAGCATTCACGCCGTGCATCAATCAGATCCAGGAACTTTCTGGCCGCCGCCAGAGCGCTTCTGCCTTCCCACGGCGCGGCAACCGCATGAGCTGCCTGGCCGTAAAATTCCACGAAATAGCACCGCAGGCTCAGCGCGTCCATATCGGCCCGGCACTTGCCTCCCGACCAGCTGTGCATCATCATGGCCAGGGACATATTGTCAAAAATGCCCTGGGCGGCCATACCTATCTTCGCACCGTTCTCCTCCTCCGCGGGGGTGCCGATCACATGCAGCTTTCCTTTATAGGAATCCTTCAGATCCTTAAGTGCAAGTCCCGTCAGTATGGAGAGTGAACCATGCAGGTTGTGCCCGCAGCCATGTCCTATTTCCGGAAGTGCATCGTACTCCGTCAGAATTGCCACTTCCGGGCCGTCGCCATTATCAAAGAGAGCATGGAATGCAGTCTCATATCCGGCATATGGGTATGTAACCTCAAAGCCTGCCTCCTTCAGGATCTCCACCATTTTTCTGCTGGATTCAATTTCCTGATCTGGAAGTTCCGGATGTTCTCTCAGGGAACGGCTCAGCTCTAAAGCTTTTGGGAGGTGTCCCTTCACGGCTTTTTCCACTGACGACAGTTCAAATTCTGCCATAACAATCATCCTTTCTGAGTTTCCTCAACTGGTTCCGCTTACGCGGAAAACTTGGGTTTCCAATTAAAGCACACAATACAACCGGCGTTCTTTAATTAAAGTACACATAAAGAATAGTTCTTTATTGAGAATTATATCACATCAATATAGTGAGTGCAATATTTTTTATTAATTATATTTTATTATGTAATATATCAGACACCATCCATTGCAACCATCCTTACATCCTGTATTCTTCATGCCCGGCAAGACGTTTTATGACATATATCGGCGGAAAGCTGCAATTTCAGGGCCTATTGCACCGCCTATACCCGAAATTTCCGTGCATACTCTGCTATTCTGCGAATATACCTTGATTTTCTCACCATTTCTGGATACAATAGGCTGTATCAGCTAAAGGAGGAATTTATGAAATTAAAAAAAGCTTCATCGATTTTAACCAGAATTATTATATCGGCCGTTCTCATGTTCTTACTCTTTTATTCTATGCTGCCGGCCATTAACCTCAGAGATAGAAATTTCATTATTTATCTCATTTCATGTATTGTGATTTTCCTGGTGGTCAACTTTCTCACCTATGTCAAGGATTTTATCCAGAATCTCAGTTCCGGCCGGGGTATGGAACTCACCAGAGATCCTGTGACGGGCCAGGTCGTATTCCGCAAGGTACAGAGCGAGGAAAAAAATAAGATCAATATGGGGAAACCGTTAAAATTCGGCTTTATCGCCATTGCGGTTCTGGTCGCTTTCATGATCCTGGCTACCGCGCTGGGACTTAAGGTATTCAATGCCGCAAGGTACCGCGATCTCATTACCATCACCGACGGTAACTTTACCACCGATGTATCGGAACTCAACATGTCCCAGATACCTGTGGTAGACAAGGATACGGCTTCAAGACTCGGAAGCAAAAAGCTGGGTGAGATGACGGAACTCGTCTCCCAGTTTGAAATTCTGAATAACTATACACAGATTAACTACAAAGGTATTCCTTACCGTGTTACGCCTCTGTCCTATGCGGATCCGGTGAAATGGCTCTATAATATGAGAACCGGACTTCCGGCGTACATTGCCGTAGACATGGTAAATCAGGACACAAACCTCGTCTGGCTTGACTCCGGAATGAAATATTCCACGACCGAGTATTTCTTCCGCAATATTTACCGCTATATCCGTTTTAAATATCCGACTAAAATGTTTGAGACCGTCTCTTTTGAAATCGATGATGAAGGCACTCCCTACTGGGTGGCTCCAACCATCGCATACCGGATCGGCTGGTGGAATGGAAAAGATATTGACGGCGCGGTACTCGTCAATGCCGTAACCGGTGAATCCGCTTACTACGATAAGGCTGATGTTCCCCAGTGGATTGACCAGCTCTATGATTCCAATCTGATTATCGAACAGCTCGATGATAACGGGCGGTTCCAGAACGGTTACATTAACTCCATTTTCGGACAGAGGAATGTGCGCCGTACCACCTACGGATATAATTACCTGGCGATTGACGATGACGTTTATCTGTATACGGGTATGAGCTCCGTTACATCGGATGAATCCAATATCGGATTTGTTCTGGTTAACTTAAGGACGAAGGATACTAAATTTTATGCCGTTCCCGGAGCCACCGAACTCTCCGCGATGGAATCGGCCCAAGGACAGGTACAGCATCTGAACTATAAAGCTACCTTCCCGCTCCTTTTGAATATATCCGACAGGCCGACCTATTTCATTTCGCTGAAGGATGCGGCCGGACTCGTGAAGATGTATGCGTTTGTCGATGTGGAACAGTACCAGATTGTCGGTACCGGGCAGACGATTGACGAGGCTAAGCGCAATTATCGCACCGCCTTGAACCTGGAAGATGTGGCAATTCCTGAAATCAGGGAAGGCACTGAAATCTCCGGCACCGTTGACGCGATTGAAAGCGCCGTAGTTGGAGGAAATACCTGCTACTACTTCACGCTGAAGGGAAGCCGCCAGGTTTACACGGCAGAGATATCCGTATCGGAGCTGCTCCCGTTCCTGAAAGCAGATGAAAAGGTGAAGTTTACCTATACGGATGACGGGAATGTCAGGGATGTGATAGAATTTTTAGATTAGTGACTTGATTCATAAATATAGCGTAACGTTTTATAAGGCCTTCCATGATCCGTATTTTGTCATGGAGGGCCTTATCCTGTATCAGCCAGGGAGGAGCGCTGTGAGCCTGGATTTAAGACAATCAGTGTCAGGAGAACGGACCGGGTCCGTTACAGTTCACACCCCGCCCAAAAGCGGCGCGGTGCGAACAATAATACCACGCGGAAAACAACCGTGTGAACAGTAACCCTGGTTCTCCATTCTCATCCTTTTGTTGAATTTTTCTTTCCCTTCCGCTATAATACTAGAGCATGTTTGAAAAGGAGGATAACTACATATGAAAAGTGACGATATAATCATGAAAGCAGCCATCATCCATATCCTGGATTCTTCGGTAGGGATACCGGTGCTTTCCGACCAGGCGATGGAAATCGGCCCTGATTTTTCAGATTTCTTAAAGGCTCATATTGAAAAAATCACCGAGAGCGATGATATCAAACAGTGCAGCTTCTCCGACAGCTCCCCGCTGAAAGAGCTGATTGAAAACTGTACGCCCGATAATTTCGTGGAAACCAGCAAGCAGCTTGCAGAGAATCTCTATGATATCATGAATTCCAACATCGATATTCCGGCAGCCGACATTGCCATTCTCGTCTTCAGCTGCGAAGGCTGCGATTATCTGGGCTTTCTTAAGATGAATTACAAGACCTCATATACCCATGCCACCCGCGAAGCGGAAGGAGGTAACCGCAATGATATTATTCTTCAGCGCGCTCTGCTGCCGGCTCAGGGACAGAAGCTGTCCGAGGCCTTCATTGTGAACCTCTCCGACGGAAGCATTCTCCTGACCGAGAAAAAATATGAGGTTAACGGCGAAAAGCGCTTTTATTTTTCGGAGCTGTTCCTGGAATGCCACGCACCGCTGTCACAAAAATCGAAGCTGGATATTGTAACGAGGGCCGTGGAACAGGTCAATAAAAAGTATTACGGCGACGAAGCGCCGGAACGCAGAATGGAAATAAAGAATGTTCTTTGTACGGAGCTTGAAGAGGCAGGCGAGATAAAAGTCGCCACAATAAAAGAGAAGATTTTTCCGGACAGTCCTGAGATGCAGGTAGAGCTTGACGAAAAGCTGGACAAGTACAATATGTCCTACGAGACAGTTCAGCCAAAGAGCGAGCAGACAATCAAGAAATTTCAGAAACAGCATCTCACCACAGATACGGGTATTGAAATCTCCATTCCAATGGAAGAATACCGGAATCCGGACCACGTGGAATTCATTACCAATGAAGACGGGACGATCTCCGTTCTTATTAAGAATATCGGACAGCTTATAAGCCGGTAAAAAAGTGCGGAGACAATTACCGCTTATGCGTCTAAAACGACCATCTATCGCAAAACAGTGGCTTCTGATTTGTAAGTTCGCTATACTATAACTGTATTGAAAAGGGGGTGAAGGGAATGCAGATTGAGCTCAAAATTGATGAAACTCTGTCCGAGCCAAGAATAATCATCATGACAAATAAAATCACAGATGAAATATCAGAATTGATGCAGCGTCTGGCAGAAGAAAAGCCCCGTCTCCTTGCCGGCTTCAAAAAGGAGACAGTCTCTCTGCTGGAGCAAGAAAAAATAATCCGCATTTATGCGGCAAACAGCAAGGTTTTCGCCGTGACAGAAGACGATGAATACCAGGTCCGGCTGCGCCTGTATGAGCTTGAAGACAGGTTAGACAGAAAGTTCTTTGTTCGTATTTCAAATTCGGAAATCATTAATCTGAGAAAAATAGAGGAGTTCGATATGAGCTTCACCGGTACGATTTGCGTATCCCTGTCAAATGGCGCGGTTACTTATGTTTCACGGCGCTACATCGCCAAAATCAAACAATTATTAGGATTATGAGGTGGTCAATATGAAAAAAAATTTGTTTTACCGCTGTCTGTTTGGCGCTCCGACAGGTCTTGCCATCAGTTATGCCATCACGATTATTATTTCCCTGTTTATCGGCGACGGCCGCTTTCACGCCGTCGTGCCGGAGCTTACCGCCCTTTGCGGTTCGGAAATTAATGCCGTCCTGCTTCAGTCAGTATGCTCACTTATCTATGGCGCCATATGGGCAGGCTCCTCCGTGGTTTGGGAAAAAGAAAACTGGAGTCTGCTGCGTCAGACAATAACCCACCTAATCATTGGATCCACCGCAACCTTCCCCATCGCATACCTCCTGCGATGGATGGAGCATAGTTTATTGGGGATATCTCTCTACTTCGCGCTCTTTTTTGCCATATATTTTGTGATATGGTTTTCGCTGTATTCGGTAACAAAGAGACGAATCAGACAACTGAATGCCAGGGTGAGAGAAAATAACCGGCCAAAAGCAGGAGTATAAATGCAGAGCAAGCGGTTCAAGCCAGCCTCAGGCGTTTTTCCGTCCAAACAGGGTGATCGAGATAACCGATGCCAAAATAAATGCCACGCCAATCCCTGTCTTAATCCCCACTGCTTCACCGAAGCAGACTACTCCCAGCACTATACTGGTAAGCGGCTCAAAGGTGCTTAGTATTGCCGTTTTCTGTGCGCCTGTCATGGCAATGCCAAGCTGGAAGAGAACGCAGGCCACAACAATCAGCATGAAAGAGAAACCGAAAGCTGCCGCCCACCCCCGTATGGAATGAAACAGCACAAAAGTTCCGGTCGCCAGAGAAAGGACAAATACCATCACTGCCGATACGAGCGACATGTAGAAATTCGTCTTGAATGGTTTCATGAATTTCAGCGTGCTGCGTTCAAAATACATCATATAAAATGTATAGGTGACACCGGACGCCAGCGCCAGAAGAATTCCGGCCGCTCCGTTCGCCTGCCCCGGTTCATAAAAAAGAACCAGGCCGATGACGCAGAATACCACCGAAGCAATCTTCGTCCAGGTGGCCTTCTCCTTAAAGATAAAGACAGAGGCCAGAATTACAAGCACCGGATAACTGAAATGAATCGTCGTAGCACTTCCGCTCGATATATAATTATAAGAGGAAAACAGCAGGATCGGGGTCAGTGAAAATCCTGTGCTCAGTATAATAAACTGGCGGAGCTGGGACATCGTAATCCTCATTCCTGAATCACGCTTGGACGGCTCTCCTGCTGCTTTTCTTTCGCGTTCATCTTTCCCCTGTTCCCTCAATGCCAGTATCAGCAGAACCGGCAGCGCAAGGCTGTAACGGTATACTACAAGGCTGACAGGATTACAGCCCTCCGCGTAAAGATACTTTGCCACAATCGGCATGCAGCCAAATATTATAGCTGAAATGACGGCATATACAGATCCTTTCAGTTCTTTCATCGAATAACTTCTCCCCATTCCTGTTACTTTTCTAGATCATTTTTCTGTAATCCTGCTTCCATTTCGCAAGCAGCTTCCCGGCGCCTGAAATCCGTTTGATAGGATCCTTGTCAAACAATTCCTCCACCTCCCTGATCTTTCTGTCCTCCGATGCCGCCTGCGTCAGCTTCTCGAATTCTTCTTTCCACTCGTCCTTCTGCTGGCGGGTTATCAGAGATTCATAGCGCTCCTTCAGTGTAAGCTCCGGATTCAGGAGGGTCAGCTGGTATATTTTCTTAAGCGTCTCCCTGTTTTTTTGAAAATTATATGACATATCAAATGCCGACATCGCCTTTTCAAACCAGAATATTCCGGCATAGGAGGCTCCGATATTATTCCATATTTTTGCGGTAAATTCATCGCTGAGAGATTTAATCCGCCAGTCATCCAGAATCTTTTCGTAATAAATCACGGCCGTGCCGTACTGTTTCAGCCTGAAATAAAAGTCTGCCGTCTCCTTTGTAAGTTCGGCAGCGCTCATCTTCTTGTAGGACGCTATTTTCTGCCGGAACTTGCCTATCTCCCTGGCCGTATAATAATAGCACTCCTGAAGAATGATAAAAATCATTTCATCCGGGTCTTCCCCGCTCTTCTTGCAGACATCCAGCTTTCCTGCCAGGAATGCCATATCCAATTCCGTCCGTATAAATGTGATCAGATTATCATTAATCAGGCCTTCCATGGCGAGCAGGGGATTATTATAAATCACATAGCAAAGCTCCTGGGAAGAAGCAATATGGATTCCCAGGCGTTCTATATAATATGGATGTCTAACCGGCTCATGTCTGCAAAGTATCAAACTCATAATCCAACCTCTTGTTTTATCATAACATTCTCAGCGGGAAAAATTTCACCAAACCCTTTATCTTTTATCACGGCTACCATGGTGCGGTCATCGGAAAAGCCCAGTGAAAGCTCTATCTTTGTCGTTCTGTCGGGCCGCTTCGGAAAGTCCTCCAGGCCAATCTTTACCAGTTTTTTCTTCTTGGGATCGAGGGGTGAAATGGTAAATTCCACTTCAGGATTACCGGTGACAATAAAATCCACCGTACTCTTCGCCTCATACCAGTTATCTCCGGCCGCCGCCAAAACGAGCTGTCCTTCTTTATCGTGATTCAGCACCTTGACGGAAACCGTTGTCTTAAGCCTGCCTTCACAGATACAGATAAATGGATACGATGATTTTTCCTGGAGGTAATCGGCAGCTTTCATGAGCGCGCCTTTGGAAAAAAGGCTGTTCTCCACGAAAAGCCTCCGGCGGCTGCACACCTGCTTCATAAACTCCGGCGCCCATTCCGTATTCTCAAAACCCTTTCCGGTCAGTACAATGGCAGAAAAAAGGCGCTTTTGAAGAATACGGTCCGCACAGGAACAGAGAATCCGATCCGCCAGCCTGGCGCCTGCCGTGTTATCCAGCACATCGAGATGGAAGCCCTCCTCCAGGTTCTCACAATCGGCTACCACCTGCATCTGGCGAAGTCCTCTCTGGACCTTCAGCTCATAATAGCGCAGGCTCTGGTTCGTCAGGTCAAACATTCCCACCTGATTGCTCCAGACCTCCCGCTTCTGGCTCATCACATAGTAGACAAAGCTTTCCGTATGGCTGATCAGATGTACCCTGTCGCGCGGGATCTTCAGATAATCGGCACAGTAAAGAAGACTGTCCATCAGCTTAACATCCAGGCAGCTTACAGCAATCACTATACTGGCTATCTCCCGGCTGCCGGCCGCCTTTTTCGGCAGCTCCAGGGCTTTCTCAAGGAACATTTTCAGTAGATATATCCCCTCATATTTGATTCCGCCGATTGTAGCCGTACCGTCCTTCATAACCTGTGTTAAGAGCTTATCCTCCATAATCCCGTCACCGACCAGGGTATGGGCGTAAGCTTCCTCCTCCACATACCATTCATCTGCATTCTTATTCTTGCAGACAACAGTAGGGATTACCCAGGTCTGCTCCGGTTCCATACACGAAATATGAGTGTAGGTATCACACAAATCCATTCCTATTACAAGTCCGTCCATTTTCTAAAAGTCCTTTCAAAACACGGCCGCACATTATAAGATACCGTTCACCTGCCGGTGCACCGGCCTTACTGTAACGTAAACAGCTCTGAAACGGCCGCATCCTTTTTCAAGTATTCCTCCATCTGCTCCCTGAGCGCCGCCTCATTCTTAAGCTCCAGAGAGAGACTCATCTCATTGAGGCAGGCAAAACGGTTCCCCAAAGTTCTCGTCGTTACTTCCTTGCAGGAAATACTTCCTTCCTCCACCGTCTTCCTCTCCCCATTTTCATCCTCAAGAATCTGATATTCCATGATCTCCCCCTCAAACAGAACTTTCTCACGAATATAGATGCCTTTGTATACAGGGCGCATATCCTCGTAGTGGTACTCCTCCTCTTCCGGAAGAATCCGAAGGCGAAGATATGGCCTGATCTCCTTATTGCCATGATATTCTATAATTTCCTTATCCAGAATATTACCGGGAATGACAATGAATTTTGCCAGATCTTTAAAATAGGCAAATATCATGCCGGCCTCGATTAAAACGTCGATTACCGCCTGACAGAGCTTCAGCTGATCATCCTGAAGCGCCGGAAGTGTGGAGTAATATCTGGTCAGGGCCAGCAGGTAAATATCCGGCACCTTGTCCTTCTCCACGCTGTTATTGACGGCTGCCTCCAGATAGGCAAAGACCTTATCCTCCGTCGTTTTGTTGTAAAGGAAATATTCTATGCTTTTCACCGTGAAGTATGCCTTCACCACATTTTCACTCGTCTTCTTTCTGGACGCATACAGTTCGAAAACACGATCCATCTTTTCCGTACAGCCGGTAAAGAGCATCTGCGCAACCAGGCGTTCTTCCAGGTCATACGTCTCCACGTGCTCCTTAATCCCCTGCATCAGCACGCGGTACATCTGATCAACGGTTCCGTTGAAATGCTCACAGAGATAGTCCAGAATCACACTGTCACTTTTTTCTTCCAGAAAAACCACATATGCCAGATGAAGAAGACGGTCGTCTTCGTCAAACAGGTTCTGGAGTACCATCTTCGTACACAGCTTCAAAAGCCGTTTTATCTGGATGCCTTCAATTCCATAGCGGCAGATCATCTCATAAGCTTCCGTATAATAGTTCTGCCGGATCAGCGTCTCGCAGACACCGCTCCGCTCGTCCCTGGTCAGCGCATCCTTGTCAAGACAGAGAAGATAGGAAACGCTGCTGTTTCTGTTCCCATCCCCGCTCTCATCCGCCAGCTTTTTATAATACCTGACAATCGCGGACATGAGCCGTGAACGGAACAGCGGATGCAGCTTCATCTTCTGATCTGCCAGTTCCAGCAGGGCTGCATTGTCCCCGTTCAGTTCCTCCTTCTCCATCGCTTCATAGCAGGCGTTTACAAACAGTACGGGATGATCCGGATAAACTTCAAAACAGCATTCCAGCAGCTCATCCACCGCCTCCATGGCTGATACCTTTTCATACCGTATATTCAGGTACCGGTTGCCGAAGGAGTCCTGGAACAGAATGATATCCCGCTCCGAAAACAGTGGTACATATGCAGTTCCATCCTGGAGCGGATAAGCATCCTCTGTCATCAGTTCGCCATGGCGCACCACAACATACCGCATCGCGGCGTCACGGCAGGTAATCCGGTTAGACTTAAGAACCGCAGGCAGAGCCCTGGCAAGCTGTGGGTCAATCAGTTCCTTATAGATCATGTGTTTGTAGATAACTGCCAGACGGCTGTTGATTCTCCCGGCAAAGAGCTGTTCCAGCGCAAACTGTTCGATTGCCCGTTCATAAAGCCGGTAAATATCGGAATCCCTCTGTGTATAGGCCAGTATATTGCTGTAAAGCACACAGCGGCTGTGCGCATCCAGTTCCGTCGAATAAGAAAAGTACAAAAGTACTTCCCGCGGCAGGAGCTTCCCATAATCTTCCGGCAGGGAATACAGAAAATATTCATACAGCCGGGTCAGGCTGACGGATGCTTTAATCGCTTTGTCATACCACTCAAAGCAGCGGCTTCCCCGGCAGTTGCCTTTTATCATCATGGAGCAGACGGAGGAAAGAAGCTCCTGCTCCGGATACATTTCATACAGCCGGCAAAGAAGCTTCAGATAAATTTCCTTAAAGCCCTTCGCTCCATTTAAAGCTTTGGCCGCCGCCAGAGCCAGGTCACGGCTTACCATTCCACGTTTAGCGCCGAAATAGAGTGCGTATAATTCAAACCTGGCCATATTCTTTAAAAATCCCGGTTCCTTTTCAAGCAGCTTCAGGCATTCCACATATAAAAACGGGCTGTGACAGCCGTCCTTAAACTCCTGCTCCATACTGATGAGAACCGTAACCGGATTCTCAAATAATTCCTCATTCACTTTCAGCAGCATCAGATAGAGTATAAAATCATTTCTGTATCTGTCCTCCTCGGAACAGTACTTTTGAAGCAGACGGATCAGAGAGTCCTTCTGCTCCTTGTCATTCCAGATCTTCACCTGCAGATATTGATAGAAGCAGTACAGCTCCTTCTGCTCCAGCCGTTTTGTCAGGACGCTGTCCCTTACTTCGTCGAGAATCAGGCAGGCCTTGTCCTGACGGCCCGTCAGAACATAGATCTCTGCCTGCAGCAAAGACAGGAGCAGCTGCTCACTGGTCATCTTCATCAGATCCAGCTCCTTCTGCATCTGATTCAGAATCAGAGCGTCCTCATACATTCCGCTCTCATACTCCAGGCGCAGTTCCAGGTATTCCCTCATCTCCTCCCGGAAAACGGCGCGTTCCGCATCGCGGGAGCTGTTAACCGTGGCTTCCACCGGAATTTTCGTGATTCCCCTCGCCGTCTTAATCAGAATCGCTCCGTAATTTTTCCCCACATGGAGGCGTTCCGACAGAATATTAAAAGGAAGCCGCAGGGTTCCATCCTGGAAATCAGCCTGGGTCGCGCTCTTCTTCGGGAGATGAATAAAGTCACCGTCCGCAGAAGCTTCCAGATAAATGTATCCCCAGGTGTCGCTTCTTATTACAATAAAATCCTCCAGACGTCTGCCCGGATTGTCATAAACTTTTTTATCTTCCTCAACCATCAGGCGGATTGGTTTCTTAACTCCCAGCGCCACCAGGAATTCTTCCATAAAGTTCTGCCTGCTCCCATGGCCTTTAAGGCTGTCGTAAAGAGCCCTCGTATGCATGTCCTGCATAAAAGGCGCTTCTGTAAAATCCTGGTACTCTAAAAGGCGCAGAGCCGTGTCCATATCATGCTCCGCGACTTCTAAAAAGTCTTTTGCCGTATTCAGGTTCCCGAGTATTCTGCCCGATGTGGCGAGATCTACATGGAACAGATAGGGAATCTCCTTTTCCCCGCAGTTTGTCACAAGATAAAAAGAGCCTTCTATCTCATCTCCTGCCGATAAAAAAGAAGTATCCACTTCGTAAACTATATGATTCCGGAGTCCTCCAAACGTATTATTGTCATTTGGAATGCGCACGCGGATATTGGAAGAATAGACGAACCCTTTTACATTCAGGCCGTTCTCACTGCCGATAAAAATCTCCCTCTTCACAGTCGTGCCAACCCGTACCGTATCCTCAATCACATCCGGCGTCCAAATCATCTTCGGAAGATCCGAATCGATGATTCCCTTCGCCAGACGGTTAATCCTTTCTTTCATACTTACCACCTGCTGTCGCTCTCATTGTTAATTATTCTATCATACTTTGTCCGCAATTACACTACATAAATCGACTTTTTACAACTTAATTCGGTAATGGAGATTTAGTTAAGCAGGTGAGGACGCCG
>NZ_KE992880.1 GCF_000466485.1 [Clostridium] symbiosum ATCC 14940 | reverse complement strand
ACGCGTCCTCCAAACCTCAGTTAAATCTCCATTTTTTTCAAGATACTCTTGTATTTCTCCAAATTCAATGCTATAATATGTTCAATATTTGATTTAAAATAATAAAATTGAACAGCAAGGAGGCAGCTATGAAAGAAAACATCAAAACGACTATAAAGAAAGAGCTGGACTGGGTTACGATGGCAATTCCATTTTTAATTATCCTTTTACTCTGCATCAGCTTTATCTTTCTGCCGGATTCATCAAAGCATATCATTGAGTCAATCCGTACCTTTTTAGGAGAGGAACTGGGAACTTATTACCTGGCCGTGGGACTGGGAGCTTTTATTCTCTCTCTGTTTCTGGCATTTTCCAGATATGGGAAAATCCGTCTTGGAAAGGGGAGCGAAAAACCGCAGTATTCCAATTTCGCCTGGGGATCCATGATGTTCACTTCCGGTCTGGCTGCCGATATTCTTTTTTATTCACTCTGTGAATGGATTCTCTACGCTCAGGATCCTCATATGGCGGAGATGGGGTCGATTCAGCAATGGTCCGGTACATACCCGTTATTCCACTGGGGGCCAATCCCCTGGAGCTTCTATCTGATTCTGGCCGTATCCTTCGGATTTATGCTCCATGTGCGCGGCTGCCATAAACAGAAATTTTCCGAGGCCTGCCGCCCTCTGCTGGGCAGCCGGACCGATAAGGCTCCGGGAAAAATCATTGATTTGATCGCCGTATTCGCCCTGCTGGCGGGTACCGCCACCACCTTCAGCCTGGCAACTCCTCTGATGAGCCAGATTGCAGCAGATCTGCTGGGAATTGATAACTCAAAGTGGATTACCATTTTAATCCTGGTTATTACCTGCATTGTTTACACCTTCTGCGTAGTCAGAGGCATGCACGGCATCATGAAGCTGGCCGCTTCCTGTGTATACCTGTTCTTCGGGTTGCTGGCCTATGTACTGATATTCGGAGGCGAGACAAGATATATTATAGAGACAGGCTTCTCCTCCATCGGAAACCTGATTCAGAATTTTGTGAGTCTTTCCACCTTTACCGATCCGCAGAGAACCACCTCCTTCCCGCAGAACTGGACTATTTTCTACTGGGCGTACTGGATGGTATGGTGTGTCGCCGCACCATTTTTTATCGGCAATATTTCAAAGGGACGCACGGTAAAACAAACGATTCTGGGCGGATATATTTTTGGTCTTGGAGGCACATTTACGAGCTTTATTATCCTCGGCAACTACAGCCTTGGTTTACAGGTGTTCGGCAAGCTCGACGTGATTGGGCTCTATACGGCAACCGGTAATCTCTACACTACGATTATCGCTATTGTCCGCACGCTTCCGCTGGCGCCCCTGGTACTGATTCTTCTGGCGCTCACGATGATTGCCTTTTATGCAACCAGCTTTGATGCCATCGCACTGGTCGCATCTTCCTATTCCTATAAGGAACTTGACAATAACGAGGAACCTCATATGGGTATCAAGGTATTTTGGTCCATCATGCTGATTTTGCTGCCTATCGCACTGGTATTCAGCGATAATTCCATGGCCAATCTGCAGACGGTATCGATCATAGCTGCCTTTCCCATTGCAGTGATTATTGTGATGATTATTGTCTCCTTCTTTAAGGATGCCAAAAAAATGCTGTAAGCGTTAAGACAGCTTCCGGCTAAACCGGCGAATCTTTTTATTACTGTTCACAGGTTGTATTCCGCGAGGTGTTTTCGTGCGCATTTTGCACAAAAATCCCGAGTTTCACGGCGCGAAACTGCGTTTTATGCAGTTTCTGTGCATCGCGAAGCGTGTTATTGTTTACAGCATGCCGCTTTTAGGCATGGTGTGAACAGTAACACCTTTTTCCGGCGCGGAATATATTAAAAAGAAAAGGCTTTGTCATGCCCGATTCCAATACGTCTTTTCCCGGTATTATTGATTATGTCGCCGTCCACGGCAGTAAGACACTGGAGGAAGTTCCTCTGTCTGCTGTGGACGGCCTTGTTTTTTCCGCAATGTCTTACATTCACTTTGACGGCCTGATACCAGACAGTCCCCAGGAAGCGCCTGCGGTCAAAGAAACGGCGGCCGCCATACTCGCGCTGCCTGAGAGGAAGCGGCTTTTGCGTGTCCGCTCACTGGAAAACCAGCGTCTGCTTGAGGAAATGGCAAAGAGCCGCCGCTTCTCCGGTCTGCGTCTGACTGCTTACAGGGATATCAAATCGCCTGACCTTGAAATGCAGTTCTCCGCCATCACTCTTCTTCTCGGCTCCGGAGATATCTTTATCGTTTTCCGCGGTACCGACGGAACTTTGATTGGCTGGAAGGAGGATTTCAACCTTGGCTTTCAGGATACTGTTCCTGGCCAGTGGACGGCCTGTTATTATCTGTCGAATATGGCCTCTCTTGCCGCGGGCTCTGTCTGGGTGGGCGGCCATTCAAAGGGCGGCAACCTGGCCGTATTTTCCGCCGCCTGCACTTTTCCCGATATCACGCCGCGAATCCGTGCCGTATTCAATTATGACGGCCCAGGCTTCAGCCAGGCGGTTCTTGATACGCCGGGCTACCGCACTGCGCTTCCCCTTGTCCGAACTTTTCTCCCTCAGTCCTCTGTAGTAGGCATGCTTCTGGGGCATGAAGAGTCCTATACCATTGTTCAGAGCGGGCTGAAAGGACTGATGCAGCATGATCCCTATTCCTGGGAAATCCGGGACGGAGACTTCATTCGGCTGAAAGAAATCACAGAGGGAAGCTGTCTGGTTGACCGTACGATAAAAACCTGGATTTCAGAGCTGTCCCCCGAGGAACGGCGGGCGTTTGTTGATACGGTCTTCGATATTCTCCGGTCTTCCGGGGCCACCCGGACCGGCGAGCTTCTTCTGCCGGATAATGTTATGGAGATAATTGGAAGCTTCCTGAAGGAGACCTCCGTAAAGCGCGACAATATCCTGCTGCCGCTGACGTCTCTGCTCAAAGCGGCAGGCAAAACACTCACCTCCTTTTACCTCGATGCTTCGTAAAATATCCGGCTGTTCGGGACTCAATTACAGCTTAACTGAAGATACCGGTAAGATACAGGACCCATCCTGCTCTTACCGGTATCTTCGTAACAGGTCAGCCTTTGGCCAAACTGTTACGTATCTTCCATATTCCGCCTACTGGTAAATCTGGTTGATTTTCCAGTAACCGTTGAATTTGTACATATTCAGTCCCGAATCTCCGCCCATCATAACACCGGCGCTTCCAACCTCTTCGAGACGCGTGATATCCGTATTATCAATCTCTTTGCTCAGCTTTTCTGTGAACACCTTATCTTCACCAAGGGCTATCAGCTGCTCGGCTGACTTAATTTCCGTCATCTTTCCATTGGAATTGGTGATAATTATTGGATAATTACACATCTTAGACAAGGTTTCCAGGCTCTTGTATGAAAATGTCTTCTGGATTTGTTCCGCCATCTCCTTCATATCGCTGATATTCACTGAATTGGAATTTACGGTTGAACCCGCATCCAGGTAAAAGTTATTAATCTTCCATTTTCCCTTCACCTTATAAAGAGTCAATCCGTAATCTCCGCCCATCATTGTACCGGCCTGCTCTCCGTCCGTCAGCTTCGCCACATTGGTAGAGGCGATCGCATCCGTCATCTTCTGGGTGAAGATGGTCTGGGAGCCAAGGGCCATAAACTCTTCCTTACTTTTCAATTCCGCCAGTTCGCCGCTTTTAAAGGAGACGACCACCGGATAGCTGCACAGATCGGCCAGTTTGTTTAAATCCTTTTTTTCAAATGCTTTCTGTACCTGCTCCGCCGCCTTTCTCATTTTTTCATTTCTGGAATTGCTGGACTGCTGGGTTCTGGTACCCGCGTAAACCGGTACTGCCGGTATGATACTTGTGAGTGCGGCGGCGCAAACTGCTGCTGCCATAAATCTTTTTGTGAAAAATAATCTCATCTCTTTCTCCTCATTTCTTATAAATTCGTCTGTCCTGTTTCACTTTCACAGATTAGACTCTGCCGGAGAATAAAAAGTTTCAATTATCTTCTATTATTTCAATCCTCATACTCATACAAGTGAATCGAACATTCCATAGAGCTTATCATTCATCTCTTTCACCTGATCCTCATCCAGCTTCACAATCTCCCGGTCATAGGTCAGCACACCATTGATCTCTTCCTCGATATCACTGGTCTGCGTGTAAATTGCACTGCACAGGCCATACTGTAAATTCGGATAAATTTCCTCTTCCCAAAGCCTCTTATAATTTTGCGTCAGCTCTTCGGTGGAATGGTAATGCTGATAGCCAAATTCTTTCTTACAGGAAAGATGTTCCTCCACCGGGTAGGCGTACCCGCCGTATTCGGTCAGGGCGACAACCCGGTCCTGCTGCGGCTTTACCTTCAGCTTATGCCTGTAATTATGGATACTGTACATATCGCCGCCGCCCTGATCAAACCAGCCGCAGGCCTCGTTAATCAGACGCCCGGAATCGATTTCCCTGACTTCTTTTGTGGCCTTCGCAGCGTCAAACTGCCCCCATCCCTCATTAAACGGAACCCATACCGCTATACTGGGGTAATTGTACAGTGTGGATACCATATTCTTAAGATCGGTGTAATACTGTCTCCGTCCTTCCCCGTCCTTTCTTTTGAATATTCCGTAGTGACGGTCGCTGACCCCCCTGGCGAACCGGTCCGAGGCATTGGGGAGATGGGTCACAAAAACCATGTTGTATTCACCGCCCCCATTGGGCATATCCTGCCATACCATCATCCCCAGCCGGTCACAGTGGTAATAAAAACGTTCCGCCTCTATCTTTACGTGTTTCCTGATTGTATTGTATCCCATCTCCTTCAGCTTGATAATATCATATACCAAGGCCTCATCGCTGGGCGCAGTCATCAGGCTTTCCGGCCAGTAGCCCTGATCCAGAATCCCGTTAAAGAAATACGGTTTGTTATTCAGGAAAAATCTCAGAATGCCTTTCCCGTCCCGGCCAGTCGATAGTTTGCGCATCCCGAAATAGCTTCTCACCTCGTCCTCCCCATACCGGATTATCACATCATAGAGATGGGGCGTATCTGGCGTCCATGGCTTGAACCCGTCAAGCTTTATCTCCTGGCTGATTACCTTCTTTATCTCCTTCTCCTGCCGGACGGTAATCTCTGCCTGCCCGATTTCCCCCCCGCGATCCAGAACAGCCAGACTCACTGTGCCGGATGTCTCCCCACCAGATGCCTTCCCACCGGATGTCTCCGCGCCGGATGTTTTGCAGGCATTAAGAACCGTTATCTCAAACCGGACCGAGCTGTCGTCGTAAAGAGGCGTAATCCTCACGTCTTCTATATAGGCCTTTTCCACGCTTTCCATCCAGACGGTTTTCCATATCCCGCTCTGAGGTGTGTAGAAAAGAGAGGCGTATTTTCCTTTTTTCTGCAGTTTCTGCTTGCCTCTGGCATGAGGGGACTGCTCCGTCCGGTCCGTCACGGAAAGAGTAAGCTCATTCTCCCCCTGCCTCAGGCTATCCGTGATGTCAAAGTGAAACGGAAGGTATCCCCCCTTATGACCTCCCACCCGGATTCCATTGACAAATACACTGCACTCCTGATCAACGGCGCCGAAATGAAGAAGAACCCGGCTTTTCTTAAAACCTTCCGGAAGAGTGAATTTCTTTCTGTAATGAAGGCGCTGGTGCGGCATCACGATTTTACCCACGCCCGAGAGCATGGATTCCGGGGAAAAAGGGACGATTATCGTTTCATCGTAGAAGTCTGCCGTTTCGGATTCATTGATACGGCATTCCCACTCTCCGTTCAGGTTAAAGTAACTGTCTCTCACTAGATTCGGCCGGGGGTATTCCTGCAAAATATTTCCCGGATCAATTTCCTTCCCCCATCTGCTAATTAACTGTACCATACTTTATCCCACCTGTTTTCTTTTAAATTTGATATTCTGAAACACCTCGGACTGTACCCCGACTGAAATCAGCACCAGCATTCCCATGATAATCGACTGCCAGTGGACCGAGATACTGGTAGGAAGGTAAGTAAATATTGTGTTGATAATAAAATAAATCAAAATTCCGAAGAAGGTGCCTGAGAATTTGCCTTCTCCTCCCGACAGCTTTACCCCTCCGATTGCGCACATGGCAATCGCATACGTCTCATAGACATTGCCCGCGCTCAGTGTTGCACTGCCGCTGCTGGAAGCCAGAAGAATACCAGACAGGGCCGCAATAAAACCGGAACAGATAAAAGCCTTAATTTTGATTTTATCCACATCAATTCCCATCATCCGGGCGGCCTCGCCGTTTCCTCCCACCGCGTACATCCCCATTCCAAATTTCGTATGCCTCGATATATACATACAGATAAATGTGACAAGAAACAGGAGAGGTATCAGAATCGAAATTCCGCTGTTCATTCCGGGTATCACACCCTTTAAAACCTTTGTTCCTGCGAAGGTCAGAACATTCCCGGTCACCGCCACCGATTTCTTCGCAATAATCAGAATCACTCCGCGCAGCGCGAAGAGCATGGCAAGTGACGCTATCCATGATGAGATGCGCATCTTAGTGACCATCAGGCCAATCATAAGGCCCGAGACGATGCCGACTAAAAGCCCGCAGACAATTCCTAACACCGGATTCACCTGGGCCGTAAGGCCCATGACCACACCGCTCAGGGCAAACACGGCGCCAACCGACAAATCAATCTCCGCACACAGAATGACAAATGTCATTCCCAGAGCCAAAAATCCGCCATTCTTAGCCGCTTTCAGCAAAATATTAAACACATTGGCAGTTGTCAGGAAGTTCTTATCCTGAAATAGAATGCTTGTAATAATTACCAGAAGCAGAAATGCTAAGATAGTACTTCTCGAATAAAACGAATTATATATTTTCTTTATTGTTTTCATACTTCTTAACCTCCTACTTCGCCTGCTCTCTCTGAATGAATACCGCAAATACGATAATCGCTGCTTTAAACACCTGGGCATACTGATCCGGTATATTATTCATCACACAGGTCAGTGTGATCATCTGCATAATCAGGGCACCGACCACGGTTCCAAGCACATGGGCCTTGCCGCCGCTCATCGGCGTGCCGCCTATGACGACCGCTGCAATGGCATCCAGCTCCGCAAGCTGTCCCAGGGAGCTTCCCGCTGCGACCGATACCTTCGCCGCCTGGAAAATCCCGGCAAATGCTGCAAAGAAGGTACTCAGCCCATATACAATCATCAGTGTCCTGGCTGTGTTGATTCCCGCCAGGGAGCTGGACCTTAAGTTATCTCCCACCGCCTGAATCTGACGTCCAAGCACCGTTTTTTCGATCATCACCCAGACTGCTGCCACGGACAGGACAATAGGGATAATCTGCACCGGAATCACGCCCCCGAGTTTGTAGGTTCCCCAAAGGGATAGCTGTTTTCCCACTTCCCCCAGCTTGTTGAAATAGATGTCGCGGCCTCCGCAAAGCACCTGGGCCACGCCCCTCAGCCCCAGCATCAGTCCCAGCGTGATAACCATTGCCTGTAATCTGAGCTTGCCGACCATAATTCCGGTAAAGCAGCCCACGACGACAGACACCGCCACAGCGGCAAGCACAGCGGCAGGAAGTCCCGTCTCCGGCATCAGCCTGGCTGTCAGCACCCCCGCCAGGGCCATGACCGAACCGACGGAAATATCGATTCCTCCCGTGGAGATAACGAGTGTCATCCCCATCCCGCAGAGGATGGTCGGACAAAGCTGGGTAATCACGTTATTTAAATTTCCTATCCTGAAAAAGTTCGGGGTGAATAAGGAGTTTAACAGCACAAAAAACAGGAGCAGCGTGATTGCGCTGTATTTTTTTACGAACTGAAGATAATCCTGTTTTGTCTTATTCATGCGTTTTTCCCTCACTTTCACTGCCTCTTGCGATGGTTTCCATCACCTTATCCTGACTGATCTGATCCCCGGCCAGTTCGCCGATCACTCTGCCCTCCCTCATGACGATAATCCTGTCGCAATTCCGTTCCAGCTCCGCAATCTCCGAGGAAATCATCAAAACCGATATTCCGCTCTTTGAAAATTCCTGGATTAACTGCTCAATCTCCGCTTTGGCGCCCACATCAATTCCCCGGGTCGGTTCATCTAAAATCATCAGCTTTGGATTCATGCACATCCATCTGGCAAGCAGTACCTTCTGCTGGTTCCCGCCACTCAGGTTACAGATGGCCTGCTCCGGCGTCGGCGTCTTTATCTTCAGCCGGTCAATATAACTCCTGACTATTTCATCCTGTTCCTTTGTCTTTACAAAACCAAAGGAATTCAGTTTCGGGAGCAGGGCAATCGTAATATTTTCCCGGACGGACAGGTGGGGAATAATCCCCTCCGTCTTCCTGTCCTCCGTACAGAAACCCATCCCCTTTTTTATCGCATCGGCAGGAGAATGAATACCGGCCTTTTCTCCCCACCAGAAAATTTCTCCGTTATCAGGCATGCCGGAACCAAACAGCACCTGCGCCAGTTCCGTCCTCCCCGAGCCAAGGAGGCCCGCAAGGCCAACCACTTCCCCCTGCTTAATCTCAATATTGATGCCGTTAAGCCGCATCCCCTGGCGGATGTCCTTCATCTCGGCTATGACCTTCGCATTCGCGAACTCATATCCCTGCTTGTTCCTTTCAAGCTCTACCGTGTCCTTTCCCACCATCAGTGAAATCAGCTTAAGCTGGTTCAGCTCACCGATATCGTAGTCTCCCACATACTCACCATCTTTAAATACGGTCAGGCGGTCACATATTTCAAAAATTTCATCCAGCTTATGGCTGATGAAAATCACACTGATTCCCTTACTTTTCAACTGTCTGATAATCCTGAATAACACCTGCACCTCATGGGTATCCAGCGAAGAGGTCGGCTCATCCATAATCACAAGCTTCGCATTGATGCTCACGGCCCTGGCGATAGCCACCATCTGCTGGATCGCCGTGGAATAATTTTTTAACGGCCTGGTCACGTCAATCTCAATCCCCAGTTCCTCCAGAATCCTTTTTGCCTCGCTGATCATGGCTTTTCTGTCAATGCTGCCGAATTTCGTTCTCGGTTCCCGTCCCAGAAAAAGATTCTCATAAACCGTCTGGAACAGAACCAGGTTTAACTCCTGGTAGATCGTGGAAATTCCCTTTTCATTTGCCTCTATCGGCGTCCTGGCATTTATCTCTTCTCCGTCAAAGCAAATCGTGCCGCCGTTCTTCTGGTAGATTCCCGTCAGGACCTTGATCAGCGTGGATTTTCCGGCCCCGTTTTCCCCCATCAGCGCGTGTATCTCACCTTTGTTCACCGTCAGATTAACTCCTTTAAGCGCCCTGACGCCGGGAAATGTCTTCTCCAAACCTTTTATATCCAGTAAAACCTCTGCCATAAGCGTCTCCTTTTTACATTACTGTTCACAGACTGCCAAACAGCACAGTCCTGCGGCCGATACAGTAACCTTTTTCCTACTCTTCCTTCAATCTATTCCTTCAAACTATTCCTTCAAAAAGGCTGCCGCAAAAAATCTGATTTTTGCGGCAGTCTTTATAGCGCGTGTTTGAAAATTGCTTTCGTCGGTGACAGGCTGCAGAAACGTGCCTTCCACCGTTCATGAACGATAAATCATTAGAAACCTAATTCCACTACCACGTTATCCTTTGTATAAAGTGTATCTTCATTCGTGATATGAGCCGGAACCTCTTTTCCATCGATGATATTCGTAATAGTTTCAACTACAATCTCGCCAAAATACGGGGAGCAGGTGCAGGAAGCAAGCTGTCTTCCATCTTCAATCGCCTCAAATGCCGCCCTGGTTCCGTCGATTCCCAGTGTCAGGATATCTTCGCCCGGTTTCAGCCCTGCCGCTTCAATGGCGTTCATCGCACCCTGAACCATATCATCGGTTACGCAGAATACTGCGTCAATATTCTCTCCGCCCTGGGCCTGGATAATATTCTCCATAACAGCCTGAGCCTTATCCATCAGCCACTCGCCGTCCTGTTCCGCTACAATCTTGAACTTGGAGGAGTCAAGGCCTTTTACAAATCCGTCCTGTCTGTCTGTGGAGGTAGATGAATCATAGCCGCCGTTGATAATTACGACATTTCCTCCGTCCGGCAATGCTTCCGTGAGCGCTTTCGCACACTGCTCGCCTTCCCAGATGAAATCGGACATGATCGCCGTCGTGTAATGGGTTCCCGCTTCACCGTCAATCGCCCTGTCAACCAGGATAACCGGGATATTGCTTTCCATTGCTTCCTGTAAAGCGCCCTGAAGCCCGTTATTCTCAAGCGGTGCAACAACGAGATAATCTACGCCTGCCGCTACGAGATCGCGGATATCGGACTCCTGCGTGGCAATATCGCCGCCTGCGTCTTTCACGATGAATTCGCCGCCTGCATTTTCAACATACTCCTTAATGCTGTCAGTCTCAGTTGTCCTCCATGCCGACATACTGTCGGTTTGGGCGAATCCCACTTTCTTACCCTCCAGCGCTTTTTTACTCTCCGTGCTCTCTGCCGGAGCCGCTTCGGATGAGCCTTCTGCCGGAGCTGCTGCCTCCGTCGCAGGCGCCGCAGTTTCCGCCGGTTTCTCAGAGCTGCCGCATGCGGTCAGTGACAGTGCCATTGTTGCTGCCATTGCTAATGCAACCATTTTCTTCATAATAATTTCCTCCCTTACTTATTGCGCGTTTTTATTACATAATTTATTTTAGATCGTTTCGTCTCTTTTTACAATATACTTTTATATATTCTTTTTATTTTTGTATATGTTTCACATTTTTATCGTTTTTATTTTGTAAAAGTTGCTTTTTTACTTTACTTTTTATGTAATAAAGAGTTATAATTAATAGAAGAAAAATATAAAAAATGGAAGAAAGGAATCTGTCATGTCACCCAGGGAAAAACGTACTGTCAGAATTATTGGAGAAAGAAATATTTATCTGCATCTGGGCAATCCCGCCCATCATGAGTCAATTACGAAAATAGGCAAAGCCCTCTCTTCGCCTCTTCGTCTGAAAATCCTGGATATGCTGAGAAATACCGCGCGCTCCCTGCAGGAAATCGCTTCGATTCTGGACATCCCCCTGTCCTCCGCCGCGCTCCATGTAAAGACACTGGAGGAGGCCCATCTCATCGTGACGGAGACTCAGCCCGGGGTTCACGGCTCCATGCGGGTTTGTACCTGCAGCATCCAGTCCTTTCACTTAGAAACCTTCGATTCCTCCATCGACTCCGTCAATAAGAGTATTTCCATGGATATGCCGATAGGGAATTACTATTCCTGCGATGTTCAGCCCACCTGCGGCCTGGCTGATGAAAACGGCCCCATCGACTCCTATGACACGGTCCGTTCCTTCTACTCTCCCGTGAGAAGCAGGGCGCAGCTCATTTGGTTTCACAAAGGATTTATTGAATACCGTTTCCCCAATATCCACAACCCGCTGCTCACCCTGAACGAAATCTCCTTCCGTTTTGAACTGTGTTCAGAGGCTCCCGGGTATCTGGAAAACTGGCCCTCAGATATAACTATCTCAATCAACGGCGTGGAGACGGCGGTCTACTGCTCTCCCGGCGACTATGGCGCCCGGCGCGGAAAACTGACTCCGCCGGCCTGGCCCAATGGAAATACACAGTACGGAATGCTTAAGACATTCTCCGTCAAAGAAAACGGCAGTTATATGGACGGACGCCTTGTCCATGCCGGGATCAGCCTGAGGGACATAGCCATCGAATCCAGGCCCTATATCTCACTGAAGATCGAAATCAAAGACAATGCCAAGCATATCGGGGGAATCAACATTTTCGGGGAAAAATACGGGGATTATCCACAGGGCATTGTGATGAACCTGACTTATGAATAACGTGGTAACCGTTCAGCCATGATGTATTCCGCGAGGTGTTTTCGCTGCTTTTTGCGAAAATCCCGAGTTAAGCGGCGCGAAACGACTTTTTTTGCCGTTTCTGTGCAACATAACGTGTGGATATATCAGAAAGAATCTCGCTGGATTCCCCTCGGAGCAGTTTTTATTTAACAGGAAGTTTCTCCTGTTAAATAAAAAAACGCGGCAGGAGCATATTACATTCCCGCCGCATTTTTGCGTTTCTAGCTTTCTTCGATTTTGTTATTTGCGCTTTCCTGCCTCGCTGAGCCGTGACATCGCCCTGGCCAGCTCCATCTTGCTTCTGTGGTATTCGGCAATGGACTGCTTCTGGCGCAGCTGCTCCTCCGCCCGCTCCAGCGCCTCTTTGGCTCTGTTGATATCGATCTCGCCGGGATGCTCCGCCGAGTGGACAAAAACCTGGACTCGGTTATTGATCATCTCGGCAAAGCCGGAGCCTGTAACAGCCGTGATCTCCTCGCCGGTTTCCGTTACAA
Organism: [Clostridium] symbiosum ATCC 14940; assembly: GCF_000466485.1. Classification (GTDB taxonomy): domain Bacteria; phylum Bacillota; class Clostridia; order Lachnospirales; family Lachnospiraceae; genus Otoolea; species Otoolea symbiosa. The sequence continues at coordinate 12,124 of NZ_KE992880.1, read as the reverse complement.
TTTTCGTAGTCCCGGGTACCAGGGCAATGATTACATTTTCATGGTGGGGCAGAAATGTGTGGCCCCCGTCCGTGGCAGGAAGGTTGATAAATCTGGCCCTTCCCTTGTAGAAAATCTGGCTGCTGGAAAACAGCTCAAGGCCAAATGTGGATATTTCTCCCATACTTACCGGCCTCCCGTCTTCTCCTGCTCTGTCTTTTCATGATCTGCCTTCGCCTTCACATCCTCAATCGAACCCACGTTAAAGAACGCATTTTCCGGATAGTCATCCATCTCACCGTCCAAAATCATCTTAAATCCGCGGATCGTCTCCTTCAGCGGCACGAATTTACCTGGTACGCCGGTAAATGTCTCTGCCACGTGGAAAGGCTGGGAAAGGAATTTCTGAATCTTCCTCGCCCTGTATACGGTTGTCTTGTCTTCTTCCGCCAGCTCCTCCATACCGAGAATGGCAATGATATCCTGAAGTTCTTTGTATTTCTGAAGAATCTCCTGCACCCGCCTGGCCGTCTCGTAATGCTCCTCTCCGACTACCTCCGCCTCCAGAATACGGGAGGTGGATTCCAGCGGATCCACAGCCGGATAGATACCCTGCTCCACAATCTTTCTGGAAAGCACCGTCGTGGCATCCAGATGGGCAAACGTCGTGGCGGGAGCCGGGTCGGTCAGGTCATCGGCAGGCACATAGACCGCCTGTACGCTTGTGACGGAGCCCTCCTTCGTCGAGGCAATCCTCTCCTGGAGTTCTCCCATCTCATTCGCCAGTGTCGGCTGGTAGCCGACCGCAGACGGCATACGTCCAAGCAGGGCCGAAACCTCGGAACCCGCCTGTACAAAACGGAAAATATTATCAATAAACAAAAGTACATCCTGATGCTCCCTGTCACGGAAATATTCAGCCATCGTAAGACCTGTTTCCGCAACCCTCATACGCGCTCCCGGGGGCTCATTCATCTGTCCGAATACCAGGGCGGTCTTTTCGAGAACACCTGATTCCTTCATCTCAACCCAGAGATCATTTCCCTCCCTGGATCGCTCTCCCACGCCTGTGAAAATCGAATAGCCGCCATGCTCTGTGGCGATATTCTGAATCAGCTCCTGGATCAGGACGGTCTTGCCCACGCCGGCGCCTCCGAACAGTCCTATCTTACCGCCCTTGGCATAGGGCGCCAGCAGGTCGATTACCTTGATGCCGGTTTCCAGAACCTCCACGACCGGACTCTGATCTTCAAACGAAGGCGGATCGCGGTGGATGACCCAGTGTTCCTGATCCTTAAGACCTTCCCCTCCGTCAATTGTCTCTCCCAGGACATTGAAAAGGCGCCCCAGGTTCTGATCTCCCACCGGCACGCTGATTCCCTGTCCTGTGGGAATCACCTCCATATCTTTATGAAGGCCCTCGCTGGCGGCCAGCATAATGCAGCGGACCACATTATTTCCCATATGCTGGGCGGCCTCCATGATACAAGTTCTGTCCCCGTTTTGAACCTTCAGGGCATCCCTCAGGTGGGGCAGAACTCCGCCTTCAAACGAAACATCCACAACAGGTCCCATGACCTGAATAATTCTGCCTGTGTCCATAATTATCCCTTTCTTTTCTGCGCATTGGCGCCGCTGACTACTTCCGTAATCTCCTGCGTGATAGCCGCCTGTCTGGCGCGGTTATACTGGATGGACAAATCCCGGAGCATTTCCTTTGCATTGTCCGTGGAGGAGCGCATTGCCATCATTCTGGCATTATGCTCGCTGGCATACGCCTCAACCAGACATCCGTAGATGATGCCGGTCAGATAGTTCGGCACCATATTGTCCATTACTTCATCTGCCGACGGGTAGAGGCTGATGTTCTCCTGCATGACTCCCGACGGTATTTTCGACATCGTGAAATCTGCCTTTTTCAGTGGGAGCAGCTGTTTCAGCTTCGGCTCCTCTTTCATCGAATTTACCATCTCGGTAAACAGGATAAAGACTTCATCCAGCTCCCCGTTCAGAAATCCGTCCACCATTGTCTCGGAAATCAATCTGGCCCGGTGCATGGTCGGTTTCTGAACCGTATAGCGGAAGCTGCCGTCCATATCCACATCCTTCAGCTTGCCGAAATACTGGCGGCCGACTACTCCCAGCACATATAGCTTCCTGTGTCCCGGAAGCTTCAGGCGTTCCTCCGCCATCTTGATAATGTTATGGTTGTAGGCGCCGTTCAGCCCCTTGTCGGCCGTGACCACGATCAGGCCGATCTTCCGATCCCCGGGAGCTATCTCAGGGCGCTGATCCAGATACCGGTTTTCCTTTTCCGTATCGGGAAGATGGCGCAGCATACGGTCCAGCGCGCGCTGCACGCCGAAGAAGTAAGGCTCCGTATCCGCAAGGACCTTCTTCGCCTTCTTCATCTTAGAGGAGGATATCAGATACATGGCATTCGTAATCTTCATCGTGTCCTGGATGCTCTTCATCCTGGTCTGGATCTCTTTAATACTTGCCATTTGTCATCACCTGCCTCTGTCAGCTTTATATTCCCCTGCCGCTTTCACAATCGCCTGAATCAGCGTCTCCGGCAGTTCCTTCTTCTCTTCTATCTCTTTTACAATCTCAGGATGAATCTGTTCAAAATACCGGAGCATATCCTCCTGGAATTCCTTAATCTGCTTTACCTCCACATCCATAAAAATCTTATGGGTTGCCGCACAGAGCGTGATAACCTGCTCATGGAGGCTGAGAGGATGGTAGAGCGGCTGTTTCAGAAGCTCCATCAGCGATTTTCCATATTGAAGCTGTTCTTTTGTCGCAGCGTCCAAATCGGAGCTGAACTGGGTAAATACCTCCATCTCACGGTACTGAGCCAAATCGATACGGATACTTCCCGAGGCCTTCTTCATCGCTTTAAACTGGGCCGCACCGCCGACACGCGATACGGACAGGCCGACGTTAACGGCAGGCCTCATACCCGAGAAGAACAAATCGCTCTCCAGGAAAATCTGTCCGTCGGTGATGGAGATAACGTTGGTCGGAATATAAGCCGACACATCCCCCGCCTGGGTCTCAATAATCGGCAGCGCCGTGATGGAGCCTCCGCCCAGCGCGCTGCTCAGACGGCTGGAACGCTCAAGCAGCCTGGAATGCAGGTAGAATACATCTCCCGGATATGCCTCACGTCCCGGTGAACGTCCAAGCAGCAGGGATAACGCACGGTAAGCCACCGCATGCTTTGACAAATCGTCATATACAATCAGCACATCTTTTCCCTTGTGCATAAAATACTCAGCCAGCGCAGTGCCTGCATACGGCGCAATGTACTGGAGCGGCGCACAGTCGCTGGCAGTGGACGCCATGACCGTCGTATATTCAAGCGCGCCGTACTTTTCAAAGGTGGAGACCAGCTTTGCAATCGTTGATGCCTTCTGGCCGATTGCCACGTAAATACAGATAACGCCTTTTCCCTTCTGGTTCAGGATCGTATCTGTGGCTATGGAGGTCTTGCCTGTCTGACGGTCGCCGATAATCAGCTCCCTCTGGCCTCTGCCGATGGGGAACATGGAGTCAATCGACAGGATTCCCGTCTCCAGAGGCTGGTTAACCGCCTGGCGGTCAATAATGCCGGGGGCCTCCTCCTCAACCGGACGGTAATCGTCGGTCTTAATCTCTCCTTTTCCGTCAATCGGGGCGCCGAGGGCATCAATTACACGGCCGATACAGGCATCTCCCACGGGGACGCCAGCTTTTTTTCCGGTTCTGGAAGCGCGGGTTCCTTCGCCAATCTCCGTATCCTTGCCAAAGAGGATACAGCCGATGCTGTCCTGCCGGATATCCTGCACCATTCCTTTCAGGCCGCACTCAAAGGTTATGACCTCGCCGTACATCGCATGATCCATGCCGTAGATTCTGGCAATTCCATCGCCCACGGAGATAACGGTGCCCGTCTCCTGCTCTTTGCATATATCATCATAATTTTCAATTTCTTCTTTCAGTATGGAAATAATTTCATCTGAACTCATCGAACTCACTCTTCTCACCTCCGTGTCAATTTATGCTGCAGCCTCTTAAGGCGTCCGTCCAGGCTGTAGTCATATTCAAAATCTCCTGCCTTCAGGATGAAGCCGCCCAGCAGGGACGCATCCTCCCGGATATCGAAGGTCACGTCATTTTTCCGGTACCTTCTGCAAAGGTATTTCTTCATTCCCTGAAGCTGTTCCTCAGAAGGCGGAGTCACGCAGGTAAGCTCGGCTCTCAGGATCCCATCCTGCCGCCTTAAGTATTCCTCGTAGCATTCAAAAATTTCCTCAATTTGTCCTGTCCTTTCATGGAGGCAGGCCACCTTCAGAAAATTTCTGACGGACTCCGGAAATACCCGGTCGATTACCTTCTCCTTCTGCTCCCTGGGAATCAGCGGATTTTCAAGCATCTGCTTCAAAGCGGGCGTCCCTTTAAGCATCGCGGCGGCATTCCTCAAATCGTCTGCCGGGACGGACAGCTCTGCCAGAACGCGGGCGTAATTAACGGATGTCTGTCTCATGTCCCTCGGCCTCCTTTAAAAAACGGTCATACAGCAGCGAATCTTCCGATCCGTGCCCGGTATCCCCGGTCATCTTTCTGGCCGCGCTTACAGCCAGTTCAGCAATGCGGGACTGGAGGTCAGCCATGGTTTTTTCTCTTTCATTTTCAATATTTTTCTCTGCTTTCCTCATGATATCTGCCGCCTGATCTCCGGCTTCTTTCAGAATCCGATCCGATTCCTCCTGCGCCCGTTTTTTCGCTTCTTCAATCAAACGTCCGGACTCATTTCTGGCATCCCTGAGAGCCGCTTCATAACGGTTCTTAAGTTCATCTGCCTGGGCCTCGCTGTTTCTGGCATTTGACAGCCCGTCGGATATCATTGCCTGTCTCCTATCCATAACGGCCGTAACAGGCTTAATCAGAAATTTTTTCAACAAAAGACAGAGGATAATCAGGTTAATGATTTCAAAGACAAGGTTCCAGTTTAACTGTAACACTTCTCCCACCTGCCTTTCTCAGTTATTTTAAGAATAAGATAATTACAAGAGCAATAACAAAACCGTAAATAGCGGTAGCCTCCGCAAGGGCGCATCCAAGAAGAAGAGCCTTGCTGATCTTGCTCTCAGCCTCCGGCTGTCTTGCGATTGCTTCCACTGCCTTAGAAGTTGCGATACCGATACCAATACCTGCTCCAATACCTGTAAGTACTGCCACTGCTGCTCCGATTGCGATTAATGTTGACATAATAATTCTCTCCTTTAATTTTTGTATTCGAATATTTTTTTTAATCAAGCTGTTCTTTGATGAACAGAGCGGTCAGGAAGACAAATACGTATGCCTGAATCAGACCGTCAAAAATGTCAAAATAAAAACTGAACGGAATCGGCACGATAAGCGGGGCCACCAGCTTGATTAATTCCATTACTACGAATGAGCCCAGCACGTTGCCGAAAAGCCGCATGCACAGAGACACGGGACGGATAGCAATCTCCATAATGTTGATTGGCAGTATAAACGCCACCGGTTCTGCAAAACTCTTAATGAATCCCTTCATGCCTTTCTTATGAAATCCGGCATATTCAATTACCGCAATGCTGATCACTGCCAGCGCGGCCGTCACATTCAAATCCTTCGTGGGCGGTGTGATACCCGCTATGCCAATCAGATTGGCAACGCCGATAAAGAGCGCCGTCGAAATCAGATACGGAATGTAACCTTTCCCTTCTTCCCCGACCAGATCCAGGAAGAAATCCCTCAGAAAGCCAATGGAAGTTTCCAGAAACAACTGGAGTTTCCCCGGCTTTTCCACCTTCAGGTTTCTTACAAAGATGATGGAAAGAAGAACAAGAACCGCCATAATGAACCATGTCGCCACAACCGACTCGTATACTGGGATTCCGCCGAATACGGGTATTGTGAATACGACTTTGGCATTCAATTCTTCCATCAGGGCCTTTGAAAGTGTGTCCGTCTTATATCCCTCCCCTATAATAGTATTTGTGAAGATGTTTCAGTAACCGGCGGCCGGATGCCCCCAGGGGCCTGTCACCGAAAATTACAAAAGGCCAATGCCGGTTTCCTGTAATCGGATTCCCGGAAAAGGCCCTCAACTTCTTCGCTTCCCCATATTATGGTACTTCAGGTTAAAAAATGCAATATCAATTGCAAAGAAATTTAGTTGTAAAATCCAACAAAATTAAGCATTTTGTACAAATCTCCGTACAATCCAAGGTTTTTTAACGGCCTGTTAACAGGAAATGCTGAAAAAAGCGCTGTTTCTGCCATAAATACCACGATTTATGAAAGGAAACAGCGCTTCCTGCGTTAAAAACCAAAAAATGCATTAATTCCTGCTGTCAGCCCGTCTCCAAGCTGGTTCAGGGTTTCCGTCGAATGGCTTGACGCCTTATCTCCCAGCTCAATATCAATACTCGGGATGGTGGAGAAGGAGGTCTGTGTCAAATCCATCTCCATGCTGCCGCCGGAGAAAATTTTATTTCCGGCGTTTTTCAGACCGGTTATCAGGGAATCCCCCAGCTTATTATGCTGCTGCCAGTTGGACGCCACCGGCTCCATAGCCCTGTAAGAGGCATTGTTTGGAACGCTCATATAAAAGCAGCCCTTGTTGCTGCTGGTGGAGTCCCAGTGCAGTGCGATATGGCAGTCCGCATTATTATTGGCAATTACGGTCCTGGCAATATTATCAAGCTGGACGTCGTCCGATTCACGTATCATCAGGACATCGTACCCTTCCGCCAGCAGACGGTCCTTCAAAATCTTCGCCATCTGAAGCGTCACTTTGCTCTCCGCGGTACCGTCGGCAAACGTCATTCCGCCGGAAACCGCAACCGCCGTAGTCGCTCCGGCGCCGGTGGTTCCGCCAGTCACCTTGGGCGTTCCGTCCGGATGGCACAGCGTCTTGACGCTGCTTCCTCCCTTTGTCCCGTGGCCCGCATTGACGCAGACCGTCTTATTCTTTCTGGAAGCGGCGGTACTCTTGTACAGAATCGCTTTTCCACTGTTAATCTTGGAAAACTCGGCATACTTATAGTTTGCGGACAAACCGACCTCCGTACCTGATACGGTAGAATCAGAGTTTCCCGAAGCCGCCGCGCCGCTCTGTCCCGATGTATTCTGTGCAGCCGCCTTCTTAACCGGCTGTGCCGTACTCAGGTAGGCCGATGCAACATAGCGCTTCTGTCCGTTCACAAGCACTGCGGTCCATTCGCCGTCGGAACCGACCCGCTCCAGCTTATCTCCATAATAGAAATTCGTTACAATATTGCCGTCTTTGATTTCTTCTGATGAACGGCATCTCAATACGTCACAGTTTACATAAACGGTATCTCCGGCAAAAACCGTCTGGGCCGAACTTGTTAACATAATTGCGGCTGCAATTGCCGCCCACTTAATTTTCATTAATATTACTCTCCTTTTAAGTTACCACGCATCCCTCTGCCGTTACTGTTTAGAGCGTGCAGATGATGGGAATGAATTTGCAGACACACTCTAGTATAATGCATGCACTAATCAGTTGCAAGCGTTAGAAACCGAAGTCTTCCTTACGATTTTATTTCGGAATTTTCACATTGATTCGGCCGTCATCGCTGTGTTTAACGGCAATCGTCGGTATTCCGTTTATTGCGACAGCCGGGCCTTTAGATACCAGCGGATTTTTCTTCCTGCTGCTGGCCGGTATTTTGTGCGCGCTGACCTACACGCTCTACGCCGCCGCCAGCACCGGCCTCTCCGCTCTCGAGACGGTTCTCCTTCCCATCATTGATCCGGTCATGAATCCGGTCTGGGTATTTCTTTTTCTCGGAGAGGCTCCGGGAAGCAAGTCCATTATGGGCGCGGCCGTCGTACTTATTGCCGTGACTGCACGCGTAGTCTACGGTATACAGGCAGACGCAGGGAAAGCCCGTATGGCCTGAAACATTAATTTTTCCACCGCCTTCAATGTGAAGGCGGTGACCTGTGCGCTCAGCGTGCAGGTTATCATTGATGACGGTGACCTGTATGCGGAGCGTGCAGGTTATCGTTTTACCAGGTATTACTGTGAAACTTATTCTCAATGCCGGCAATCAGTTTTCTTAATCCCGTGGAAAGAAATTTATCCTTATGGTAAACGATCTTAAAGCTTCTTTTCAAAGAAAAATCATTGATTGCAATCTGGTTAACCTCATCATGGTGTCTTAACAATGACTTTGACAATATAGAGACTCCCTGACCTGAGGCAACGATATTAATAATGGAATCAGAACTGTGGCAGATCCATTTTTCTACAATCGGAATCCCTCTGTTCTCGGTGAGATCGGTAAGAAATTCTCTCGTACCGGAACCTTCTTCCCTCAGTACAAAAGCCTTCCCCGCCAAATCCGTCAGGTTTATGGAGGACCTGCCCGCAAACGGATGGGTTTTCCCGCAGATAAGGACCATCTCATCCTCAAAAATATCTTTAAATATCACATCCTTCGTCTTTACGTTCCCCTCAATCACGGCAACATCCAGGGTCCCCTCTGAAATTTTCCGGATGATGTTCATAGAGTTATCAATATAAACCCGGATATTCACATTCGGGTTTTCCGCCTCATATCCGGTGATGATATCGCTGAGAAAAAAACTGCCTACCGTAAGGGATGCCCCTATATGAATGCACTGCTGGCTCGATGCATGATACAGAAATTGCTCCATCTCATGATAGGTGGCAGTAATATGTCTGGCATATTCCAGAAATTCCCTGCCTGTTTCCGTTATGTAAAGCTTTTTGGAAAGCCGCTCAAATAATTTAACGTGATATTCTTTTTCTATCTGCATAATGGCATGGCTGACCGTGGGCTGTGTGATATACAGCTTTCTGGAGGCTACCCCCATCTGACCCGTTTCGGCCACGGCAATAAAAATCTCAAAATCCCGGATCGTCATAATCTTTTCTCCTTTGTCCGCTCCCTGCAATACATAGATATTATGCTATGAGTTTATAACAAGTTTAGCATTTTACGAATGGCAGGGCAAGCTTTATAATAGACTTACATAGAATAGCGTTACTGTTCACAGCCCTGCTGTAAACCGCAGTTTGTGACCAGCAACATGCTTCGCGATGCACAGAACAGTAACAGAATAGTTATCATGTTTCATCATGTTTCTGTTCACTGGTACGGTCAGCCATAGCAGCCAGCCCGCAGGGCAAAAACAGGAAAGGAAGTAAAAAAATGAGAAGCCCAAAAACCTATCAGCTTACAATAGCAGACATAAATAAACTTTTTGCCGTCCTGAAAGAAAAGTACGCTATTTATGCGCCTGTCAGAATCCCCTCCGGAGGGAGATATTCGGGACAAGATTCCATCCTCTATCGGGAGGTTGAGCGGTACGAGGAGATAGAGTTCCGCGAGAGATCTACCTATGCAATGAAAGAGGTGATCACTCCGATTACCCAGACTTTATTCTATTTTACCGATGATGAATTCAGGGAGAGCAAGCTTGAGGACTCTAGGGATCTGCTCGTTTTTGGAAGGGCCTGCGATATCAATGCAATTAAGATTCAGGATCAGATTTACTATGAGAACGGCGGCATTGCCGATCCTTTTTATCAAAGGAGAAGGGAAAAGGTAAAGTTTGCGCTGATTGAATGTCAGGAACAATTTGACGGCTGTTTCTGCTGCAGCACAGGCTCCAACGTCACGGATATGCACTCCATCGCATTTTCTTTTGGTGAGGACGGAGCGTACATCGAGGTAAAGGATGACTGCTTCAGCAAATATTTTGACGGATGCGGGGAGACAGATTATGAAATCACCTTTCCGGCAGAAAATAAATTAAAGGTTGATTTTCCGGTGATTGATAATCTCGATCTGGCAAACAAACTGAAGTCTCATCCGATGTGGGATGAATTCGACGCCAGATGTATTGCCTGCGGAGCCTGTACCGTAGCCTGCAGCACCTGTACCTGTTTTGAAACCACCGATATTATTTATACACAGAACGGAAAGGCCGGAGAAAGAAGGAGAACCTGCTCCTCCTGTATGGTGGACGGCTTTGACCGCATGGCCGGAGGCGCCTGTTTCCGTCATAAAATTTCCGAAAAATACCGCTATAAGATATTACATAAAGTATACGGACATAACGCGAGATTTCATACCGGCCCGATGTGTGTGGGCTGCGGCAGGTGTTCGGCAAGGTGTCCGCAGTTGATCGGATATCCCGAAACGCTGAATAAGCTGTCAAAGGCAATTAAAGAAATAAAGCAAGAGGAGGAAGTTAGCCATGCTCAATAATCCGGTAAAGCCACAGGCACATAAAATCATCGATATATTAAAACAGACGGATGCGGAGTGGACCTTCCGGGTCGAAAATGAACTTCCCATCAGACACGGACAATTCATGCAGCTCTCCCTGCCTAAAATCGGTGAAGCTCCCATCTCCATCAGCGGTTTTGGCGACGGATACGCCGATTTTACAATCCGAAAGGTCGGAAAGGTGACGGATGAACTTTTCAACCTGAAAAAAGGCAGTAATATTTTTATCAGAGGATGTTACGGTAACGGCTGGCCCACCGAACAGCTGAAAGGAAAGAATGTTGTTATCATAGCCGGAGGAACCGGAGTATCACCGGTCAAGAGCCTGATTAACCAGCTATATTCGGAGCCCGGCTATGCAAAAGAAATCTATTTAATCCTGGGCTTTAAAAATTCACAGAGTATTTTGTTTACCGATGAACTGGAACAGTGGAAACAGGCAGGTCATTTCCATGTCATCTGCACTCTGGACAATGAGGACTATCCTGGCTGGAATAAGGGAATGGTCACTGAATTTGTAAAGGAGATCCCCTTTAGCTCATTTGGCGGCAATTATGAATGTCTTGTGGTAGGACCTCCGGTTATGATGAAATTTGCAGCAAAAAGCCTTCTGGAACATCAGGTTCCCGAGGATAAAATCTGGATGTCCTTTGAGAGGAAAATGTCCTGCGCCATCGGCAAATGCGGACATTGCAGAATTGACGAAACTTATGTCTGTCTGGACGGGCCTGTATTTAATTATACGGTCGGAAAAAAACTGGTAGATTAGGAGGTAAATTGCTGTGAGCGATATAAATATAGGTAAATTAAGAAATAACTGTTTCCGCCAGTCCAAGGTTGCAGGAGAATTCATGCTGCAGCTTCGCGTGCCGGGAGCGGTGATCGACGCGAAATGGCTTGAGCTTGTTAGCTACATCTGTAATACCTGGGGCAACGGCTCATTCCATCTGGGAATGCGGCAGACCTTAAATGTGCCGGGCATCAAAGCCGAAAATATTCCGGCGGTAAATGAATACATTCGTCCTTACCTGGACGCAATCGAACGCGATATGTGCGACGTGAAGATGGACACCTCCAACGGCTACCCTTTTATCGGGCCGAGAAACATTATGGCCTGTATCGGCGGTATCCATTGCATTAAGGGCAATGTCAATACGCAGGAAATGGCCCATAAAATTGAAAAATTAGTCTACCCCAACCCATACCATATCAAGGTATCCATAGCAGGCTGCCCCAACGACTGCGCCAAAGGGCATTTCCAGGATTTCGGCATTATCGGCTGCACAAAGCCGATCTACGATATCGACCGGTGTATTGGCTGCGGCGCCTGTGTCGATAAATGCAAAGGAGCCGCAACCCGCGTCCTTTCACTGAATGATAAAGGAAAGGTTGACAAAGACCCTTGCTGCTGTGTAGGCTGCGGAGAATGCGTCATCGCCTGTCCCGCCGGTGCATGGAGACGGCCGGACAAAGACTTTTATAAGATTGTGATCGGAGGAAGAACAGGCAAGCAGTATCCCAGAATGGGTAAAATGTTTGCCAACTGGCTGACCGAAGACAGCGTACTGGCAATCATGAGCAACTGGCCCAAATTCTCCGAATGGGTTCTGGGCGGAAAACCGGTCTACCTTCACGGAGGACATCTTATCGACAGAGCCGGTTACCAGAAGTTCAAAGATTTTATGCTTGACGGGGTGACCCTGAATCCTGAGGCCTATATTGCAGAAACCATCAACTGGGCCGAGACGGAATACAGAAGCAATATCCATGTAAAACCGCTGGATCAGCATGAGACGGTAAAATAGAGATTTAACTGAGGTGTGGAGGACGCGTCCGGA
>NZ_KE992879.1:2739-6437 GCF_000466485.1 [Clostridium] symbiosum ATCC 14940 | reverse complement strand
GCGTCCTCACCTGCTTAACTAAATCTCCATTTGATTTTTACCTCGATTCTGATATAATAATCCTAGTATCAATAAAACAGGAAAGCAATGAAAGGAATTACCATGATTACATTAGAAAGAACCAGCGTAATGAATATGGAAAATGCGCTTCGCGGCGCCAGAAACCCGCTGAACAGCTGGAATCGCACGGACAGCTTCTACGATGAGCAGGGCCGTTATATCCTGGGGCCAAATGATTTGAATCTGGCAAAAAAGCTTCGCATGGCCGGCAGCGACCACCGCAAATATGTCCGTCAGATCCTCGTATCTGTAGACATTACAGCCCCGCTCTACTGGTGGAAAGAATATGATACATATAAAATTGCAACCGTGGCAAACTCCTGCAGCACCATGCATAAAATCGCAAGCAAACCGTTTACGCCGGAAGATTTCAGCTGTGACCACATGACACCTGCAACGCAGGAATTTATGCATTCCGTTGTGGACAAGCTGGAAGAAATCCGCCTCAGATACCTGGAAACCAAAAGCAAAGATGACTGGTATGATATGATTCAGCTTCTGCCTTCCAGCTATAACCAGCTCAGAACATGCTCCTTCAACTATGAGACGCTGATCAATATTTATTATGCGAGAAAGGATCACAAGCTGGCTGAGTGGCATACTTTCTGTGACTGGATCAAGACTCTTCCCTATGCACAGGAGATCATTATTGCAGAAGGAAAATAAGTGATGCGGCAACGCATAAACAGACCGCACAGCGGCAGTTTTCGGACTGGCACTATACGGTCTGTTTTTTATTCTATATATTAGGATTTCTCCCGTTACCTGTTTATCTGCAGGAACCCTGCATGGATGCTACCGGCATTCCGCCAAATGAAGGAAGTGTCTGGATTCCGTTCTGCCATCCGGCTCCTGTATTACCGTTCTGGCAGCTTCCGCCGAAACAGTCATTGCCGTTCTGGCAGCTTCCGCCGAAACAGTCATTGCCGCTCTGGCAGTTTCCGCCGAAGCAGTCTGTTCCGTTCTGGCAGTTTCCGCCGAAGCAGTCTGTTCCGTTCTGACAATTGCTTCCGCTCTGGCAGTTTCCGCCTCTCTGTCCGAAACCTCCTGAAAGCATTCCTGAATTAAATATAATACCGGAGCTGTTTCCCGGAACACAAGTCGTAAACATGGCAGCCTGTGATGTCATTGCCGGCGCTGCGGCAACCATCATGACGGTCAGAGCTGCAGCTGAAAGTAAACGTAATTTCTTCATGGTAAATCCTCCTAGTTGTTTCAAAATTATTACATTTCTGTTACAAAACTATAATATCATAAAATTTTTGGAAGATATACCGGTAAATAATGGTTTCTTTTCTAACTCCTTCCTTTTCCCATGTCAAGAGGGCATCCCGGTATTTCTGCCGGAATAACATGAAGCTCTTTATCAAAATCTCTAAAGTGCTGTGACTTATAAAAATTGATTCCTCCCTCCACAACCCGTACCTGGCCAAAACCGTTCTGCATCAGAATGCGGGCTGCATTATAAGCCCTGATTCCGACGGCACAGATAACGGCCGTCATTTTATTTTTATCAAGTTCGTCCAGTCTTCCCCGAAGCTTTCCGAGAGGAATGTGGACGGAACCCGGGATGTGGTATTCCAGGAATTCAATCTCCTCCCTCACATCCAGAATCGTCATATCCTGCGCCGGCCGGGAAGCGGGCGACAGCTCGTCAAGTTCTGCACAGCTGATGAATGACACTAATCCGGTGAGAATGTTCTCAGCAGTAAAACCAAGCATATTCACAGGATCTTTGGCTGAAGAAAAAGGCGGCGCATAGGCGGACTCCAGTTCCTCTAAATCATAAATAGTTCCGTGGCTGCGCATAACCGATGCTATCACGTCTATCCGTTTGTCCGCCCCGTCCGGGCCTACAGCCTGGGCGCCAAACAGCCTGCCGTCTTTGCCGAACAGCATTTTCATATGCAGGACTGTCGAACCGGGATAATATCCCGCATGGGATTTCTGGCTGATCAGAACAGAATAATAATCCTTATTCTTTACCATTCCCATTACCCTCAGGGTTTTTTCATTAGCTCCCGTAACAGCTGCCGTGTTGTCAAATACCTTGGCAACGGAGGTCCCCATTGTTCCATGGTATTCTTTCCTGTCGCCGGCCAGATTGTCGGCGCAGATTCTGGCCTGTCTGTTGGCCGGCCCCGCAAGCGGTATCATGGCAGGCGTTTGCAGGACAAAATTCTCGACCTCAATGACATCTCCTACCGCATAAATGTTTTCATCGGAAGTCTTCAGAAACTGATCCGTCACAATGCCTCCCCGAGCGTTCACCTTAAGTCCCGCAGCACGTGCCAAAGCGCTGTTCGGCTTTACCCCAATGGAGAGCAGTACCATCTCTGCCCTGATTGTCCGGCCTCCGGCCAGGTTAATTAGGGTGGAGCCGTCATCCCGGGCTACAAATGAAACGACTCCGTCCCCCAGAATCAGTTCCACGCCGTTCATTGTCATATTTTCATGAAGCAGTTCCGCCAGTTCGTAATCCAGCGGCGCCATCACCTGATTCTGCATTTCAATTACACTTACGCCGATGCCAGCCTTCTGCAGATTTTCAGCCATTTCCAGGCCGATAAAACCGCCACCTATGACTGCTGCCGTTTCGGGCTTTCTCTCCTCCACTATCCTCTTTATCCGATCCGTATCAGGCACCGTCCAAAGTGTATGAATTCCCTCGCCGTCAATCCCCGGGATCGGAGGAACCACGGGGGAAGAGCCTGTTGCGATCACAAGGTCATCGTAAGGTTCCTCATATGTCTCCCCCGACATTTTATCAAAAACGGCCAGTTTCTTATTCTCTCTGTCTATTGCGGTCACTTCACTTGATATTCTAACATCAATATCAAAACGCGCTTTCATTGTCTCCGGGTTCATCAGAAGCAGCGCGTTTCTGTCTTTGATAACGCCTCCAACATAATAGGGCAGCCCACAGTTTGCATAGGAAATGTATTCTCCCTTTTCGAATACAATAATCTCCCTGTCATTATCCCTCCTTCTGAGTCTGGCCGCCGCAGTGGCCCCTCCCGCTACTCCCCCGATTATCAATGTCCGTCTTTTCTTATTTTCCATCATCATATCCGCCTTTCAACTTAACTCTATATTGTACGAATCAACTCTTTCATTCGTCCGGTTTCGTTTCCTGCATTTCACCGTCTGCTGCTATTATATTACCGTCTATTACCGGCATTCTGTGATTTAGTCACGTTTCCCCGGCCCTTCTGACCGAATTGACAGGAATCCGGGCGTTTATTATAATAGGAAGGCAGCTTCTTCAATCACCGCCTCATTCTGCGGTCTTTTTCTTTTGCTGCCACATAATAATTTATTATAGGAGGTGCGCCATGAACCCAATGGAACTTTTGCTGATTAAAAATTCCTGTGATACATTTGTAAAAAACCATCCGAAATTTCCGATGTTTTTGAATGCCGTTTATCAAAACGGCCTGGCCGAAGGCAATATTATAGAGCTGTCGGTGAAAACAACGGACGGAAGGACACTTGAGACTAACTTAAAGCTGTCCTCTTCCGATGTCGAGCTTTTACAACAGTTAAATGACATGTTCCGAAACCGGTAAAACATGCTCTACTCTTTAGCTGTACCGATAAAGACTCCCGAGAGCGGGATTCTCCGCCTGCGGCGGGTC
>NZ_KE992879.1:0-2639 GCF_000466485.1 [Clostridium] symbiosum ATCC 14940 | reverse complement strand
CGAGAGCGGGATTCTCCGCCTGCGGCGGGTCGCTGTAGCGGCATTATTCCCTACCGCCGCAGTGCGTTCCCCCGCAAAGCGGTTTTTATTTACAGGAGAAATATCCTGTTAAGATGTTGGGATCTAAAGGTCTTTTGCCCCCTTTGATACCGGATTGCTCCGCACTGCGTGCTCACACAAGCCTCAAAAAAAGATGCAGGATTCATTTCGAAGTGAATCCCGCATCTTTTTTATCGATGGCGGTGACCTGTACGCAGAGCGGACAGGTTATCGTTAGCAGCGTAAGGTCTCCCCGCTCTTTACCGTTTCAGTTTAATTGTAACAGATGACCGGAATGCCTGTATAGACCAGATCATACAGAATTTTCGCCTTCGCCGGCGGCAGGTTGATACATCCGTGGCTTCCGCCGTACTGATATATCGTGCCTCCGAATTTGCTTCTCCAGTCCGCATCATGAAGACCGATTCCACCGTTGAACGGCATCCAGTAATCCACATGGCTCTCATACTCATAAGTGCCGTCCGCCTGCTTGGCGCCTCTTAAGATTCTGTCCGTCTGCTTGTAGGTGAGGCTGTATATTCCTTCCGGAGTCGTATAGTTCTTCGACACATTGCCCGTGACGCACGGGGCATCCCAAACGATCGCTCCGTCCTTAATCATATAGACATGCTGGCCGCCCAGATCAATCTCCACATAGGTGTTCCCCCAGTCAGGAGCCGTCCTGCTGGCGGCGGAGGCGGTATACTGAGGTTCCCATGTCTGGCTCTGTCCCATCCGGATCATCGCGATTAACGCCTCAACCTCTGTTGCCTGATTGAGTTTCCAGCCGTACGGGCCTGTTAGTGTCACATCCTTGCCTGTCGCCGTATGAAAAACCCTGGCGGTTCCGGCCGTGTCATACTTGGCCGCCAATGCAGCAATGTAGGCTGCGGCGGCATTTCTGTCAACCTGAATCTGTCCGTCCTTGGAACCGGTGAACCAGCTGGTGAACACGGCGCCGGTGAGCTCTTCCTTATTCTCGCCGAAATTATATGTGATTACCATGTCTTTACTCTGGTTCATCTTATCGCAGAGCGCCTTTAACTGTTCATTGTCCTTTGTAACCTGCACCGTATAATAGCATCCGTTCTCCACCAGATTCACCTGGCTCTGTCCGGAGGCAGCTGCGGCCTTAATTACCGCTTCCGTCTTTGCCGCATCCACATTATTGCCCTGCACTTCCGGTATAATCGTGAAGGGCTGTCCCTCCTGATAAGGCGAGATACGGGCATCCGCCGTCGTGATGATGCTGCCTCCGTTTATACATTCCAGTCCACGGATTCTCGCCGTGAGAAGCGCTTCGTCATAGGAAGCCTGAAGCTCCAGTGTATGGGAATTATCGGAAGAAGGTCCTGACTGGCGTCCCGTGTTATTCTGCTGGCTCAGAATTTCTTTCAGATTGTCAGGGACCGTTACCCTGTACCCAATCTCCGTACCGTTAATATTCTCTTTCTTTCCGTCTTTCTCAATAATTGTCAGGTTGTAGCTCGAAGCGTAGGACTGCTCGATTTTCGCCTTTGCTTCTGCTTCTGTAAGTCCTCCTATCACAATACCATTCACATCTGTCCCCGTCACAAACTGCGACGCGTCATCTGCCAGAGTAGTAAAGCTGAACGCGAGCGCCAGAACCGACACCGCTCCCAGAGTTCTTAAGACCTTTCTTTTTCTCATTCTTTCAACCTCTATCTGTTTTTGTTTTGGCCGTTTAGCAGCCTGTTTATAATATAGCACGACCACAAGCCGAATTTCCACCGTTTTTTCAAAACAAATGAAATTGTCATAAAAATTTAAGTTTTACCGTATCTTCTGTAATATCGGAAGCAGCCTGACTGCCAGAGCGGACGCCAGCACGCAGAGGAGGAAATCACCTCCCACCGTAAGCAGGAAACAATTTACAAGCACGATTCCCCACGTTACGGGCATACTGATTACGTAATTGCTGATAAAATAAAAGTAAAGCATCCCGGACAGATACATGACCATCATACCGGCAAATGCCGCTGCCAGAAGATTCAGAAACGTATGTCGGTGTAAGCGCTCAGAAAGTGTTCCTGTCGTATAGGCGGCGCCTGCAAACCCCAGCAGAAAGCCGAAGGTCGGGCGCACCAGATAAGCCGGTCCGCCTCCTGCCGCAAAGACGGGAACTCCAACTAGCCCAATTACGAGATACGCAAGGACGCTGGCACTTCCCAATTTCCCGCCCAGTACAAAAGCAGCCAGCAGAACAAAAAAGAACTGCAGGGTAAAATGCATAGGAAAAGGCTGTACGGGGATACTTATTTTTATAAATGCGCCGGTGGCAACAAGTGCGGCAAACATGCCGCATAATACGATTTGTTCGATTGATAGTGTTTTCTGTCTCATGTTCATTCTCCTTTAGTTGTAGCCATTCCCTTATTGGGGCCATGTCCTACTAATTATAGCAGAATGCGTACAGAAATCCAGCCTGAATATTCCAGACTTCCATTTTCTTACAGTTTTTTTGTTTTCGTAACATTTGTTACGGACTTCATTCATTTTTTATGGTATCTTATCTACAGAACAAATAACAAATCAAAAAACAAACAGCATTCTGGTGATATGTCAAGAACTTTTTGAAA
>NZ_KE992878.1 GCF_000466485.1 [Clostridium] symbiosum ATCC 14940 | reverse complement strand
CGCGTCCTCCAAACCTCAGTTAAATCTCCATTTCATGGCAGTGCTGACTAAATGACGCTATCAGTGAACAGCAGCGTTAAAGCTGCTCCGGTTACGGTCTCTGATTTCCATTCTTGCAAGCCCGGTCTTGATATGATAAAATAGCTATCATAGGTTAAACGTCAAAGTTAACGCTAGACTTGTCAATCTCAAATCAATATTCTATTTTCAGAAGTTTCAAGAACATCACAGCATTATTCCAACACACAGCATTTAAATTATGATAAAGGAGGCCTTATTTTTGTTCAGTAAAATTAACAGTTTCGGGGTTCACGGCGTGGAAGGGTTTCCGGTTGCGGTGGAGGCCGATGTCAGCGACGGACTGCCCGGCTTTATTATGGTGGGGTTTCTTTCCGAAGCGGTCAGGGAAGCACAGGAACGCGTCAGGACGGCTCTTAAAAATGCGGGGATTCATCTGCCGCCGAAAAAGGTGATGGTAAATCTGTCGCCCGGGGATATAAGGAAGGAAGGGACGGCCTATGATTTGGCAATTGCAGCGGCAGTGCTCTGCTGTCTTGGGGAGGCGTCAGAGGCCGGGCTTGAGAAGTCGGCTTTTATCGGGGAACTGGGTCTGGACGGCTGCGTAAAGCCGGTCAAAGGCGTGCTTCCCCGTGTATTCGCAGCCGCAGGACAGGGGATACGGCGTATGTTTGTCCCTTCAGAAAACACGGCGGAGGGAACGGCCGTAAAAGATATTGAAATAATAGGCGTTAACAGCCTCAGCGAGCTGGCCGGCATCCTGAGCGGGCGTATAGAAGCCGCAGGCCATTGGTTTGATGAGGCGATGTTCCGGGAAGAGGACAGACTTTCTTATCCGGTAGACTATGATGAGATGCTGGGACTGCCTACGGTCCGGCGCGCCTGCCAGGCTGCGGCAGCCGGACGGCACAACATCCTGTTTATCGGACCTGCCGGGACAGGCAAAACAATGGCGGCCAGGAGGCTGCCTACTATAATGCCCCCTATCACGCTGGAAGAAAGCATCGAGGTATCTAAAATCTACAGTATCTGCGGGCTGTTAAAAAAAGAAGAGCCGCTTATCCGGGCCAGGCCGTTCAGGAGCCCGCACCACGGTATCACTGCCCAGGCGCTTGCCGGGGGAGGGAGGAACCCCAGGCCGGGGGAGATATCCCTGTCTACACACGGCATTCTGTTTCTCGACGAGCTGCCTGAGTTTCCGGCCGCCCTTCTGGACCTTCTGAGGCAGCCGATGGAGGAACGGATGATTACCGTAACAAGGCTGAACGGGGCGGTGGAGTTCCCGGCGGATGCGATGGTGGCGGCCGCTATGAATCCATGTAAATGCGGCTTTTATCCGGATCTGGGCCGCTGTACCTGTACGGAGACACAAATCAGGCGGTATCTGAGCCGTATTTCAGGCCCGTTTTTAGATAGGATTGACATTGGCGTTGAGGTACCAAGGCAGGCTCAGCCGTTTGTAACAGGAAAAAAGAGGGGAGAGTCATCCGCTTCCATGAGGGAGCGGGTCATGGCGGCAAGGCAGATTCAGCAGGAGAGATTCAAAGGGGAGGAATGCAGGTTTAACAGCCAGATGGGGAAACGCCAGATTGAGAACTGCTGCGGCCTGAAAAAGTCGGATGAACGTTTTCTGAACGATGTTTTCAGGGCATACGGACTGAGCGCCAGAGGATGTGAAAAGATACTGAAAACAGCCAGAACCCTGGCGGATTTGGACGAGAAGAAACAAATCGGCAGGGGACACCTGGGGGAGGCCGTCTCATTCAGAAGCTTTGAAAAGAAATACTGGGGCTTCAAGTTTTGAAGGGACGTGTCCGTGAATTAACAATAGCGCGGAGAGGGAATATATGGAGAGAACATCAGAAATGAGAGCGGAAGCTAAAAGAGAAGCAGTATTAAAAAAACGGGGGACATCGGTGCCGGACGAAAGAGAAAAGGAATACCTCTACTGGCTTTGCAGGGTAGACGGAATCGGAGCGGTGAAGTCCGGAAAACTTTTAGAATATGCCGGAAGCTTTGAGGAAATATATAATATGAAGAAACAGGTTCTGGAAACACTTCCCTTCCTGAGAGGACAGGACGCAGAGCATATTCAGGAGGCAAAAGCCCTCTTTGAGAAGCGCTGCCGTGAGTACAGGGAATTGAGAAAAAACGGCATCCGTTTTATCATGGCCGGAGAGCCGGAATATCCGCGGCGTCTTGAGAATATCTATGATATGCCGATGTGGCTTTTTGTAAAAGGCGATCTGCCGAAAGAACACCTGCCGACTGCGGCGGTTATTGGCGCCAGAAGCTGTACGCCCTACGGACGCCAGGTGGCGGAATATATCGGGAGGATTCTGGCGGAAAACGGGATACAGACTGTGAGCGGACTTGCCAGCGGTATTGACGGAGCCGGCCACAGGGGGGCTGTAAAGGCACAGGGAGCCTCATATGCTGTTTTGGGAAGCGGAGTTGATAATTGTTACCCGAGAGAGAATCTGAGCCTTTATAACGCGATTCTGGAAACGGGAGGCGTTATTTCGGAATATGGGCCGGGGGAGAAGCCGGCGGCCCGCAATTTTCCTTTGAGAAACCGGATTATCAGCGGGCTTTCCGATGCGGTAATTGTAATAGAAGCGAGGAAACGCAGCGGTTCCCTGATAACGGCGGATATGGCTCTGGAGCAGGGGAAAGAGGTCTTTGCCGTTCCCGGACGTGTTAACGACCCGTTAAGCGAGGGATGCAACGGACTGATTAAGCAGGGAGCCGCACTCTTACAAACACCGGAAGATATCCTTGATTTTTTCAGAATAGATTGTAAAAATTGCCTAAAAGTCATGAAAAAATCGGTAAAGACGCTTGCCAAGACGGAAAAAATGTTGTATAGTTGCTTAGATTCACAACCGAAACATGTAGAAGAACTGATAAAAATAAGTAAACTGCCGTCAGGGGAATGTATGGCAGCACTTTTAAGACTTGAAATGGACGGATTCATTATGCAGCCTGTCAATCAATATTATATAAGGAAATTGGAGTAGGAGTTTGTTATGTCAAAAAGTTTGGTAATTGTAGAGTCGCCGGCAAAGGTGAAAACAATTAAAAAATTTCTGGGAACGAATTATGAGGTGGACGCGTCTGGCGGACATGTAAGAGATTTGCCTAAGAGTACACTGGGAATAGATTTGGAGAATGATTATGAGCCGAAGTATATCACCATCAGAGGTAAGGGGGATATACTTGCGAAGCTTCGCAAAGAGGTAAAAAAGGCAGATAAAATTTATCTGGCAACTGACCCGGACCGCGAAGGCGAAGCGATTTCCTGGCACCTGGTAAAAGCGTTGAAGCTCGATGAATTAAAGGATAAGAAGGTATACCGTATCAGTTTTAATGAGATAACAAAGAACGCGGTTAAGGCATCCTTAAAGGAACCGAGAGAGATTGATATGAATCTGGTGGACGCCCAGCAGACGCGAAGGGTTCTGGACCGTATGGTGGGCTATATGATCAGCCCCATTCTCTGGGCTAAGGTTAAGAGAGGGCTGAGTGCGGGACGTGTCCAGTCCGTAGCTCTCAGAATGATCTGTGACAGGGAGGATGAGATTAACTCCTTTATCCCGGAGGAATACTGGAATCTGGAGGCAGAACTTAAGGTCCCCGGCTCTAAGAAGAAGCTCACGGCCAAATACTACGGCGATGCAGACGGAAAAAAGGCGATTCATAACAAAGAGGAACTGGATCAGATACTGAGCGGGCTGGAGAACCAGCCGTATGAGGTAAGCGAGGTGAAGCTGGGAGAGCGCACCAAGAAGGCGCCGATTCCATTTACGACAAGTACCATGCAGCAGGAGGCATCCAAAGCCCTGAATTTTTCCACACAGAAAACGATGCGTCTGGCCCAGCAGCTTTATGAGGGCGTGGATATAAAGGGACACGGCACAGTAGGCCTTATCACTTATCTGCGTACCGATTCCACCCGTGTGGCGGCAGAGGCCGATACGGCGGCCAGAGAATTCATTAAAGCCCAGTACGGCGGCCAGTATGTGGCGGCAGAGGCGGCGGCCAAGAAGTCGGATGTCAAGATTCAGGACGCGCATGAGGCGATCAGGCCGACCGACATCGCCCTGACACCTGTTCTCGTCAAGGAATCTCTCTCAAGGGATTTATTCCGTCTATATCAACTGATTTGGAAACGCTTTACTGCCAGCCGGATGCAGCCGGCGGTATATGAGACTACATCCGTAAAAGTGACGGCGGGAGAGCATATCTTTACGCTGGCCGCTTCCAAGGTGAAATTCGACGGTTTTATGTCAGTCTATGTTCAGGAAGATGAGAAAGAGGAGAATAACGTTCTGACGGAAAAGCTGGAGAAGGGGATGGCACTGAATCTCATCGAACTCGACAGCAGCCAGCATTTTACGCAGCCGCCGGCCCATTACACGGAGGCATCTCTTGTAAAGGCCCTGGAAGAGCAGGGGATAGGACGGCCGAGTACTTACGCCCCGACCATAACGACTATTATTGCGAGGCGCTATGTTGCAAAGGAAAACAAGAACCTGTATGTCACGGAGCTTGGAGAGGTCGTCAACGGAATGATGATGAAGGCCTTCCCGACGATTGTAGACACTGCGTTTACCGCTAACATGGAATATCTACTGGACAGCATCGGAGACGGAAATGTACCGTGGAAGACCGTTGTTGAGAACTTTTACCCGGATCTTGCGGAAGCTGTGAAGGAAGCGGATGCAAAACTTGATACTGTCAAAATTGCGGATGAAGTTACGGAAGAAATCTGTGAACTTTGCGGCAGAAACCTTGTTATCAAATATGGTCCCCACGGAAAATTCCTGGCTTGTCCCGGTTTTCCTGACTGTAAAAACACCAAACCATATCTGGAAAAAATCGGCGTTAAATGCCCGAAGTGCGGCAAGGAGATTGTCATCCGTAAGACGAAAAAAGGCCGTAAATACTACGGATGCGAGGATAATCCGGATTGTGATTTCATGTCCTGGCAAAAACCGTCCACAGAGCAGTGTCCGGAGTGCGGCAGCATGATGGTGGAAAAAGGAAGCAAGCTTTTGTGTACAAATGAGGCCTGTGGATTTGTCAAAACGCTTCATGAGCGACCCTAATTATTAAAAAAATTGAAAAAACCAGAAAAACTCTTGTTATTAATCTGAAATCGTGTTAAAATTTGTACATGATAGCAATAATTTCTAACGATACAAAGATTAAGCGAAGGAGGTAACTGGTAATGAGTGTTCAGTTGTTGGACAAAACAAGAAAAATAAACAAATTATTGCATAACAACCATTCTCACAAAGTTGTCTTTAATGACATCTGTGAAGTGCTTGGCGAAATTCTCGAGTCAAACATCCTTGTAATCAGCAAGAAGGGGAAAGTACTGGGGGTTGCAATTTGTCCTGGAATTGATGAGATAGAAGAGCTGATCGCAGATCAGGTGGGCGGCTATATCGACGGTATGCTGAATGAGCGCCTTCTCAGTGTTTTATCCACCAAAGAGAATGTCAATCTTGCGACACTGGGATTTGCAGAGGAGAATGTCAGGAAGTATCAGGCTATCATTACTCCAATCGACATTTCCGGAGAGCGTCTTGGAACGCTTTTCATCTACAAAGCAGATGCGCATTATGACATTGATGACATTATTTTAAGCGAATACGGCACCGCGGTAGTTGGACTTGAGATGATGCGTTCCGTAAATGAGGAGAATGCAGAAGAGACCAGAAAGATTCAGATTGTGAAGTCCGCTATCAGCACATTATCATTTTCAGAACTGGAAGCAATCACACATATTTTCGACGAACTGGAAGGCAATGAGGGTATCCTGGTTGCCAGCAAGATTGCAGACAGAGTAGGCATCACCCGTTCTGTCATTGTCAATGCCCTGCGTAAATTCGAGAGCGCGGGAGTCATTGAATCACGTTCTTCCGGTATGAAGGGAACGTATATCAAAGTATTGAACGATGTCGTATTTGATGAACTTAAGACTTTGAAAGCAGAAGCACCTGGCTCAGCGCGATAAGACAGACCGAAAATCCGAGATAAGACAGACCGAAAAAAGACTGAGTGAAAACTTGTATAAAATGAGCGAGGGAAAAAGAAGAAAGACTTTGAGAGAGGTCTTTCTTTTTTGTTCTCTTTTCAGGGAGAAGTTGCTTGGGATATAGCGCAATGGACAGGAACATCTGGTTCCGAGTGCGCAGATCTGAAACACGCTGGACAGATCTGCGCACTTGCTGTGATGACAAGCCGGACCGTCAAAATGGTCCGTATGCGGTCTTCACCGCATAGATAAGGAACGCGAAGGCAATCAGGCACCACATGCAGAACAGCGGCAGTAAATACCGGATCCATTTTCCGTAAGGCGTTTTGCACATGGCAAGCGCCGCCAGGATTTCGCCGCTGGTGGGCGCCAGCACATCGGTAAAAGTGGAGCCCATCTGAAACGCCAGCACCGCAGTCTGGCGGGTGACACCCAGCATATCCGAAAGAGGCGCCATCAGGGGCATGGTAACTGCGGCCTGTCCTGAGCCGGAAGGGACGAGAACATTTAATACATCCTGCAGGATAAACATGCCGCAGGCCATAATCGAAGGCGGAAGATTATTCAGCAGACCTGAGAGGGCATATATAATGGTATCCATAATATTTGCACTTTTCAGTATTACTATGGCGGCGTTTGCCAGTCCGATCATGACACAGGGGAACAGCATGTTGGTGCAGCCCTTTAAAAATTCATCACAGATTTTGCTTGGCTTCAGGCCGCCGACCAAGCCGCCCAGTATTCCTATCGCGAGAAAAATAGCCGACAGCTCGTCAATATAATATTTCTTGACAATAATCCCGTATACCGTATAGGCAATACCGCCTACGAAAACAATGAGTACCAGTTTGCACCGTGTCGTAACCTTAGGCATATAATCAATATCAATTAAATGTTCATGGGCATGGAGCATATCATACTCATACACGGAGCTGGACTGCGGATTCTTTTTTACCCTGTAGGCATGCCACATGACATAGAGAATACTGACGGTCAACAGACAGACAAACAGGACGCTCCTTAGCGCTATCCCTGAAAAAAGCGGAAGACCAGCTATACTCTGGGCCACGCCGACCGTAAATGCATTTGTCATGGCTCCCCCGTATCCGGCCGACGCAGCGCAGAAAATGATGCCGACGGCGGTAAGGGAATCAAAGCCCATCGTAAAACAGCATGCCAGCACTAAAGGCACAAATGCCAGAAATTCCTCAAAGTTGCCACAGAAGGCGGAGCCGCATCCGAATATAATCATGCAGATTGGAATCATCAGAAGTTCCCTGCCCCTTGTTTTCCTG
Source organism: [Clostridium] symbiosum ATCC 14940 (assembly GCF_000466485.1). Classification (GTDB taxonomy): domain Bacteria; phylum Bacillota; class Clostridia; order Lachnospirales; family Lachnospiraceae; genus Otoolea; species Otoolea symbiosa. The sequence continues at coordinate 22,623 of NZ_KE992878.1, read as the reverse complement.
ATTACATTGGCCATCCCGGCATTAATTGCACCGGTTGCGTCCATAATTGCAAAAGTGCCTCCGATAATCAGCAGGAAGAAAATAATATAGGCGGCATTCTGCATTCCCTGTGTCACCGACATCAGCACAGCGAATACGCTGACAGGAGTCCTGGCCATATATTGAAAACTGCCCGGATCCACAACCTCCCCTCCGGTGGCCGCGTTCGTCACACGGGCAAAAGAACCGGCCGGGACAACATAGGAAGCAATTGCACACAGAAGGATAATCACTACAAGGAATATCATTGGGTTCAGGGCCTTTAATTTTGGCTTTTTATTTAAGCCTCCCGGGTCTCTGTCCTTCTCACCGGCTTCCTTATCTTTTAAATCATTCATATCTTTATCCATTTTGCTTTCCTTTCCCATGTATATGGCTCTCAATACAACTCGGCTAAAAGTGTGCATAAATACTTATAAAACCTTCTGACGGAAGAGATCCCCACGCACTCCGACGGGGAATGGAAATTCCAGCAGTCCGGCCCCAGCGCGATAGCGTCCAGAGATGGTCTTGCATCAAAGAAGTATCCCACCTCGAGTCCCGCATGAAGCGTCAGGACGGCAGGCTCTGTTCCATAAGTCTTTTTGAATACCTCAATGGCTTTGTCACGGAATTTTGACTGGGGCCTGAACTGCCAGCTTCCGTATTCCAGGGTCGTGGTACAGTCCGCCCCCAGAAGTTTTGCCAAACGCGATATTTTGTCATAAACAAAATATTTCAGGCTGTCTTTAGCCGAGCGTATTTCAAATACAAGCTGAAACGACTCGCTGTCCATATGTAATTCGCCCATATTATCCGATGTGTCAACCAATCCGGTAAGCATTTCATTCATCTGGCAGATCCCATCCGGCGCCAGCAGAATCAAATTAATAATTTTCTCTGGAGCAACCAGAAATTCTGCTGCCGGGGCTTCTGTAACTGAGATGCAGAGAGAGGATGAGGTTGCCTGAAGTTCGTTCCGAAACATCTCCTGCAGTTCCTCCGCCAGCTTTTGCAGTTCCTTAATATCGGCCTCCCCCAGGCTGATATCGGCCTTTGCCTCCCGCGGTATAGCCAGACGGCAGGTTCCTCCTCCGGCGGCTGAAATCCCGTATGCAAACCGTTTTTCTGCCGCAGCGAGAAACCTTCCGAGCAGGAGATTGGCATTGCCCCGTCCTCTGTGGATATCCTCCCCGGAATGGCCTCCTTTCAGCCCGTATATCCTGACAGTACAGGTCTTCCATCCTGTTTTCAGTTTCTCCGGCTTGATTGGAAGAGTGATAACGGCATCCATCCCTCCACAGCTCCCGCACAGGATTTCCTTGTCGGAAGCGTGATCCAGATTGATCATGCGGTCTGATTCCATCCAGGAGGTATCAAAATTGGCCGCCCCTGTAAAATCAGATTCCTCCGCCACCGTAAACAAAACCTCAAGCCGTGGATGAGCCAGGGTTTTATCCTCCAGCACCGCCATTGCACAGGCAACCCCAATCCCATTGTCGGCTCCAAGTGTTGTCTCTCCGCCTGTCGATATCAGGTCTCCTTCAATCATCCATTTGATTGGATCCTTTGTAAAATCGTGATTTACCCCCTCATTCTTTTCACAGACCATGTCCATATGCGCCTGAAGCATGACTGGAGACGCGGCTTCGTACCCGGCGGATGCCGCTTTACGGATAAAGACATTGTTTACCGCGTCCTGCTTTGCCTTAAGCCCCTGATCAAGCGCCCAATTTAAGATAAAGTCGCTGACCGCTTTTTCATTGCCGCTTTGACGTGGGATCCGGCAGAGCTGGGCAAAATAGAAAAATACCCGCTCCTTCAATAGCTCTTCTTTTTCTTCATTCATTTTCTCTTTTTCATTTTTCTCATCCATAAAAACCTTCTCCTTTCTGCCCGGCTAAATTCCTTTGAGTAACTGCTGCGTTCATCCTGACTTGGAAAAACGGTTACTCATTGCATTCTGAATCAGCCATTTTTTAAACAGTGTTTGATTTGTAATCATGATTATAAAACTCCTTTATGAGTCTGTCAAATTTGATATTTAACAATTTTTGTGCATTATTAATAATATTAATTTTAATATAACTGTTTTTTCTGACTGTTTTATATTTTTTCTTATGGGAATAATTAAAGTTCCTACATTTTAAGCAATTTCTTATGTAACCTTAACTATCCGTTAACACTGGTTTATAGAAGTTCTTTATTCCGAACGATAACCTGGATGCACCGCGTACAGGTCACCGCCATCAACAAAAAAATGCTGGAAGTGTGCTTTTTTGCACACCCCAACATTCAGTATGGATTTAACCAAAAATCATAAATTATTGTGGAAAGCTTATCGGGATTCTCAATATTAACTTCATAGCCGGAATTGCTGAGAAAGAGGAAAACGCGCTTACAAATGTCTTCTCAGTGTACTTCGTCCGATATTTAACCGCTTTGCAGCTTTGGATTGATTCATGTTTTCTTCACGGAGCACCTGGTTGACAATACGTTTTGTGATATCATCCAGTGTTCCCTCCAGTGAGATCCCGCCGGAGGTGTGGCTGGGATTATCATCGGTCTCATATTTTTTAAGGACATAGGCGGCTTCCTCTGCCGTAATAAGAGAGGATTTTGCATACATAATTAATTCCTGTATAACAGTCTTCATCTGATAGAGATTATCGGTCCAGTTAAAATCCTGCAGTACCTTCAATGCCTCCGGTTCAAAGGCAATAGCCTGTTTCACCATCTGAGAATTAAATTCGTTTAAGTAAAGCGAGGCCAGATTTGGAATATCCTCTCTGCGGTTATTGAGAGATGGGATGGTAATAACCAGGGCATGAAGGATATAGATGATCTCATTTTTAAGATCACTTTTTTCAAAGGACGAGGAAATTCCGGGAACATAAGAAAATACCAGTTGATTTCTTTTATTCAGCGCTGTATTGCAGATTAAGAGGAACAGCTGTTCCAGCTGCTCTTTATTAAGGTGATGGATATCCTTGATAAAAATCGTATATCCGGCCGAAAATAAAGGGGAATCCTCGTGGTTGATCAGATATTCCCATTCTCTTCCTTCGGCAAATCTGCAGTCAATGATTACCATGGGCCTGTTTTTCCTTGTATCCTTCTGATGCAGGAAGAGCGCGAAAGAATCCTTGCCGCTCCCACGGGGGCCGGTGATAAATACCGGCCTCTGAAAAAACTGAAACGATTTAATCTCATCTAAGGATACCTTGAGGGAAGGACTAAGGGTGTAAAAGGTTCTTTGGCTTGCAAAAGGAGTATCCGTATTGTTGTAGTAGCGGAGCAGTCCGCTGTCTTTTTTTCCGTTATCGATGATTTTAAAATAAAATACAGCAAACAGCTGCCCGGAAAGCCGCCTTACCTTTCCATGAATCAGGAAACGGTTGTTTTCAATGGTTTTAACTAAGTGAAGTTCCTTTTTTTCATACAATGAGGCAACCGATTTTTTCAGGACGTTTTTAAATTTGGTATTTTCCAGCCGGCTTGCGTAAAGCAGGTTCTCATCCTGATCGTAGACCGCCGTGCCCTCATCCATGCCGCAGATCAGATCTTTGTAAAAATCACGGTCCCTTTTCAGGAGAAGCTGTTCTTCATAAAGAGACAGGCTGTTGTTAAGAACTGCATCCACACTTTCAGGGCTGGTGGTGATTAGCATGGTTTGAAGACCGATGCTTTTGGCTGTCTGTGTGGTGACAACATCCCCCACAATCATATTATAACCGGCATCCTTCAGACCGTTCAGCTCACTTTCTATTTCATCCGTTGATTTGAGGGTGAAAATATCAAATTCATAGCGAAGAATATCCTTTAGTATGATGGCATAGTAAATGATGCTGTGAAATCCCACAACGGCAAACCGTCCATTATAATTCTGCGCCAGACGGATTGTTCTCAGAACATCATATATGGATATGCCGACATCTAACACATGTCTCCCGCATGCCTCCCGGATCATCTTGCAGGTATATCCGCGTGAGATTATGATATCATAGTCATTCATGGAAAGCGTCTTTATAAAAGAGACAGCCTTTGTTGTATCACTTTCATAAGCAGTCAGTTCGATGTTATCAAATTTCTGCGCCGCTTCCTCAAAGAGTTTAACCAGGCCAATATAAGGGGCAATAACCAGAATTTTTACACGATTGTTAGAATCTGTCATGATGGAATCCCTCCTCTCTAAAATGAAATTGTATCATTATGATACAAGTATAAAATGAAACGGGAGAATTGTCAAGATATTAACGAGTAGAAATGATAAAAATACAGTATTGTATCAAAATAATACAAAGTAAATCAAAAATATCCTTTTATTTTGCACGGTTGAATGTAATAATTAGTATCATAAAAGAGCAAAGCGCGCGTTGCCGGAAAAAATAACGATTAAACTATAGGAGGGATTATTTTGAAAGCAGCATTTGTAACTGGAATTGAAAAGGTAGAGATAAAAGAGATAGACAAGCCGGTCATCTCAGATACGGAGGTGTTAATTAAGACAAAAACTGTGGGGGTATGCGGTTCCGATCTTCATTTGTTCAGGGGAACTCATCCATTTCGTCATGCGCCTGCTATCCTGGGGCATGAAATCGCAGGGGATGTGGTGGAAATAGGCAGTAAGGTTACGAATATCAAAGTTGGTGACAGGGTGACAGTGGAGCCGCAGGTAGGCTGCGGTGAATGTGAGATGTGTAAAAGAGGCCTTGTAAGCCTGTGCTCAGGGAAAAAGGTTCCTGGAACTCCTGAATGGATTGGTGCTTTTTCCGAGTATTTCAATGCAGATGAAAAGACAGTTTATAAACTGGCCGATCAGACAAGTTATGAGATGGGAACTCTCGCAGAACCGCTTGCGGTTGCAGTCCATACGGTTAACCATGCAGAGACCAGAACCGGCGGACTGGTCATACTTGGAGCCGGGACGATCGGCCAGCTGATTCTGGCGGTTGCCAGGAAACGGGGCTATAGTCCCATCATCGTTACGGATACGGCAGCGTTTAACCGAGAATTTGCCGTAAAGCATGGTGCCGATGCAGCATTGGATCCCGTTACGGAAAATATTCCCGAAAAAGTAAAGGAGATGACGGGGGGCAGAGGAGCCGACCTCGCAATTATTGCCGCAGGCGCGGATAATATTCTGGATCAGGCCTGTGAATGTGTACATAAATGCGGAGAAATAGGCATTGTAGCCATGATAACCAATAAGATACCATTTTATTGTTATTCGGTCGTATTTAGTGAATTAAAGATTTACGGAGCGATGTGCTATGAGTCCGGAGATTTCGCTGAAGCCATGGAAATGATTAATACGGATCTGGATCTGACGGATTATGTGACCCAGGAGATGGATGGTATTGAGAAGACGCAGGAAGGACTGGATATTCTCAGCCGGAAAAAAGAAGATGTGGTTAAGGTATTGATAAAAATAGGAGAATAAAACCTGATATAACTAAGGGAGGCTTTATATGAAAAAAAGAATGTTGGCCGGTATGATGGCTTTTATCATGGCTGGGATGCTGACTGCCTGCGGCAGTTCCTCATCTGTATCAGAATCGGCAAAGAGCGGGGAAGATAAGGAAAATAAGACGAATACAGGCAGTGCGGAGGATGGAAATAGCGGCAGTGCTTCAGTTGTACTGAAACTGGGACATATCCAGTCGGAGTCGGATCTATGGAATCTGGGTGCCGTCAAGTTTGCCGACCGCGTGTCGGAGCTGTCAAACGGGGATATAATGATTGAGATTTATCCCAACAGTACCCTGGGCGGTGACCGGGATATGGCAGAGGGGCTCATGATGGGAACCGTTGATATCTCACTTATTGCAGGAGTTTTAAGTAATTTTGACGATACCATATCGGTTCTGGAGATTCCGTACTTGTTCCGCAGTAACGAGGAATTTGAAAAGGTTATTTATGGAGACGTCGGAAAAGAGATTGCGGCTCATGTTCTGGATACATCGGGAATCCGTATTCTGAACTGGTGGGAGAGAGGCCCGCGTCTTATTACCTCCAGTAAGCCAATCAACAGTGTAGCGGATATGAAGGGACTGAAGATAAGAATCCCGGAGATTAGTGCCATGGAACAGGTATTCAGCGCGTGGGGAGCAGCCGCTACAACCATGAGCTGGTCTGAGGTATATCCGAGTCTTCAGCAGGGAGTCATAGAAGCACAGGAAAATCCGATTCCATTCTTCTATTCAGGTTCAATATATGAAGTTAATAAATATATTGCCAACACCAACCACAAATATGAGTATGTGACTATGGCCATGTCGGATACGGCCTATTCCAAACTGTCGGAGGAGCAGCAGAAGATTATCATGCAGGCGGCTCAGGAAGCGACGGAATATGAGAACCAGGAGACGAAACGGGTAACAGAGGAAAACCTTAAGGATATGGTGGAAAATCAGGGCGTTACCGTCACTGATCCTGACATTTCCGGATTTATCAAAATAGCGGATGAGGTTGCCCCGAAGTATGCCAAAAGCATCGGACAACTTGATTTATATAACAAAATTCAGGAAACTTTAGGCCGCTGATCATGAAAATTCAGGGCGGGTGCCAAAATGCGTCAGTGCTGTAAAAACTGATACCCGCCCCTGAATCAGGAGGATTTATAGATGAAAAAACTGGAAAGAGGAATCATGAATGTGACGGGATGCTTTTTAGCAGCCCTGATGTTCCTGATGATGGTTGATATATTTGCCGCTGTATTAGTGCGGTACGTATTCCATACGGCACTTAATTTTTCAGAAGAACTGGGCCGGTATGTGTTTGTATGGATTGTTTTTATCGGTATGGCCAGATGCATTGCCGCAGATAAGCATGTTGCCTTGGATCTTCTTCCCGGATTTTTAAAGGGAAAGTCCGGAAGAAATTTATATGCTGTCATCTACATATTCAGCGCTCTTTTTTTCTCAGCCGTTACCTATGCCGGGATTAAGCTGTGCGAGGTCGGTGAAAAACAGAAAAGCGCTACTATGAGAATCCCTATGAATTATATTTATTTATGTATTCCTATATGCGGAATAATAAGCCTCTTTTTTATACTTTTAAAGTTATACCGATTATTTAGAAAGGGGGATCAGAACGCATGATAGGTGTTATTCTGTTTGCATTATTTTTTGTTTTCTTATTTATGGGACTGCCCGTAGGTTTTGCTTTAGGAGTCAGTTCACTGGCGGCAATCGGACACGCCGGTTATCCGATTACGGTTCTGGCCCAGAGAATGTTTACCGCAGTAGATTCTTTCCCGCTGATGGCGATTCCATTGTTTATGCTTGCGGGAGCTTTAATGAGCCACGGCGGTATCACGAAGCGTATCATTGATTTCTGCCTCTGCTTTGTCGGCCCGATTCGCGGCGGGCTTGCCATGGTCGTGGCAATTACCGGTATTATTATGGGGGGAATATCAGGTTCCGGCGTCGCGGACGCCGCAGCCATAGGGGCAATTATGGTGCCGGAGATGACAAAAAGAAAGTATGAAAAGCCATTTTCAGGCGCGCTATGTGCCTGCTGCGGTTCCATCGGGCTTATTATTCCTCCATCAATCGCGATCATTATCTACGCCTGCACGGCTAACGTATCGATAGGCGATTTATTTATGGCGGCGTATGCTCCCGGAATCTGCATTGGAATGGGATTTTTAATTTACTGCTACGTCATCGGTAAAAAGAAAAACTATCCGAAGGAGAATGCCGTCAGAAAAGATGAGATATGGAGACGATTTAAGAGCGCGGTTTGGGCACTGATGATGCCGCTGATTATTGTATTTGGAATCAGAGGCGGGATTTTTACGGCAACTGAGGGAGGCGCCATTATCTCGGTGTACGGACTGCTTGTGGGGATGTTTATATATAAAGAAATTAAAATCAGGGATTTACCCGGGATTCTTCTGGAGGCGGCAGAGAGCAGTGCCACCATCGGGACAATCATTGCGGCTACGACCCTGTTCAGCTGGCTTCTGACCAGCGAGCAGATTCCGGCCAAGATCACCAACTGGATGATAGGACTGACCGATAATAAATTTTTGCTTCTTCTGCTTATCAATATACTGCTTCTGATTACAGGAATGTTCATTGACAGCGGACCGGCCATTATGCTTCTGGCACCAATTTTGTGTCCGGTTGCAACATCCATTGGGGTAAATCTGGTTCAGTTCGGCCTTATTATGGTTATCAACCTGACCATAGGACTTCTGAGCCCTCCGGTAGGGACGGCTATGTATGTGGGATCCAATGTTTCCGGGGTTCCCATCCCCCAAATCAGCAGGGCGCTGATACCATTTATCGGAATTATGTTTATTGTCCTGATGCTTGTCACCTACATTCCGGCTTTCACAGGCTGGGCCTACTAGTTCTGCAGCCTGTTTTAAATTTATAACAGTAAAGGAGATAGTTCATTGAAAAAAAAATTAGATCACATTCTTTTGGGATGTGTGGCAGACGATTTTACAGGCGCCTCTGATGCGGCTTCGTTTCTTGCCAAACAGGGAATCAAAACACTTCTGTTTAACGGAATTCCAAAAGATACCGAGGTTGTGCGTGACTGTGCGGCGGTTGTTATTGCCCTGAAGACCAGGAGTATTGCAGCCTTAGACGCAGTGCGTGATACTCTGGCAGCTCTTGAGTGGCTTAGGGCGCATGGTGCAAAACAGTTTTACTTTAAATATTGTTCAACCTTTGATTCGACCCCTGAGGGAAATATAGGTCCCGTTATCGATGCTGCGCTGGAAAAATATGAGATTCCATATACACTGCTCTGTCCGTCACTTCCGGTTAACCGCAGAATTGTAAAGGATGGGGTTCTGATTGTGGATGGAAAGCCTATTGCCGAAGGTCATATGGCACATCATCCCCTCAACCCTATTTGGGCATCGGAGCTTGCCGCCCTGATGAAGCCGCAGGGAAAATATCCCTGCATGATAATCGGTGAGGAGCTGCTTTCATGTACCGAAGAAATGATTATGGAGGAAGTAAAAAAGTTTAGTGAAAATAACTCTCATTTCTATATCATTCCGGATTATACAACGGATAATCAGGGGCAAAAGATTGCAGAAGTATTTGGAAAGGAACGTCTGCTGACAGGCGGATCAGGGATTTTGGAGCATCTTGCCGCCCAATACAGAGAGGAATATGAATGTCAGGGCGAGAATATCCTTCCGACCTGGACGGAGGGGAAGGGAATTGCACTTTCAGGAAGCTGCAGTACCGCCACATGCCGACAGTGCAGAGCCTACCGGGAGAATAATCCGGCGATTGCCGTTTACCCGTCCGAAGGTCTTCGCGGAGTTCAGACTACAGAAAATATATGGAATGAGATATTGAAAAATCCGGATAAGGAATTTTTAATATACAGTGCAGGTGCCACGGATCCGGAAAGCAGGAAATATGCGGACGAGTCCCAGGCTGCGGCGGCATCGGAAATATTGGAAAAAACTATGGCGGAGCTGGGGAAAAAGGCATTTGATGAAGGATACACCCGCATTATTGTTGCAGGGGGCGAAACCTCGGGAGCCGTAACTCTGGCCCTTGGTTTTGATGCCTTTATAATAGGTGAAAGCATTGCCCCGGGAGTCCCCGTATTGATTCCGCTACACAACCAGAACATTCGTATGGCCTTAAAATCCGGGAACTTTGGTCAGGATGATTTCTTCTCAAGAGCATTTGATATGACGAAAGTACAGGAAACAGGGGAGCTGAAAAGACGGCTGTCCGATGCGTGCTGGATTGGGAGGAGTCTGTTTGAAAGAAACAAAACCTCAGGCTCTTCAGCAAATATGAGCTTTTTATATAAGGATCGTGTTTACATTACGGTGGGAGGCAGTTGTTTTGGCTGTTTGACGGAAGATTCCTTCGCGGTGACAGACAGAAACGGCAATGTACTCAATGGGAAAAAGCCCAGCAAGGAGCTTCCCCTTCATCTTGCAATGTATCAGAAAGCAGAAGGAAAAGTACAGGCCGTGATCCACGTTCACAGCTTTTACAGTGTTCTGTGGTCCTGCCTTCCCCACAAGGGAGAGGAAGATGATGTAATTCCCGCCTATACGCCGTATTTGGGAATGAAGCTGGGAAAAGTACGTCTTGTTTCCTACGAAAAACCGGGAAGCGAAGAGCTGTTCTCAGAATTTTCCAGACGGACCGGCAAAGAAAATGGATATCTTCTCGCACATCATGGTCCTGTTGCAGGGGGAGACAGTCTTATGGATGCTTTTTTCAATTTAGAAGAATTGGAAGAAAGTGCCCGGATTGCATGGGAGCTGAGGGGAGCAGGAGCGGCTAACCGAATTAACAATTAAAGCATAATTCAGCCGCTGTCTGCTCCGTCGCCCTATTTATTTTCCTTAACAGGAATACTTCCGGACTTTTTTATTGCCAGTTTGGAGCAGGCCGGTCCGATTATTTCATACAATAAACCGCTTGATAAAATGATAGTGGACAAGAGTGTTCCGCTGTCAGACGGGAGCATACGCTGGCCGAGTACGGCAAGTCCGATTGATACGCCGGCCTGGGGGATTAATGCCAGTCCAAAATACCTGCGTATCTCAGAGGAAGCGTTGGTGATAATGGCGCCAATCGTGGAGCCGACATATTTTCCGGCAATACGCACCAGAAAATAGACGAGTCCAATCATTCCGGCCGCTGCCAGGCTGGGAATAGAAAGACGCATTCCGGAAAGTACAAAGAAAATCACAAGCAGCGGGGGCGTGAACTGATCTATCTGTTTGAATAAATGTTTATTGCCGCTGGTATTAATATAGGCAGTACCGGTGGCCATACAGGCTAAGAGCGGGGATACATCCATGGAGGAACAGATTCCCGCCACGCCCATGATGCAGACACAGGCAAGGACGAGGCTGTGGTCTTTGCTGTGTCCTCTGTGGATTGCATAGCTTAACAGAATTCCTGATAATACACCAAGCGCAAGCGCTGAAATATTGAATATTATTGGTAAAATAATTTGTCCGGCAGAAATATGACCGGTTTTGGAACCAGCCTGGACAAATGCAGCACAGACGCTGAAGGCTATCAGGGCTACGGCATCATCTAAAGCTACAACCTGAAGAATCGTATCAATAAAAGGCCCCTTAGCTCTGTACTGCCGGATGGTCATGATAGTGGAGGCGGGAGCGGTTGCACAGCCGATTGCACCCAAAAGGAGGCTGAATGACAGGGAGAGTCCCATAAGAAGCATGGCAGTGGTAATAAAGAAACCTGCTATCAGGGCTTCAAACAGAGTCAGGATTACCATATTTTTTCCATTTGCTTTTAATGCTGAAAGTTTAAAATATTTTCCGACTCCGAATGCAATGAAGGCCAGGGCCAGATCCGTGACAAAATCCATCTGTTCAATGAAGTCCGGAGCGATTAGTTTTAAACACCATGGGCCGATGATAACGCCTGAAATGATATAACCGGTGACATCGGGCAGACGGAGGCGTTTGGTAATGCGGGTCAGCAGAAAACCGGATGCAAGCATGATTGCAATGTTCAATATAATACCTGCTTCTCCTAAATTTGATAAGAATCGTGCCATATAATCACTCCTTTCTTCAGGCAGAGGGTGTTTCTTTGTTCCTCTGCTATTTGAACAAAATAAGTTTTATCTTTGGCTTGATTATAGTAGCTTTTACCAATAAAATCAAATGTTATTATTTAAGACGCACGCAGTCATCCCGATTGCTCGAGAGCGTTTTTTATTTCTCCGTCCGGCACATCCATCGGATATGTTCCGGTAAAGCAGGCCGTGCAGAGCGCAAGGCCGCCCGCCATTTCATTCAAATCCCCGACCGGCATATACCCCAGGGAATCGGCTCCGATTTCCTGCCTGATTCCGTCTACGGAGTGGCTGTATGCGATGAGCTGCTTGTTGGAAGGCACATCGGTTCCAAAATAACAGGGATATAAGAAGGGCGGAGAGCAGATTCTTACGTGAACCTGGATAGCGCCAGCCTGTTTCAGCATCCGGATCAGGTTCTTGATTGTCGTGCCGCGGACAATCGAGTCATCGACCAGGACAATACTTTTTCCCCTGACAGCCGGCTCAAGAATGCTCAATTTGATTTTCACGCTGTCTTCACGCTCTTTCTGGTTTGGCTTGATAAATGTTCTTCCGACATAGCTGTTTTTGTGGAAAATCATTTCAAAGGGAATCCCGGATGCCTTTGCATATCCCATGGCGGCTGTAAGTCCCGAATCAGGCACGCCTGCAACCAGATCCGCCTGTACGGGATAAGAGCGGGCGAGAGCGGCGCCACCGCGCAGCCTGGACTCATAGACGCTCACGTTATCAATCCGGCTGTCCAGTCTGGCAAAATAGATATATTCGAAAACGCAGTGTGCATGAAACTCCTGCTTCAGGCTCATATCGGAGTGCAGACCGTCCCTTGTAATCGTAACAATCTCCCCGGGGGCGATGTCCCGGACAAATTCGCCACCGGCAGCCTGGATTGCGCAGCTCTCGGACGCAATCATCCATTTTTTTTTATTCCTGCCCAGGCAGAGCGGCTTCAGTCCGAAGGGATCGCGGACACCAATCAGCTTTCTGGGACTTGTGATGACCAGACCGTAGGCCCCTCTGATTTTCGCGGCAATCCGTTTGATGGCTTCCTCCACGGTGGGAGTGCCGAGCCGTTCCTTTGCAATGTAAAAGGCAATGACCTCAGAGTCAATTGTCGTCTGGAATACGGCTCCTGTCTCTTCCAGCTCTCTGCGAAGCTGCGCTGCATTGACAAGGTTTCCGTTATGAGCCAGAGTGAGAGTCCCCTTGATATACTTTAATACGAGCGGCTGGGTGTTTTCCAGGGTACCGGCACCGGTAGTGGCATAGCGGACATGGCCGATGCCGATGTTCCCTGTCAGATTTTTGAGGGTTTCCTCTGCAAACACCTCATTAACCAGCCCCAGCCCCTTGTGGCAGAGGACCAGCCCTTTCGGCCCCGCGGTATCGCTGACGGCGATTCCGCAGGATTCCTGCCCCCGGTGCTGCAGGGCGCTGAGACCGTAGTAAATATCCGTGGAAACGCTGCCGCCCTCCGGAGCATAGATTCCAAAAACACCACACTCTTCTTTGATTCCTGTCTGTATTTCTAATGGCTGCATGACCTTAAATCCTCCCTGAATCATTGTCACTTAATCACTATATGGAAAAAAGAAGCTTGTCGTAGGTCGGATACGTGAGGAAGGATTCGGGAATCAGGGCCTCCGCTTCATCCACAAAGCTGCGCAGCCCGTTCATTTTGGCAAGTACGGTATAATTAAAATACCTTACTTTTTCCATGGAATCTCCGATTGAATCGGCGCCGGCAATGACTGACTTCAGTTCTTCGGTCATTTCTGAAATAGAAGTATGAAGCCGGGCGAGGGTGCTTAACAATTTTTCCTGGGAGATGACAGGCGCTGAGGGGAGAACCTTTTTCGTTTTTTCCGTCGCTTCGGCAATTGTTTCTATGTATGAGAGCAGGGAGGGCAGGAACGTCTTGTACATCATGGAACACATTGTTTTGGCCTCAATATTGATTGTCTTCACATAATTTTCCTGCATAATCTCATAGCGGGAGAAGATTTCTTCCCGGGTAAATACATGGTGCTTTGTAAAAAGAGCAATATTTTTTTCTGCAATGAAACAGGGGAAGGCGTCGGCACAGGCCGGAAGGTTAAACAGGCCGCGCCGGCCGGCTTCCTTTACCCAATCCTCCGTATATCCGTTGCCGTTGAAGACGATTCTCCGGTGAGCCCGGATCACCTCCTTTAAGAGGGTGTGGATTTCCTCCTCCAGCTTGCCGGCCGGGACTTTTTCCAGCCGGTCGGCGAATGCTCCGAGCGAATCGGCAACCGCAGTATTCAGGATTACATTCGGTCCGGATACGGAGAGGGAGGAGCCCGGCATGCGGAATTCAAATTTATTGCCGGTAAAGGCAAACGGGGAGGTCCTGTTCCGGTCGGTCGTATCCTTTATAAAGTGGGGCAGCACTTTCGGACCGGCGGTCATGGTAACCGTCTCCTTTGCCTCCGATTCGGCATCTGCCTCAATAATATCAAGGACAGAGGCCAAATCGTCGCCGATGAACATGGAAACGATGGCAGGAGGAGCCTCATTGCCGCCTAAACGGTGATCGTTGCCCGCGGTGGCCACCGATACGCGGAGTAGATCGCCGTATACATCCACTGCCTTCATTGTCGCTGCTAAAAACAGCATGAATTGCAGGTTTTTCGCCGGCTCCCTGTCCGGATCCAGAAGATTGACCCCGGTATTCGTGGAAAGAGACCAGTTGTTATGCTTTCCGCTTCCGTTGATACCCTCATATGGTTTCTCATGGAGAAGGCAGACAAGGCCGTGCTTTTCGGCAGTCCGTTTCATTACTTCCATGGTCAGCTGGTTGTTGTCAGCAGCCAGATTGGCAGTCGTGTAAACGACGGCCAGCTCGTGCTGTGACGGCGCTACCTCATTGTGCTTTGTTTTGGCCGGGATGCCGAATTTCCACAGCTCTTCATCCAGCTCCTTCATAAAAGCAGAGACACGGGGCCTCAGGGCGCCGAAGTAGTGATCGTCCATCTCCTGGCCCTTGGGGGCCGGCGCGCCGAATAAGGTTCTGCCACAGAATTTTAAATCATTCCGGCTATTGAATAATTGTTTATCTACAAGGAAATATTCCTGTTCAGGACCGACGGTCGAGTAGACACGGGTGACGTCTTCATTGCCAAATAGCTTCAGCACTCGGAGCGCTTCTTTGTTTATGGCTTCCATCGAACGCAATAGAGGTGTTTTTTTATCAAGGACTTCTCCGCTGTAAGAGCAGAAGGCGGTGGGGATGCAGAGCGTGCCGTCTTTAATAAATGCGGGAGAGGTGGGATCCCAGGCCGTATAGCCCCTGGCCTCAAAGGTGGCTCGAAGGCCGCCTGAGGGGAAACTGGATGCATCAGGTTCGCCCTTGACCAGCTCTTTTCCGGAGAAATCCATGATTATTTCGCCATTCCCGGCCGGGTTGATGAAGCTGTCATGTTTTTCGGCAGTAATGCCTGTCATCGGCTGGAACCAGTGCGTAAAATGAGTGGCTCCATTTTCCACGGCCCATTCCTTCATTGCGACCGCAACGGCGTTAGCCACATCCAGTTCCAGATGGCTGCCTGTCTCGATTGTTTTCCGGAGGGCCTTGTAGACATCTCCCGGGAGTTTGTTTTTCATGATTTTGTCGTTGAATACAAGACTTCCATAAAGCTCGGGAATACATTTTTTCATAATCGTGTCTCCTTTCAGATTCAGTGCCGTGCAGAACCTCTGACCGCCCTGCAATTGAATGAAAAAAAGGCACTCCGGTTATACCGAAGCGCCTTTGCTTTTCTAATATCAGTAGTATACATAAATAAAACAGAATGTCAATATATTCCTTCTATGTTTTTAAAAAAACTCAGAATATCCGAAGGCGTTCCGACTGGTCTGTGTTCAGCACTTATCCCGATTTACTCAACCGTCACTGATTTAGCCAGATTTCTTGGTTTGTCTACGTCAAGGCCTCTGCCGAGAGATACATAATAGGCGAAAAGCTGGAGCGGGATAATTGCCAGCGAACCGGAGAAATAACGGTTGATTTTAGGGATATAAACGGTAAAGTCAGATACTTTTTCTATTTCCGTATTATCCTCATTAGTCAAAGCCATCACAAAAGCTCCTCTGGTTTTAACCTCCACAACATTGCTGACTGTCTTCGGATAGAGGGCTTCCTGGGTCGCGAGAGCCACTACAAGCGTTCCTTCCTCGATCAGGGAGATTGTGCCGTGCTTTAATTCGCCTGCCGCGTAGGCCTCAGAATGAATATAGGAGATTTCCTTGAGCTTCAGGGAACCCTCCATAGAGATGGCATAGTCGATACCGCGTCCGATGAAGAAGATATGCTCGGCGGCCAGGTAACGGTTGGCAAATCTCTGAATCTGCTGGCGGTCCTTTAAGAGTTCCTCCATCATCCCGGGAAGCTGCTGGAGATCGCCAATCATCTGTTCATAGTCGCTATCCGCCAGAGCTTTCCGCACTTTTCCGAATTTCATAGCCAGCAGGTAGAAGGATGCAAGCTGAGCGCTGTATGCCTTTGTGGTAGCGACGGAAATCTCGGGCCCGGCCCAGGTATACATGACATTATCCGCCTCGCGGGCGATAGAGCTTCCCACCACATTGACAATTCCCAGGACTCTCTGGCCGTTGGCTTTTGATTCTCTGAGAGCAGCGAGGGAATCCGCCGTTTCTCCGGACTGGCTTACGATAATGACAAGCGTATTGCGGTCAAAAATCGGATCGCGGTAGCGGTATTCAGATGCCAGATCCACTTCCACAGGAACTCTTGCAATTCCCTCAAATACATACTTGGCCATCACTCCTGTATGATAAGCGGAGCCGCAGGCCACGATCATAATTTTATTAATATTGCAGATGTCTTCATCTGTCATGCCCAGTTCCTCAATGACAACTTCACCTTCCCTGATACGGGGGCTGATGGTGTCACGGATTGCCTTTGGCTGCTCATAGATTTCTTTCAGGAAGAAGTGTTCATAGCCTCCCTTTTCAGCGGCATTGACATCCCAGTCGATGCGGGTGCATTCTTTTTCAAGCGGTTCCTCGTCCACGTTGTAAAATTTAATTCCGTCACGGCTGAGAACGGCAATTTCTTCGTTCTCCATATAAAAAACTTCCCTTGTATAATGAAGAATGGCCGGGACATCGGAGGCGATGAAATTACCGCTTTCGCTGTGGCCGACAATCAGCGGACTGTCTTTCCTGGCAGAGAAGACCTGGCCCGGATAGTCGTTGAAGAGGATGCCGAGGGCATAGGAACCCTCCACCTTCTGCATAACCCTGGTGAGCGCCTCAAGCGGGTTATGGCTGCGCTTGTAATAATAATCCAGCAGGTGAGCCAGTACCTCGGTATCGGTTTCTGATACGAATTCGTAGCCTTTGCCGATCAGGCGCTGTTTTAATTTGCTGTAATTCTCAATGATGCCGTTATGGACAACAATGATCGAGCGATCTTTATTGAAATGAGGATGGGCATTGGTATCAGACGGACTGCCGTGGGTTGCCCAGCGGGTATGGCCGATACCGACGGTTCCGGGGAGCGTGCTTCCTTCTTTTGTAAGATCCTTTAGACGCTGCAGGCGTCCGGTGACCTTATCCATCTTGATTTCTGTTCCATTGTAAACTGCGATCCCGGCTGAGTCGTAGCCCCGGTATTCCAGCTTGCTGAGTCCGTTCAGCAGTATTGGAGCCGCCTGCTCGTCTCCGATGTAACCAACAATTCCACACATATGTTTTCCTCCGTTTTTTGGTTCCTGTCTAATGATACAGTAATTGATTTCATGAACAAATTTTTTTACCCGACCGGCGGCGGAAGGTTCTCAGACCACGCTTTTATCCCTGTCTGGCGGTAAGTATCCGATAAGCCCCAAAAGCGTATCTGATATTATTTATACAGGTAAATTATATGCATAGGCGGCCGGATGTCAACGCATTTAAAAAATTCTTAATAAAAAAAGATGGAGAAAATTCTGGAAATTTCAAAAAGTGCTTTACAAGTTTTCAAAAATGGTATATAGTGATGACCATAAAATTTCATGTAAAGGCAGTGAAGGAGACTCTGTTTTAAAGAATCCGACAGAAAGATGCGGTCACCGGCTGAGAGCCGCGTCAGGAGGGAATAAAACAATAGGGAACACTCCGGAGCCGGACGCCCGAAACAAGCTTCAAAGTAGGCCGTCACGTGTATGCGCGTTAAGCATAAAAGAGAGTGAGAAGATATAAGCGCTGCTTTACTTTTCAAATGCGGGTGGTACCGCGGGAATATCCCGTCCCGGAATGTCGAAAGATGTTCCGGGACTTTTTTTATTTAAACGTCCGGACGGAACATCGAATAAAAAGAAGAAAGCGAGGAAAAGAGATGGAATTTTTAACAGGAAAAAAAGAAAAAGAAGTTCTGGAGCTTAAAAGTCTTTTATCGTATGGGAAGACGGGGCAGGAGGTTAAAGTAAACGGCGCAGTTATGAATATCAGGAATATGGGGGATATCGCTTTCATCATTCTCAGAAAACGGGACGGCGTTTTGCAGACCGTGTTTGAGAAGGGAGTGACGAAGGCTGAGCTTTCACAGCTGAAAGAAGAGACATTTGTTGAGGTGACAGGATTTGTGGAACCCGAGGAGAGAGCGCCTCATGGCGTGGAGCTTCGATTGACAGGCGTGAGGATTCTCTCGCGGCCGGAAGCGCCGGTGCCGATTGCGGTATCAAAATGGAAGATGGGGGCATCCCTGGAAGCCAGGCTGGATATGAGACCTCTAACGCTGAGAAATGTGAGGGAGCGCGCAAGGTTTAAAATTGAGGAAGGCATTGCCCGGGCATTCCGTGAATATCTTCAGGGTGAAGGATTTACGGAAATCCATACTCCCAAAATCGGAGCCAGGGGAGCGGAAGGAGGGGCTAACGTCTTTAAACTCGACTATTTCCACCGGCCGGCCGTTCTGGCCCAAAGTCCTCAGTTCTATAAGCAGATGATGGTCGGCGTATTTGACCGTGTCATGGAGATTGGGCCGGTATTCCGGGCGGAGAAGCACAACACGAAGCGTCATTTGAATGAGTACACAGGGCTGGATTTTGAGATGGGCTATATCGACGATTTTACCGATATCATGGCAATGGAGACAGGTTTTCTTCAGCATATGGTATCACTGCTCAGGACGGAATACGGTCAGGAACTTGGATTACTCAGGGCAGAGCTGCCGAAGGTGGATGAGATTCCCTGTATTGCATTTACGCAGGCGAAAGCGCTGGCGGCTGAAAAGTATGGTACCGTCATTAAAAACCCGTATGATCTGGAACCGGAGGAGGAGCATTTAATCGGACGTTACTTCAAAGAAGAATACGGCGCTGATTTTGTATTTGTCACACACTACCCCTCTAAAAAACGTCCGTTCTATGCAATGGATGATCCGGAGGATCCAAGATTCACCAGGAGCTTTGACCTTCTGTTCCGCGGCCTGGAGGTGACGACGGGAGGACAGCGTATCCATGATTACAGGGAGCTGCTTGCAAAAATTGAGAAAAGAGGCATGGATACGGAAGGCATGGATGATTATTTAAACACATTCAAATATGGCATGCCTCCCCACGGAGGACTGGGAATCGGCCTTGAACGCATGACGATGCAGCTTCTGGGTGAGGAGAACGTGAGGGAAGTGTCGCTGTTCCCGAGGGATATGAGCCGTCTCGTACCATAAGCTTGGCAGGCGGCGGGCAGGGTAAAGGAGAAAAGGAAAGAGGGAAAGAATATGGCAGTTAAAATAGACGATAAAATAATAGAATACGTGGGAATCCTGGCAAAGCTGAATCTTTCGGAGGAAGAAAAAAAGAAAGCCGGTGAGGACATGAGCAGAATGCTTGAATATATTGACAAGCTGAATGAACTGGATACCCGGGGAACAGCTCCTATGACCCATATCTTCGATATAAGCAATGTTTTCCGTGAGGATGAGATTACAAACGGGGATCAGTCCGGGGAGATGCTGTCCAATGCGCCCCGGCAGAAGGATAAGCAGTATCAGGTGCCGCGTACGGTAGAATAGGGCAAACGGCGGGCTGCCGCGCGTTCTATCCGCTGACGGCGGAGAACAGGAGGAAATAATGGGACTTTTAGAATTGACCGCACTTGAGCTGGGAAAACAGATAAAAGAAAAGAAAGTGTCGGTAAAAGAAGCGGTGGAGGCATCCTTTTCCCGAATACGTGAGAGTGAAGAAACGGTTCATGCCTTCATAACGCTGGAAGAGGAAAAGGCGCTTAAGAATGCGGAGGAGGTACAGGCGCGCATTGACGCCGGAGTGCTGTCAGGGCCTCTGGCCGGTGTTCCGATGGCGGTGAAAGACAATATATGCACAGAGGGCATGAAAACAACCTGCGGCTCCAGAATCCTGTACAATTTTGTACCGGCTTATTCGGCACAGGCGGTCACAAACCTGAAGAAGGCCGGAGCCGTCATAGTGGGCAAGACAAATATGGATGAGTTTGCCATGGGAAGCACAACGGAGACTTCCTGGTTCGGGCCTACTGCCAATCCGTGGAACAAAAAGCATGTTCCGGGCGGTTCATCAGGCGGTTCCTGTGCCGCCGTGGCATCCGGCGAAGTGTTTTATGCACTTGGCTCCGATACGGGCGGTTCCATCAGGCAGCCCAGCTCCTTCTGCGGTGTGACCGGGATTAAACCTACCTATGGGACAGTTTCGCGATACGGTCTGATTGCGTACGGTTCTTCTCTGGATCAGATAGGGCCGGTGGCAAGGGACACGGCCGACTGCGCGGCTGTCCTGGAAATCCTGGCTTCCCACGACAAAAAGGACAGTACTTCGGTGCCGAGAAAGGACTATAACTTTACGGAGGCGCTGACAGGCGAGGCAAAGGGAATGAAGATTGGGATTCCTTCTGATTATCTGGGCGAGGGCCTTGACGATGAGATTAGAACAGCAGTGCTGCAGGGGGCAGAGCTTCTGAAATTCCAGGGGGCTGAGGTGGAGTTCTTTGATCTGGGGATGGTGGAATATGCGATTCCGGCCTACTATGTCATTGCATCCGCAGAAGCCAGCTCCAACCTGTCGCGTTTCGACGGCGTGAAGTATGGGTACAGGACCGGGGAGTATGAGGATCTTCATGAGATGTATAAAAAGAGCCGCTCGGAAGGATTTGGGACAGAGGTCAAACGCCGCATCATGTTAGGCTCATTCGTATTGAGCTCGGGCTACTATGACGCTTATTATCTGAAAGCGCTCCGCACGAAGGCGCTGATCAAGCAGGCTTTTGACAGGGCATTTGAGAAGTATGATATCATTCTGGGACCGGCCGCCCCGTCTACGGCTCCGGCTATGGGGGAGAGTCTCTGCGATCCCCTGAAAATGTATCTGGGTGATATTTATACGGTATCAGTCAACCTGGCCGGTCTTCCCGGCATCAGCGTTCCGTGTAAAACCGATGAAAAAGGACTGCCGATCGGGCTGCAGATGCTTGCCGACTGTTTTGAGGAGAAGAAACTGTTTCGGGCCGCGTCGGCCTATGAAAAGGCACGCGGCCGGTGGGAACTCCCGATTAGCGGCTGCCGGCCGGATAAGGAGGGAAAATAAATGAAGAAGCAGTATGAAACCGTCATTGGTCTGGAGGTTCATGTGGAGCTTGCCACGAAGACAAAGATATTCTGCGGCTGTTCCACCGCATTCGGAGCCGCTCCCAACACACACACCTGTCCGGTATGTACGGGAATGCCCGGTTCCCTTCCCGTATTAAATAAGAAGGTTGTGGAACTGGCGCTCTCGGTAGGCCTTGCCGCAGATTGTGAGATTAACAGGATCTGCAAATTTGACAGAAAGAATTATTTCTATCCGGATAACCCGCAGAACTATCAGATTTCCCAGCTTTATCTGCCGCTCTGCCATGACGGGCATATCACGATTGAGACTGCTTCTGGCAGAAAAGATATCAGAATCCACGAGATTCATATGGAAGAAGATGCGGGCAAGCTGATTCATGACGAATGGGAGGACTGTTCCCTGGTCGATTACAACCGCAGCGGGGTGCCTCTGATTGAGATTGTATCGGAACCCGATATGCGCAGCGCGGAGGAGGTTATTGCTTATCTGGAGCGTCTGCGTCTTCTGATTCAATATCTGGGAGCTTCCGACTGCAAGCTTCAGGAGGGCTCCATGAGGGCCGATGTGAATCTTTCTGTCCGTGAGGCAGGAAGTGACGGCCTCGGTACGAGGACAGAGATGAAAAACCTGAACTCCTTCAAGGCTATTTCCCGTGCAATTGAGGGAGAAAAACTGCGGCAGATAGAAATCCTGGAGGCCGGGAAGCGTGTTATCCAGGAGACGAGAAGATGGGATGACAACAAAGAGTATTCCTTTGCGATGCGCTCGAAGGAGGATGCAAAGGATTACCGCTATTTCCCGGATCCGGATCTTTTGCCGGTGGTGATAGACGAAGAGTGGATCAGGGAGGTCAGAAACTCCCTGCCGGAGCTTCAGCCGGAGAAGATGGAGCGCTACCAGAAGGAATACGGTCTGTCCGGGTATGACAGCCGCATTATCACAGAATCCAGAAAACTGTCCGATCTCTTTGAGCAGACAACAGCCCTGTGCGGCCTTCCGAAAAAAACGGCTAACTGGCTGATAGGCGAAACCAGCCGGCTGATGAAGGAAAATGCGGTGGAAGCCGACCAGCTTATCTTCTCACCGGGACATCTCGCTTCGCTGATCAAGCTGACGGAGTCGGGGAGCATTAATACAACAATCGCAAAGGAAGTATTTGAAAAAATCTTCAAAGAGGATATTGAACCGGAACAGTATGTGAAAGAGAACGGACTTCTGATGGTAAATGATGACAGTATCCTGGAAGAGACGATAGAAGCCGTCCTGGCGGCAAATCCGCAGACCGTTGAGGAATACAGGAGCGGAAAAACAAAAGTCATCAGCTTTCTGGTTGGCCAGGTGATGAAGCAGATGAAGGGGAAGGCGAATCCCGGGAAGGTGAATGAGATTTTGGGGGAGAAGCTGGAGATTTAACTGAGGTTTGGAGGACGCGTCC
>NZ_KE992877.1 GCF_000466485.1 [Clostridium] symbiosum ATCC 14940 | reverse complement strand
AGCGGGCGGTGGAATTTAAATAAAAAATTTTCATGTATTCGGGAATAAAATGCAAAGGATGGAAACTTTCTGTCCTGTATGGTAGAATGAAGCAAGCTTAAATAAAATTATAGGATTTGCGGAAAGCTGCAAGTTCTGCAGTATGTCGCAAAATTTGGCTTTTATAACGGCGGCAGAGCAGGCAAAGGACGAATAAAAGAGGAAAAGAAAGCAGAAAAGAAAGAGGCAGATGCAGTATGGCTATGGAAGAGACACCGGTATGGAAATTACTTATAAGACTGTCTGCACCGGTTATGCTGGCATTGTTAATTCAATGCATCTATAACATAGTAGACAGCTATTTTGTTGCCAGATATTCAGCGGAGGGGCTGGCAGCCCTTTCTATTATTTTTCCGATTCAGCTGCTAATGACCGCTTTGGCGACGGGAACAGGGGCCGGAATTAATATTCTGATTTCGAGAATGGACGGGGCCGGAGACACCAAATCGCAGAAGGATATTATTTCGACTGGTTTTTTTCTTGGAATTATGGGAGCACTGATTTTTGCAGCAGCAGGAGCACCGGGTATCCGGATTTATTATCAGATTTCATCAGAACAGGAATTGGTCAGGGAATATGGCATACAATATGCCCAGATTATTTTTGCACTGTCTCTGGGGATGTTTGTGGAGGCAGCAGGCACGAAAATGCTGCAGGCGAAAAGTGATATGGTTCTGCCCATGTGTGCTCAGGTAGCAGGAGCTGTCCTCAATATTGTATTGGATCCCTTTCTGATTTTCGGCTATTGCGGTTTCCCGGAGCTGGGAGTAAGGGGAGCGGCCGTTGCGACTGTGCTTGGACAATGGCTGGCGATGGCAATCGTGATGATTGGATTTATCAGACGATACTCCCCGTCATTTGGCAGGGTGACTCTGCATAACTGTGTCAGAATCCTGAAGGCCGGGATGCCGTCGATACTGCTGCAGTCGTTATATACGGTTTACATTGTGGGACTGAACCTGATTCTAAAATTATTTTCAGAAGATGCGGTAACGGTTCTGGGAATTTATTATAAACTGCAGACGTTTTTCTTTATCCCTCTTTTGGGCTTGCAGCAGGTAATTCTGCCCTTAATCAGCTATAACTACGGCGCAGGGAAGATGGAGCGGGCAAGGAGCGTTCTTCGATATTCAATTGTTATGTCGAGTGTTATTATGGTTGTGGCAACTGCCTTTTTTATAATAATGCCGAAATCATTGTTGTCAATATTTTCAACTCGGGAAGAGATTCTTACGATAGGGACTACGGCATTCCGTATCATTGCCCTGAGCTTTATTCCTGCATCATTCGGCCTGATATTCAGCGTTTATTTTCAGGGAATCAACAGAGGAAAGGAAAGCATCTGTATCACGCTCCTTCGCCAGGTGGTTCTGCTTGTTCCTCTGGCATGGTTCCTGCATTTTGCGGGCCTTGAATGGGTGTGGCTCACATTTCCGATTACGGAAGTGATCGTTTTAGCAGCATGTCTGGCGCTATACACAAAGCAGCAATCAGGAAACCGACATTGAAACGTGTTATTTGTAAAGGAGAGCTATGGGAACGGAGAATTTAAAAAGGCATATATATGATACGGTAAAGGAATGGCAGATGAAAATTGGAAGTCTGGATGAAAGTATCGGTCTTTATTATCCGGCTGAATCACTTAAAAGTCTGCTGGGTTTAGAGCAGTCTGCCACGCGCAGGCAACTGGATGGAGCGCTTGAGAAATTTTGCAGGGAAGTTTATCCGCAATTGGGAGAAACTGCTTTTTCATGTCAGGGTGAACGTTATTGCATTGAGATACCTGAAAAGGGATGTGCTTACATTGCAGAAAAAATTCCGGAGCCTGAATTTTTGAAAAATTTTCTGTCGGCTATATCGGACGGAGAACATTCGCTTGAACGGGTTCGGAGGTGTTTCAGCGATTTTGCTGATAAATATGGAGAAAGCTACAGAGAAGAGGATAGGGAAGCGGAAGGTATGGGATGTGTGTTCTGCTTTGAGAATGATGATTTTGAGCCTTATGTTTATTGTGTGGAATCGGATGAATTTGGTCTGACCTATCATCGGTTTACCAGGGAGGATTATGAGGAGCTTTCCCGGTAGGACTGCCCTGCACATTTTATAGGACAATGGCATATTCTGTTATTAGCAGTATGAACTGCTGAATAATAAGGATGTGATATTATGAATTATGATGATATGAATAATTTAAGATGTGGAAATCCGGATATGTCTTCTTCCTCCGGGCAGGAGGAAAATCAGTCCCTGAGATGTCAGGGAAATAGTACAGGAGACTATTCGGAGAGAAGATGTTGTCCTGGTCCGGGAAGAGTTTGCTGTCAGGGGCCAACAGGCCCACGAGGCTGTCCGGGACCGATGGGGCCGCGGGGCTGTCCGGGACCGATGGGGCCACGGGGCTGTCCCGGTGAACCTGGAGCCAGAGGACCTCAGGGGCCTCGGGGAGCAACCGGAGCCAGAGGACCTCAGGGGATTCCCGGAGCCACAGGCCCGCAGGGGCCGCAGGGAATTCAGGGCCTTCGTGGAGCGACGGGAGCTACCGGAGCAACCGGAAGGACACCGACCGTTACGGTAGCAGGAACAATTACGGGAGAACCGGGAACTCCGGCCGCAGTTTATGAAAATGTTACACCGAGCGGAGTAGAGCTTTTGTTTACCATTCCGGCAGGAGTAACCGGCCCGACAGGTCCGACAGGAGCAGCCGGA
>NZ_KE992876.1 GCF_000466485.1 [Clostridium] symbiosum ATCC 14940 | reverse complement strand
TTCCGCTTCCTCCCGTGTTATTGGTATTTCCGCCTCCATTTCCGTTGTTGCCATTTCCACTGTTGCCATTCCCACTGTTGCCGTTCCCGTTTCCTCCGTTGTTTCCACCGGATTCTCCTTCTTCCCAGCCATAGTGGTTGCCATTCCCACCGTTTCCGTTGTTGCCGTTATTTCCGTTATCATTTTTCTTTTCGGAATTTGCGGAAGCTTCGGACGGGCTGGCTGCCTCTGTTTCTGTGTCGTCCCTGCCGTACGGTATAATCGGCAGAAGCTCACGCACCGGTTCCGGGCGCATCTCCAGCAGCGGGACTTCGGACTTCGTATCTTCACCATTTTCATCAGATGCGGCGTCAGGCTTCGTATCTTTAGCCGCTGTTGTTCCGTCCGGTTCGCCGAGCAGAAGTCCGCTTAAATCTACCGTTTCATCACTGCCGGACAGGCCAATCAGCCCTAATACGGAGGAAACTTTCTGTTTGTTTCCATTTCCGCTATTTCCCTGGCTGCCGTTCCCGTTGCTGCCGTTATTCCCTTTGCTGCCGCTGTTCCCTTTGTTGCCGTTCCCATTATTCCCGTTCCCGGTATTATCCTTATTGTTTCCATTTCCGTTTCCGCTGTTTCCCTTCCAGTCGTCATCCGTATGCAGATTGTAGTTTAACTGGAAGACCCGGTTTCCGTCACCGTCATAGGCCATGGCCACTACCAGCTCGTGAGCGTCGTGGACTGCTTTTAAACGGTTCTCCACCGTATAAGTGTAATGAAGCTCTACCTTATCGGTCCCCTTCTTCCCGATTTCGGATATCAGGTTCCCGTCGGCGTCATACTCATACTGCATCGTGGTGTTTTTCTTTCCGTCGTAGAGTTTGGCCCGGATGAGCTGGTTTGACGCATTATAGCTGTATTCGGCGCTCTCCTGCACCGTCCCGTTACGGGTCTTGGAATAGGAAATCCGGTTGCCCATGTCGTCATATGAGTAGCGGTAAACATAGGTTCCCTGCTGTTCTTCCTTCTCGGTGGCTTTGATAAGCTTCCCATCGTCGTCGTATTGGAAGCTGCGCTTCGTCTCTACGATCTGGTAATTGTCTTTTGCATCTTTGTCATGCTTGTTGTTATGGCGGTTTCCGTGGGGGTATTTATCGTCATGGCGGCCGTCCTCATGCCTTCCGTCGTGTTTGTCGTCCCATGCATAGGCGTAGAGGGATTCCAGCGCCGTCTCTCCCACGATGAACCCACGGTCATCATAGGTGTAATCGTACTGGCTCACTACCCAGCCGCAGTCGTCGCACTTGTTTACCATTGATGTAATCTGATCCCTGGCATTAAAGCTGTTATAAGTGCTGACTCCGTTCGGCCGGTGTATCTCGGTAACCCGGTTGATAGCGTCGTAGACGTAAGTGGTCACCCCGCCGTCCCGTCCTGTTACTTTTGTTATATTATCATTCTTATCATACTCGTAGGATACCGTCTTTCCGTCGGGATACGTGATGGATGCAAGCTGATCAGCTCCGTCATAGGCATAAGATGTCGTCTGTCCGGAACCGTTCTTTACCTGCGTAATCCTTCCGAGGGAGTCGTACTCATAGCTGCTCTCCCCCGTTGCGTCCATCATGGTCACACGCTGTCCCAGCGCATCATAGCCATAGCGCACGGCCTGGTTCTGGAAGTCTCCTGCTGCCGCTTCGCTTCCCTCCCCGCCGCTCTCATAGCTTTTTTCCACAAGCGCATTCAGCCGGTTGTAGTCATACCGTATCGTGTCGCCGCTGTTCGTCTGGTAGGAAGTGGTTCTGCCTCCCGCATCATAGGTCATCTGCTCTCTGCGCCCTTCCTCGTTCACCAGGGAAAGCATGTTTCCTTCCAGATCGTAGGTATATTTTGTAACACGCTTCATTGTGTCGGTCATGGAAGTTACATTTCCCATCACGTCGTAGGAATACCGTGTTGTCAGGCCGCTCGGCATCGTCACTTTCACCAGCTTGTCAAGAATGTCATAGTTAAAACGGGTAATCAGGCCATCTGTGGAGGTGAAGGCGAGTATGTTGCCGTGTGGATCGTATTCATATTTCTCAGTCAGGCCCATCTTGTCGGTGACGGAAGTAATACGGCTGCCCGGATCGTAGACCGCTTCCGTCGTCTGTCCCAGCGGATCGACGGTTCCGGTTCTGCGGTTATCGGAGTCATATACCGACTGGTACAGATATCCCTTCGGATCTGCGATTCCCGTCACGTTATAGTTTTTATCATACTGGTAGCTGGTGGTCCGTTCTCCCGGCCTGGTGACAGATTTAACCCGTCCGACCAGATTGTAGGCAATCTCCGTCGCTTTTCCTTCCGGATCCACGCTGGCGGTAAGCTGGTCAACGAGGTCATAGCGGAAGTTCCAGGTATATCCCAGGGCGTTGGTCACTGCATTCTGGTTTCCGCGGATGTCGTAGCCGTATTCGGTCACGCCTCCTTCCGGATCCACGGCCCTCGTCATTCGGTGCATAATGTCGTATTCATAACTGCTGCTGCGGTCAAGACTGTCTGTATCGGTAATGATATTGTCCGCCACATCGTAGGTAAACTCCCTCTTAAGTCCCAGAGGCGTGGTGATGCCGGTCAGACGGTGTACCGGATCGTACGTATATGTGTAGGTACCGCCGTTTTTCTGCGTCATCTTTGTTACCAGGCGGTTTAAATCCACCTCGTACCGGGTCACATTGCCGGCCGGATCAGTGATGCTTAAAAGTTCATCGTGTTTGTCGTAGGTATAGCCTGTTTTTGCCCCCTTCGGTGATATCTTCTCTACCAGGTTGCCCGTCACATCGTACCGGTACTCGGTTATCAGTCCATTGGCGTCCTTTGACTTAGTCAGATTGCCGACGGCGTCATAACGGTATTCCTCCTTATTTCCTTCCGGCGTCGTGTAGGAGATCAACCGGGACAATTCGTCGTATTCGTAACCGGTGACGCTTCCGCGTCCGTCCCTTTCCGCTATCATCCTGTTGACGGCGTCATAGGTGTAGGCCCTCTCTGCGCCTTCCGCATCCGTGGTTCCCGTCAGGTTGCCCGCCGGGTCATAGACAAACCGTGTGGCTGCGCCGAGGGGATCCACCTTTCCGGTCAGGCGGCTGATCGCATCATAAGTGTAGGTATAAACAGCCTCCCCCGGTTCCGTGGTCTTGATCAGGTTGCCAGTCTTATCGTATTCATAGATCGCCGCGGTATTGTCCGCCAGTGTAATGCCGGTCAGGCGGTCCAGCGTATCGTAGGCATAACGGGTCGTGGCAAGATCCGTCCCTGTAACGGCCGTCAGACGGTTAAATCGATCATATTCATAAACCGCGCTCCGCCCGATGGTATCCGTCTGTTTTACCAGGTTGCCGGATATATCGTACTCGTAGGTCATGGTATTGCCTGCCGTATCCGACGCACGGGTGATACGGCCCATGGAGTCATATTCGTAGGATGTCACAACGCCGGCCTCATCAGTGCTTGACGTAACCTGGTTGTTAGCATCATAGGTGAAGGTTACCGTATCCCCGTCCGGCAGGGTAACCGTCAGCAGATTTCCATTCTCATCGTATTCGTAAAGATATGGATTCCCCATCGGATCCGTCATTCTGACCGTACGGCTCAGCTCATCGTAGGTATAAGCGGTCTGCCCTTTTAAGGCATCTGTCATTTCTTTCAGATTGCCCAGTTCATCATAGGAATAGCCGGTCACATGGCCCTCTGCGTTTACGATTGCCAGAAGCTCTCCCAGGACATCGTAGTGGTAGTTGCTGCTGTGTCCGTTCTGGTCCGTTGTCTTTAATACATTACCGTTCAAATCGTAAACGAGTGATACGGCGCCTCCGACAGCATCCTTTATCTCCTGGAGCCGTCCTGCCGCATCGTAGGCGTACCTTGTCTCATGGCCTTCTTCGTTGGTCCGGCCTTTGAGGTTCCCGGCCCCGTCATAGGTGTATACAGCAGTTCCGCCCTGGGGATCTTCCGTCTTAACCAGGCGGTTATTACGGTCATAGGTGAAATGATAGACTCTCGTCCCGTCATCGCTTACCGCAATAATATTTCCGTTGCCGTCATAAGTAATCTCTGTGACAAGGCCGTTTTTCGCCGTCATGCGGATTACTCTGCCATCGCGGTCGTAGGCATATGAAATGCCGCTTCCGTCTGCGTAGGTAACGGCGGTCGTCTGCCCGTTCTTATCGTAGGAATAGGCGGTCCTGTTCCCCAGGCTGTCCGTGGCGGATTCCGGAAGGTTCAGTATCGTGTTATAACTCCAGGAAACTGTATTTCCCCTCCGGTCTGTCGAGGATGTCAGGTTGCCGTTGCCGTTAAACGTCTGCATTACGGCGCGTCCCATTGCATCGGTAACAGCGGTGCGGCGGTTCCGCTCATCATACCGGTACCATGTCTCATTTCCTTTCGCATCTGTCTCCACAATCCGGTTATAGTTCTTATCGTATCCGTAGGTGAGGGTATGCCCAAGAGCATCTTCTCCCGTCAGGATATGGTACATCTTATCGTAAGTAAATACAGTTTTCGCCCCCGCCGGATCGGTGATGGACAATACGGCGCCCGCCGGGCTGTATTCATACTCAGTTGTCCCGCCGTCCTTCGCCGTCTCATTGATTTTCCATCCATTGCGGTTATAGGTATAGATCTCTGCGTTCCCAAGCGGATCCACCATGGAGAGCATACGGTTCATCCTGTCATAATCATAGCGCCAGATGTATCCTTCCGCGTCCTTCATCTGCGTGACAACCGCCCCGTCGTAGGAAAATTCCGTCGTTTGGCCGTTTGCGTCCGTGACGGATACCAGACGGCTCAGCTCATCATAGGCATAGCGCCAGGTATTCCCCTCCCCGCTTGTCCTCGTCAGGAGATTGCCTTTTTCATCGTATGTAAAGACCGTTCTGTTCCCCTCAAAGTCTTCTGCAGCCAGCGGCAGATTCATCGCATTATAAGCATACTCCGCCCTTGCTCCGTCCGCTCTTGTGACAGTCAGTATATTTCCGTCCGCGTCATAGGTATAGGAGGTTGTATTGCCCTCCTCGTCTGTCTCCTGGGCGACGCGGCCGTCACGGTAGGTCTTCGTACGTGCTGCTCCGTCCGGATACGTGATTTTCGTGGTTCTGTAACTGCCGTCATACTCATAGCGGGTCACAAAACCGCGGTTGTCGGTCAGTACCGTCGCTCCGTCTGAATAGGAAAGATACGAAGTATTTCCGTTTGCGTCCGTCTGGGCCGTAATCCGGTTCTCACTGTCGTATTCATTTTCCACCACCCGGTTCCCTTCCTCGTCGTACCAGGCCGTCATCCGGTGTTTCTCATCGTATTCATAACGGCGTATATCTCCCTCCGGATTGGTGACGCTGATCAGATTGCCTTCCTCATCGTATTCGTAACGGAGGGTATTGCCGTCAGGCAGCGTAATGTCCGTGATGCGGTACGCGTCATCCATTGTGATATCAAGTATCCTGCCTGTGGGAGACTCTGCCTGGAGAAGCTTATAATCCTCGTCGTACCGGTACCAGGTTCTGCGTCCCTTCATATCCTCCCGGTACTGGAGAAGTCCTAACGCGTCAAATACATAGCGGCTGCCGTCCTGGTTCGTAAGCTGCCATCCGGCGCAGTCCGGGATTGGCGTCCGCTCTGCCTCCGAGGAGGTCGCTTTCAGGAAACCAAAGCGGATCTCACCCCTGCGGCGGTTCAACTGTGCCTTATCATCCAGATCTTTTGTGGTTACGGTGCGTGTCCCCGCTTCCCTCTCTTTTGGCTCCTCTTCTTCTGCCTCGGATGCAGACGCCCTTCGCACTTCTATGGCATCAAGAGGCTCAAGAGTAATATCCCAACCGTCGGGAGCCTGGTACACATCCCCGTTCCTGGTAAATGGGATTCCCTTTCCATCGCTTCTCTTATAGAGAATGGTTCCATCCTTTAATATAGTCAGGTGGTCGCCGAATTCCGATGTCCATCCATAGCCAAATTCCTGGTGGTAATCCGGGAGCGTGGAGTTATAGCTCCTCATGACTCCGAATTCTCCATTCAATTCTTTCATGGATGCATCGGTCTGCTGCATGAAGAAGTCTCCGGTATTCATATTGACCGGTTCCAGGTTCAGTTCGCAGTTCGGATTTATGCCTGCCAGAAGGTTGCGCAGAAGCAGTTCTTCCAACGGCGTCATATCCTTATACGCATTATAAGGCTCCGCCGTCTTAGGGTTTCTGATAAATAAAATGGTATCTTTCTCAGTCAATTGATCCTTATATAATTTATTATCACGCGCAAGCTGGCCTACATTAATGCCATAGTGGCGGGCAATCCTGGTACTCAAATCATGCTCCTTCACCTCATAAAGCAGAAACTGATCCGATGTAACCGTTGCTCCTACAACCGTATTATCTCCGTCCGGCTCCTCCTCACCGGAACCGTCTTCTCCGACTTCTTTTCCTGTGGCAAAGGCTTCAAAATAGTAAATGGTGTCATATTCCAGGCTGCCTTCCGCTTCAAACCCGTCCGTCTGCCAGTTTGATTCAGGAGACAAATCGAAGTCATCTTCCAGTCCGGCCTTCCGAAAATCAGGATATACAAGTGATTCCATTGCGTCCGTTACGTCGCCGCCGCCTTCCTCCAGAAGCCGGTAGGTGACCTCCGAACCGGCCTGCGCCTTACCGTGGGCGATCACGCCGGTTACGCTGCGTCCGAATATATCTGTGTAGATTACGGCCGGATCCACTTCTATCGTCGTGTCATCCACGCTCATATTGGCAAGATCGCCTTCCAGATCGCCTGTCCATGAATATTCCAGCCGGGGGCCGTTAACCGAATCCCCTCTGTTGCACAGCACTTCCGCCTTCATGGCATACGCGCCGCCGTCCGCCTCAATTTCCGACCGGAACATCAGTCCCAATGGCGGCTCTGTCACGGTGATCCATCCGTTGACCAGATCCGTGATGTCAAATTCCATCGTCTGCCCTGCGCCGGGCGCCGGAGTCTGCCAGACTCTGTCTGAACTTGGATTATAGTCCGGCTGGGTGTTCCAGCTTGTAATATAACCGTTCCATTGAGTGACAGGCACATGCAGCTCGATTATATTCTGACCGCCGCTGTTATCCGTCTCTGTCGTGACCTTCAGGGTCGCATTGTGAACCTGCTCCGCTCCCGACAGAAGCTTTGATATGGTATCTGAATTATTTTCATTAAAAATCACACATACCCGGCAGTTCTTCCGGCTGCCGTCCAGATATCCGACATAGGCCGGGCTGTCCCAATCATAAATCGTGTCCGGCTGTCCCTGTGATATCGTCGCAAAAATAAATTCATCCGAGGGAACGTAGGTATCCGGATCAATGCGTACCGGATAGGACCGCTCTTCATCATTCAGCCACTTCTTATCTGCCTTAATGGTGACTGTATAATTCCCCTTTGTTCCGGAAAGTTTCAGTTTGACCTTATCACTTCTCTCGCCGGAATCATCCTCCATGAACGGAGCGTCCAACTGAAACAGGGCTTTCGCCGTGTCCTTCCCGTAAATGGAAATTTTATCTTTTTCCTGCTTCGCAGTCATTCCCGGTATCTTGAGTTTATAGGAGAACTCATACCTGTCCCCCTTCTCCAGAAGAAAGATATCACCTTTCACCGTATTCTCAATGACTGTATACTGGTAATCTACATTCTCAAATACATCATTAAACCGGATTGCATTTCCGGCCACCGACGGCTCTTTAAAGTTTCCGGCAGACGGAATCAGTTCAATCTTTCCGCCTTCCGTCTCTATGGAAACGCCCCGGCTGGTACTCATCTTAAGCGGAATCCGTATCTTTACAGGACCGGCTTCATTTTCCACCCATGAGGCAGCCTTGCTCCGCAAGAAAGAGGCGTTGGACGGTGTCGCTTCTTCCCCGTCTGCTTCGACAGCGGCAGAATCGCCTTTGACCAGAGTATTGTCAATCGGCCGTACTTTACCGTCCTTGTCACGGTACAGGCCGGAATATCCGCCAATTACGGTTACGTATTCCCTGTCCCCGGTCTGGTATGTGCGGCAGAGATCGGAAAACTGTACCAGCACGCCGGACGGCTCTTCAGTCACCTCCTGATAAAGCTCTTCAGGAAGGCGCAGTCCTTCATCCGTCACCGGTATCTCACCGGGTATCTCTTCTTTTGCATCCTCTTCCGGTAATCCTTCGGCCGGACCTCCCGCCGGATTATCGGCCGGATCACCTCCATCGGCCGAACCTCCCGGCTTTGTCTCCGCTCCGTTCTCCGAACCGGCTCCGCTGTCCTGTGCAGGCTCGTCTTCCTTCCCGGCTTCACTGTCTTTTCCAGGCTCGTCTTCCTTCCCGGCTTCGCTGTCCTTTCCAGGCTCGTCTTCCTTCCCGGCTTCGCTGTCCTTTCCAGGCTCGTCTTCCTTCCCGGCTTCGTTGTCCTGTCCAGGCTCGTCTTCCTTCCCGGTTCTGCTGTCCTGTCCAGGCTCGTCTTCCTTTCCGGGTTCACTGTCTCTTCCAGGCTCATCTTCCTTCCCGGTTCCGCTGTCCTTTCCGGTTTCATTATCTTTTCCAGGCTCGCTGCTTTTACCGGATTCACTGTCTTTTCCAGTGTCACTGTCTTTATCCGGTTCCGCACTATTTTCTGTCCTATCTGCGCGGTCACCATCAGAGGTATCGGACACTCCGGATTCAATCCCTAATTCCCTCAGCGTCAGGGCCTGAGGCCTTGTAAAGTCCACATAACGCGGCTGATTCTCTATCAGCTCCGCCGCCTGCGCTATAATCGGCGTCATGTTTGGCGCCAGCATGGCGGTTATAAGAAGACCGCTGATAAATTGTCTGGCCTTTTGACGGTAACGTTTTTTCACTTTTCTTTTGTTTTCTTTCATACTTTTTTCCTCCTTGTAAATATTGGTAGTGTCAAAAACTACCCTGCTTTTTTGTTGT
>NZ_KE992875.1:38534-50959 GCF_000466485.1 [Clostridium] symbiosum ATCC 14940 | reverse complement strand
GCCTTCAACTGGCTAAAGCCAGAACGATAACCTGCACGCTCCGCGCACAGGCTGCCGTAGTCAGTTAAAGCTTTTGCATATATAGAAAACAGAAACACAGGATTGACAATATCAGTCCTGTGTTTTATAATACTTATATATTATATAACATATAATATTGAAAGAAAAGTAATATTGATAATAAGATAATATTAAGAATTAAACAATATTAAAAATATTATAATATTATTGCAGTAATCATGAACCGCAACTCGTTATAAAGGATAGAACAGTAACACAAGTTCCTATTGGTAAACAAAGTCTACAGAACAGGAAGTGAGAGAATGGTATTTAACACAGGAGCAGCGCTTCTGGATGCAGTTGTCTTGGCGGCTGTTTCCAGGGAGAATCAGGGAACTTACGGGTATAAAATTACCCAGGATGTCCGCCGGGCTATTGAAATTTCAGAATCGACCCTGTACCCGGTGCTGAGACGCCTTCAGAAAGAAGAATGTCTGGAAACCTATGATATGGCTATTGACGGAAGAAACAGGAGATACTATAAGATAACGGAGAACGGACGCGCTCAGCTGAACCTCTATAAGAGTGAGTGGAGTATCTACTCACGCAGAATATCAGAAATCCTGGGGGAGGTATGAAGAAGATGAAAAAAGAAGAATTTATAAGACAACTGGAATATCTGCTTCAGGATATTCAGGAGGATGATAAGAGAGATGCCATAGACTACTACAGCGACTATCTGGAGGAGGCCGGTCCGGAGAGAGAGGCAGAGGTTCTGGAAGGATTCGGAAGCCCTGAACGGATTGCTTCGATGATCCGCACGGAACTTTTAGGAGGTATGGAAGGCGCGGGAGAATTTACAGATAACGGCTATGATGATCATCGGTTCAATACATCGTCCTATCCGGCTGTGAAGGGCAGGGAGCAGCAGGAGCATAGCCGGGACGGAGAATCCCGCAGCGGCGGAGAGTACCGCAGAGACAGGGAATACCGGGGCAATGGATATCGGGGAGCAGAAAGAACCGGTAATTCCGGCAGCCGGGGAAATTATGAAAAGGGAAGTTACTATGAAAAGGGAAGTTATGCCGATAAGAGCCAGGGCGCTAATCCGGATGACGGAAAGTGGTGGAAGTACCTGTTGATAGCCCTGGGCATTCTTTTTGCAGGACCATTTGTGATAGCGGCCGTGTTCGGCGCGTTTGGAACTGCTACCGGATTTGTTGCTGTGCTGGCGGTCTGCCTGCTGGTTCTTGCAGTTTTGACATTAGCCGGTATTCTTGGCGGGATAGCCATGGTGGTTACCGGCCTGATACAGCTCTTCGGCAGCTTTTGGATTGGCGTTATGAGCATAGGGCTGGGTCTTGTATTTACAGGCGCGGGATTACTGCTGCTGTGCTGTTCCTGGCTGTTCTATGGAAAGTTTCTTCCGTGGGCGGTTATGGGGATCGCCGGCTTCGTAAAGAAATTGTTTCATAAAGGAGGGAAGAATCCCGGCAATCAGAGCGGTAATTGCCGCAAGGAGGATGAGAGATGAGAAAATGGATGAAAGGAATTGTAATAGCCGGAGTAACCCTGCTGTTTATCGGCACAGCGATTACAGCGCTGGCGGCTGCTGTCGGGAATGTCCAAGAGAAGTCATACAACAGCCTGGCCGGATACCATTTTAATTTCGGCGTAATGAAGAGCATCGGGAATGCCCTGCGGCCTGGCAGAGTCCAAATCAGAGACTACGATTCAGACCTGGAGCCGGAAGAGGATTGGGATTATTCCGATGATTTTAACATTTCCGAGAAAAACGAAATGATGCTCGTCGGCTCTTATACCAATATTGCAAAGATTGAAATTGAAGCCGAAAGGGCGGCGGTGAAAATTGTAGAAAACCCTGAACTGACTAACGAAATCCGGGTTTATATGAAAGAAGACCGTTATGCCAGGATTAAAACAGAGAATGACGGGCCAAATGAACTCTCTGTGGATTATTCATTTTCTTACAGAGGCTCGTCATGGTCCGGCAGAATTACCGGCTATACAGAGGGAATCGTGGAAATTCCTTCCGGATACCGGTTCCGGGAAGCGGAGCTGAAGGCAAAAGCCGGATATATGGAGGCCGGAGCCATCAGCGCCGATGATCTGGAGGCAAAGGTACAGGCCGGTGAAGTGAGGATTGGCAGCTTCCGGGCGTCAAATGCAGAACTCACGGTGGAGGCCGGCAGCATTACGGCATCAGGCGATTTCGAAACCTATCTGGAGACTGAGTCAAAGGCCGGGGCCGTCCGTGTATTCCTGCCGGGCAGTGACCGGGATTATAACTTTTATCTTGAAAATGCGGTGGGAAATGTTGTGATCGGAGAGTCTGTTTATTCGGGCCTGTCCAATGATAAAAAAATAAATGCTCAGAGCGGGAAGACGGTGAAGATTGACTGCGCGGCAGGTTCTGCCGAGATACAATTCACCGGCGGCAATTAAAGCAGCAGACATAAATTCAAGACAGGCGCAGCCGTCCGGAGCGGACATGGCTGCGCCTGTTGTTGGTGCATAAAAATACATTTTAAATACCGCCGTTTATTTTTAAAAACTGATAATCGGCATACTGTTGGTAAATTGAATTACGGTTGCCCCGGGTGATGGGAACCCGTTCTCCATTTTCCATCACAAAGTCGTGCTTATCAACAGAGTCTACATGATCCATATTTACGATACAGTTGCGGTAGCAGCAGAGAAACTGAGGATAACACAGCAGGAGCGGCGAAAACACGTCGAACTGCTGGTAGGAGCGGATCAGTCTGGCACCGGTGTGGATTTGAATATAGTGATTATAATAATCGGTATAGATAATTTCATTAAGAGGTATTTTGACCAGCGTGCGGCTTTCTTTTACCTCGATATAACGGATATGCTTAGCCAGTTCATTCTGGCACAGATCCATGGTTTTTTGAAACCGTTCCTCGGACAGCGGCTTCAGCAGATAATCAAAGGCGCGTACTTCAAAGCCCTGAAGCGCATACTCTTTGCTGGAGCTGATGAAAATCAGAAGACATTCCGAATCGGTTTCCCGTATTTTTCTCGCAACCTCTATGCCGGAGATGCCCTCCATCAGTATGTCCAGAAAAATCAAATCATAGGATTTGGAAGGCCAGTTTTCTAAAAAAGCTTCTCCGCTAGTGTAGGTGTCAATTACTCTGTACACCTGGCGGCTTGACAGGTATGACTGGAGGCAGCGTTCCAGCAGAGACAGTTCCTGCCCGGAGTCTTCTATAATAGCAATGTTCATTTAAATCTCCCCTAGTTACAAATTCTCGTTTCTATTTTAACAAAATAGCAGCGATGTTTGAAAAAAATGTTGGTAAAAACATGTCGAAATATGTAAAAAACTTGAAGTGTGTTCTGATTTAAGTATATTCTGAATAATAGTGCAGTCAACTATAACTGTATTTTACAGGGTATTAAAACCGGAGCACAAGTAGTTATGCTGTCTGAACTGCTATAATCTGGAATAAATATATAAATTTTGTATATACAGGAAACCGCGGGGCATACTCTAAGTACATTTTGGAAAGGAGTGTGCTTTTATTATGGAAAATAAAGCTAAGAAAAACGATAAATTCGATCCGGCGGATCTGAAACCGGAGGATATGATGAAATTTGAAATTGCCACCGAACTGGGGCTGGCAGACAAGGTGATAAACGGCGGCTGGCGCAGTCTGACGGCTAAAGAGAGCGGCCGGATCGGCGGTCTTATTACAAAGCGGAAAAGAGAAATGAAAAAGGAAGTATTGAAAGATAACAACTGATCCCATATAATGGATATCGAAATCATTTATACGAATTTTGATTCTGCTGGGGAAAGGCCAAAGAGGAATGGAGAAAAATAAACTCAGAAGCGGATATACGACGGGAACCTGCGCGGCCGCGGCTGCCTGGGCAGCTGTGCGTTTACTCTGCTCCGGGACGAAAGAAAGCCCGGTTTCAGTACTTCTGCCGGGCGGACGGCGGGCGGCAATCCAGGTTGTTCATTTTACCGCTGAAAAGGGTGGCTGGGCTATGTGCTCAGTGAAAAAAGATGCGGGTGACGACCCGGATGTCACGAACGGAACTCTGATTTGTGCAAAAGCGTGTCTGGCGGGACAGGAAGACCCGGGACAGCCCTGTTATACTTCGGACCGGTATCCGGGAGTTTATGTGACCGGAGGCGAAGGCGTCGGGATTGTAACAAAGAAGGGGCTATCCTGTCCTGTCGGGCACTATGCCATTAATCCGGTTCCCAGAGAGATGATTCTTGAGGCGGCTTTTGAGGCAAGGTGCTGCTATGGAAGGCCGGACGAGAGAATTATAATAGAGATTTCCATACCCGAAGGAAAGGAGCTTGCAGGCAGGACCTTCAACCCTGCACTGGGAATAACCGGAGGGATATCCGTGCTTGGCACTACCGGAATCGTGAATCCGATGAGCGAGAATGCGCTGCTCGAGACGATACGCCTGGATATCAGAGTCAGGGCTTCGGAGGGCAGGAGAATATTGGCGGCAGCCCCGGGAAATTACGGGGAACGTTTTCTCAGGGAGGAATTTGGGCTTGATATGTCCTCTTTTGTCAAGTGCAGCAATTACATAGGAGATACCTTCCGTATGATGAAGGAGGAAAAGATTGACAGGGTTCTTCTTGCCGGCCATCTTGGGAAGCTCATCAAGGTAGCGGGAGGCGTGATGAACACCCATTCGAAGTATGGAGACAGAAGAATGGAGATCCTGGCCGACTGCGCCCGAAAGGCGGGGCTCGGGCCGGAAGCGGCCGACCGGCTCCATGGCATGAATACGACAGATGAGGCAGCCGAATTTCTTGAAAGAGAGGGCTGCCTGAGAGCGGTTATGGATGAGGCGGCGGGCCGGGTAAAAAAGAACCTGGAGGATGGTTTCGCCGTAAAAACAGAGGTGGTTCTGTTTAACCAGGAAAAGGGGCTTCTGGCGGCGACGGAAGGAGCGGCGGAGCTTACCGTATTATTGAAGGCGGCGGCCTGTGAGCAGAGCGCGGTTATCGTTAAGGACAGAGCATTAAAAGATTGATAACTGGAACAATGGCATATATGTATAATTATTAATAAATATGAATAAATGCGAAATATAAGATAAAGATGTTGCAGAGAATTTACAGGGAGGAAAACAGATGGTACATTTTGTAGGGGCCGGTTCAGGTGCGGCGGATCTTATTACGGTGCGGGGAGCCAGGCTTCTTGGGGAGGCGGATCAGATTATTTATGCAGGTTCGCTGGTTAATCCGGAACTTCTTGAGTACAGGAAGAAAGGCTGTCTTGTCCATGACAGTGCGGGGATGACACTGGAGCAGGTGATCGGGAAGATAAAAGAGGCGGAGGATAAAGGGATGGAGACGGTCAGGCTCCACACGGGCGATTCCAGTATTTACGGAGCAATCCGTGAACAGATGGACTTCCTGGACCGGCTTGGAATTACATATGATGTGTGTCCCGGCGTCAGTTCCTTCTGCGGGGCGGCGGCATCAATGAATCTGGAGTACACGCTTCCGGGCATATCGCAAAGTGTTATCATTACGCGGATGGCGGGAAGAACGCCGGTACCGGAGCGGGAGAGCATTGCGTCATTTGCCGCTCACAGGGCGACCATGGCGGTATTTTTAAGCACAGGAATGCTCGGGCCGCTGTCTAAGGAGCTGATACGGGGCGGATATGAGAAAGATACGCCGGCAGCCATTGTCTATAAAGCAACGTGGCCGGATGAAAAGAAAATGCTCTGCACGGTGGGAACACTGAAGGAGACAGCCGCCAGGGAGCATATCACAAAGACGGCGCTGATTTTGGTAGGCGATGCCATTGCCCACAATTGCTACGAGAGATCAAAACTCTATGACCCCGCCTTTACCACCGGATTCAGGACTGGGCTGGCGGATGGGAAGGGGGAGCATAAGGATGAGGCTGGCAATTATTAGTTTTACCGTTCAGGGAGGAAGGACGGCGGAGCGGTTGGAGAGAGGATTTAAGGACCTGGGGCATCAGTCCCGGGCCTTTTCGGTGCAGAAGCTTAAAATCCCCCTGAGTAAATTCGTGGAGACAGCCTTTCGGGATGAGGAGGGACTGGTTTTTGTCGGGGCAGCCGGTATCGCAGTCCGTTCGATTGCGCCCTGTTTGAAAGGAAAAGACAGGGATCCGGCCGTGATCGTGGTAGATGAGCTGGGGAATTTTACCGTTTCCCTGCTGTCGGGCCATCTTGGCGGAGCCAATGAACTGGCGCTGGCGGCGGCATCCATTTTGGGCGCACAGCCGGTGATAACTACGGCTACCGATATAAACCATGCTTTTGCGGTAGATTTGTTTGCAAAGAAAAATGAACTGGCGATCGATGATTTAAAGGAGGCGAAGGAAATCTCCGCCGCAGTCCTGCGGGGCGAGCCGGTAGGCTTTTTCAGTGATTTTCCGGTGGAGGGCAGAATACCGGAGCCGCTGACCGAAGGGGTATGGCGGCGAAAAAATATCCATGTCACCTGCCGCAGTTCGGACGGTAACAGCGCCGGTTTTCCCGGCAGGGGTACCAGCCGGCTCCGCCTGATTCCCAGGGCTGCGGTTCTCGGCATGGGGTGCCGGAGAGGCGTTTCTACCGCTGCGGTGGAGGAAGCTGCCAGACAGATGCTGTCCGGCAGCGGGTTTGATGAAAGAGCTGTCAGAATGCTGGCGAGCATTGAGCTGAAGCGGGACGAAGCCGCGCTTATAGAGCTGGCGGCGGCGCGAGGGCTTTTGTGGAACGTTTTTTCAGCAGAAGAGCTTCAGAAGGTGGACGGCAGTTTTGCCGAATCAGAATTTGTAAGGGGCGTCACCGGCGTCGGAAATGTCTGTGAGCGCGCCGCTCTGGCGGGGGCCGGTATGAGGGGAAAAAAAGCCGTTCTGGCAGCAGGAAGAAGAGTTTTTCCTTCTGTGACCGCGGCTATTGCAGTCGAAGAAATTACGATTCGGTTTTAGAGTTACTGTTCACCCCCCCCTCCCCGCCAAAAAGCAGCGTGCTGCGAACAATAACACGCTTCGCGATGCACAGAAACGGCAAAAAGCGCCGTTTCGCGCCGTAAAACTCAGGATTTTCGTGCAAAACGCGCACGAAAACACCTCGCGGAATACAACCGTGTGAACAGTAACGTTTTAGATATCCGATAAAATAATCCGGGAGAGGAACAACAGTGCATATGCAGGATAAAACAATAGAGATTGAGAAAGTGCGGGATAAAGCAGTGAAGGAAGAAGCGCTTAAAAAGAAATTATACGTGGTAGGCATCGGCCCGGGAGCGTATGAGCAGATGACGATAAGGGCGGCGCAGGTATTGGAAGAATGCAGCGTGATAGCCGGATACACAGTTTATATTGATCTGATAAAGGAACATTTCCCCGGCAGGGAATTTCTTACGACGCCGATGCGGCAGGAGAAGGAACGCTGTCTGATGGCTCTTGAAACGGCATCAAGGGGAAAGGTGACGGCCATGATTTGCAGCGGGGACAGCGGCGTATACGGAATGGCCGGTCTGATTCTTTTGCTGGCGGCAGGCTTCCCCGATGTGGAGGTGGAGGTGATACCCGGCGTTACGGCGGCTCTGAGCGGAGGGGCCGTTCTGGGAGCGCCTCTGGGCCATGATTTTGCAGTGATAAGTTTAAGTGATCTGCTTACGCCGATGGAAGTGATTGAGAAGCGCCTCAGAGCGGCGGCGGAGGGGGACTTCAATATCTGCCTGTATAATCCGGCGAGCAGGAAGCGGTCGGATTATCTGAAACGGGCCTGTGAGATTCTGCTGGAATATAAAGCGGAGGAGACGGTCTGCGGCCTTGTGAGGAATATCGGGCGCGCGGGAGAACATATGGAAATAATGACGCTGAAACAGCTTAAGGATGCACCGGCCGATATGTTTACCACCGTGTTTATCGGCAACAGGATGACAAAGGAGGCCGGCGGCAGAATGGTCACGCCAAGAGGGTATAAAAATGTGTAAGGTACTGATTTTCGGCGGAACGACGGAAGGCCGGATTCTGGCGGAATATTGCAGTGAAAACAGGATCCCGGCTTATGTCAGCGTGGTGTCGGAGTATGGAAGGGAGCTTCTGAAGGAGGATCTGTATGTACGTCCTTTGACAGGCCCCATGGATGCAGGGCAGATGAGGGCATTTATCGCGGACGAAGCGATAGAGCTTGTAGTTGACGCCACTCACCCGTACGCGAGGAATGCGACGGAAAATATAAAGTCGGCCTGCCGTGATACCGGAACCGCATATCTGCGGTATTTAAGAAATACGGAGGATGAACGGGAAAATGCGGGAGACGAGCTGTT
The DNA here is from genome assembly GCF_000466485.1 of [Clostridium] symbiosum ATCC 14940. Taxonomy (GTDB): domain Bacteria; phylum Bacillota; class Clostridia; order Lachnospirales; family Lachnospiraceae; genus Otoolea; species Otoolea symbiosa. The sequence goes on along the minus strand of NZ_KE992875.1, from coordinate 42,630 downwards.
TTCCACACCGGAGGAGGCCGCCAAATGGCTGGAGGAGACAAAGGGAAATATTTTTGTCACAACCGGCAGCAATGAACTGGCGGCGTTTGCCGGAACGGAAAAACTGAAACACCGGATTTTTGCGCGCGTCCTTCCCTCCTCATTTGCAGTTGGGAAATGCGAGGAGCTTGGCATTACGGGTAAACACCTGATTTGTATGCAGGGACCGTTTACAAAGGAGATGAACGCTGCCATGCTGCGCCAGACAAACGCCGCCTATCTTGTGACTAAGGAGACGGGAAAGGCGGGAGGCTTCGATGAGAAGCTGGAGGCTGCCAGGGAATGCGGCGTTTCAGTGATTATCATTGGACATCCGAAAGAAACCGGCTCCGGGATGAACCAAATTTATTCACAGCTGAGCCGGTTTTCCGTCAGAGGAACGCCGTTTGAAAGACGGGAGGTGCTGCTTGCGGGCATCGGACCGGGCTCTGAGGCGCTGATGACACAGGAGGTGCGGGAGGCGATCCGAAACAGCGATTTTCTGATTGGAGCGCCCAGAATGCTTAAAGCGGCGGCCGCCTGTATCAAACGGGAACAGACGGAGGGAGAATTGCCTGCCGTTAAGACGGCTTATCTGGACTTTGAGGTGGAGGAGGCATTGCGGCTCCACCATGACTGGCAGCGCGCCGTCATACTGTATTCCGGGGACAGCGGTTTTCACAGCGGAACCAGAAAACTGGCGGAGAGGCTTAAGAAAAACGGCTGCAGCTTCCGGGTGCTGCCGGGTATTTCTTCGGTCAGCTATTTTGCGGCCAGGCTGGGAATCTCCTGGGATGACGCCCTGCTTGCATCGGCCCATGGCTATGAGTTTGATGCGGCTTCGGCTCTAAAGAGCGGCTGCCGGAAGATTTTCCTTCTAACCGGTGGGAAGAACGGCGCCGGGGAACTCTGCCGCCGTCTCACGGAATCGGGATTCGGGCACGTGAAAGTTACGGTGGGGGAGAAACTTTCTTACCGGGATGAGCAGATAACGGAAGGTTCGGCAAAGAGCCTGTGCGGCAGAGAATTTGAGCCGCTCAGCCTTGTATTAATTGAGGAAGAAAATGATGAGAGATGATTGGTTTATCAGAGGAAAGGTTCCGATGACAAAGAGCGAGGTCCGGGCGGTAGCCCTGTCCAAACTGGAACTCGGGGAAGGTTCCCTGCTTTGGGATATCGGGGCCGGAACCGGTTCCGTCGCCATCGAGGCGCTGCTTTGCCGCCCCATAAAGGCCGCATATGCGTTCGAGAAGAAGGCGGAGGCGGTGGAACTGATTTGTAAGAACAGAGAGAAGGCCGGACTTAGAAACCTGACGGTGGTGGAAGGGGATGCCCTGGAACAGATAAAACGGATAGCGGACAGGCGGAATAAGGGGGAAAGCGGGGACGGGGAGGCGGCTGGAGGAACGCCGGTGGCTACTCATGCATTTATCGGAGGAACGTCGGGCAATCTGGAGGCGGTTGTCGAGCTGCTGCTTTCCCTCAATGGGCAGATGAGGATTGTTATCAATGTGATCGCCCTGGAATCTCTGGCTTTGGTGACTGCCATGCTTAAGAACCGGGGAATCGAGGCGGAGATTGTACAGGTTCAGGTATCCAGGGCGGTCAGGACAGGGAGCTATCATTTGATGCAGGGGCAGAATCCCGTCTATATCATATCATTCGGAGGAAGAGAACCGTCCTCCGGGCATGAGAAAGAGGGGATGCCCAGAATCATGTTTGCTGCGCCGGGGAGCGGAAGCGGCAAGACATTGCTGACCTGCGGCTTCCTGCAGGCGGTAAAACAGAGAGGTCTTCATCCATGTTCGTTTAAGTGCGGTCCCGATTATATCGATCCGATGTTCCACCGTTATGTCCTTGGGATTCCCGGGATGAATCTGGACAGCTTCTTTTTGGAGGAGGGGGCTGTGAAGGAAAATTTTGTCCGTTCAGCAGAGAGGGCCGGAGCCGGCATTGCCGTGATCGAGGGAGTGATGGGATATTATGACGGCGTGGGGGGAATCGATACCCGGGCCAGCGCCTATGACATCGCAAGGATAACAGAGACTCCGGTGATTCTGGTAATGGACGGCAAAGGAGCGTCGCTGTCCCTGGCCGCTACGGTGAAAGGATTTGCAGCTCTCAGGAAGGACAGCCGGATAGAGGGAATCATACTGAACCGGACTTCACCTTCCGTTTGCGGACGATTGAAAGAACGGATCGAGGCGGAGACCGGAATACCGGTTGTGGGCTGTCTTCCCGATTCACCGGAATACCGGTTTGAAAGCCGTCATTTGGGCCTTTTTCTGCCGGGGGAGACAAAAGCGCTTCAGGAGAGGATAGAAAAGCTGGCGGGGCAGATGGAACAGACGGTGGATATCGGGCGCATCCTGGCCATAGCGAATCAGGCGAAGGAGCTTCTTCCCAGCGCGCCGGAGAATGATGCGGGGAACCGTCAGGCATTTTTTTCAGCACATACGGAAGAAAAAGTAAGGATAGGCATTGCCCGGGACGAAGCCTTCTGCTTCTATTACCATGAGAATCTGGAGCTTTTAAAAGAGCAGGGGGCGGAGCTTGTCTGCTTCAGTCCCATTCACGATAGGAATCTGCCAAAGGGCCTGGACGGCTTGATACTTGGCGGAGGTTATCCTGAGAATTATGCAGAGAAGCTTTCTTCTAATGAAGAAATGCTTCAATCCATCCGTGAGGCCTGGCTGGCCGGTATGCCTGTTCTGGCAGAGTGCGGAGGTTTTTTATATTTACATGAGATGCTCGAGGGCAGTGACGGCAGCGTTTATAAAATGGCTGAAATTTACAAGCAAAAGGCATTTAATACGGGAAGACTCGGCCGGTTCGGCTATATCAGTCTGACAGGGCCTGGCGGAATGAAAATTAAAGGCCATGAATTTCACTACTGGGAGAGCGGTGATCCGGGGGAGGACTGGCTGGCTGAGAAACCGGCGTCCGACAGGAGCTGGCACTGTATCCACCAGGATGGACCCCGGATCTGCGGCTTTCCGCATTTTTATTATCTGTCTGCTCCGTCTTTTACGGAATGGTGGCTGGAACAGTGCAGGTTATGGAGGAAAGATACGATATGAAATACTATTTTGCACCGATGGAGGGGATAACCGGATATGTCTACCGGAATGCCCATCACCGATTTTTTCCGGGCGCAGATCAATACTTTACGCCCTTTCTCTCGCCTGCCCAGAATCATAAGCTGAGTTCCCGGGAGAAAAATGATATCCTTCCCGGACATAATGCCGGGATATCCCTGGTTCCACAGATCCTGACAAATAAAGCGGAGGATTTTATCTGGGCGGCCAAGGAACTCAGCAGCTATGGCTACCGGGAAGTTAACCTGAATCTGGGCTGTCCCTCCGCCACTGTGACCGCAAAAAATAAGGGGGCCGGTTTCCTGTCCGTTCCAAATGAACTGGATCGTTTTTTGGAGCAGGTATTTTCCGGGCTGGAAACGGAAGCTGTCCAGGTTTCCGTGAAAACAAGAACCGGTATGGAAAGCCACGATGAATTTGTAGAGCTTTTAAAAATCTATAACCGGTACCCTCTGAAAGAATTGATCATACATCCCAGGGTCCGCAGTGATTTTTATGCCAATAAACCGGAACGGGAGGTGTTTTGCCGCGGAGTGAGGGGCAGCAATAATCCGGTCTGTTATAATGGGGACATCTTTACAAAAGAAGAATGCGCCCGCTTCCGGTCAGACTTTCCGGAAGATGAATTTCCAATGCTTAAAAGTATTATGTTAGGCAGGGGAGCCGTTGCCAATCCGTGGCTTTTCGCCGAAGTAAAAGGGATAAAGGAGCGTTCAAAGCCGGATAAAGCCACGTTAAGGGCCTTCCATGACCAGATCTTCTACGGCTATCAGGAGATAATGTCGGGAGACAGAAATACTCTCTTTAAGATGAAGGAATTATGGTTTTATATGGCCGGGCTCTTCGATGACGGCGGTGAGGGAAAAAAGGAGAAGTATATAAAGAAAATAAAAAAAGCTCAGAATGCAGTGGCTTATCTTGATGCTGTGGGGGCATTATTCGAGGAATTTAATTAAGCAGGTGAGGACGCCGCCGGTACG
>NZ_KE992875.1:30114-38434 GCF_000466485.1 [Clostridium] symbiosum ATCC 14940 | reverse complement strand
CCGCCGGTACGGCCAGCGGACGGGGTGGTGGGGGAGGTTTTATGAGTCTTTCGTTCCGGGGGAAGTGCATCGTGGGCTGGGGCTGCGGGGAATATAGAGTCTGCGGAGCATGTTCCCACTCTGTGGAATGCATAGCGGCTGCTAGACTCGAAAACACCTCGTCAAGCACCGATGGATTCCAACGGCATCCGCAGATTCTATATTCCCCTCCGCCCCAAGGATAGTTTTTCGCCGGGACGAAAGACTCATATACCCACTCCACACCCCGTCCGCCGGCCGTTCCGGCAGCGTCCTCACCAGCTTAACTAAATCCCCACTTTAAACTGGTGATGTGAGAAACCAATTGACAAGAAGCGCCACTAAGGCTTATAATCGACCATAAATAACGGTTTTTGTGTTTCCAGCAGAGACATTTGAACGCCATATGGAGATTAAAGGCGGACAGATAAGAAACCGTAAGAAAAGACAGATGTGAGGGAATGATATGGTACGATATTTTTTAAAACGGCTTGGAATGATGCTGATTGCGCTCTTTCTGATAGTGCTTCTGACCTTTGCCATTATGCACGCCGTACCCGGCGGGCCGTTTACCAGCGACCGTCAGGTATCGGAGGAGGTGCTGCAGGCACTGAATGAAAAATATAATCTGGATAAACCGCTGCCGGAACAGTTTTTTGATTATTTAGGCAACATACTGCATGGTGACTTAGGACCTTCCTATAAGTATACCGGCAAACAGGTAAGTGATTATATTACCAACGGTTTCCCGGTATCGGCAAAGCTTGGATGCATCACGATTGTTTTTGTCCTGCTGGCCGCTGTCCCGATGGGAATCCTGGCGGCAGTGAAGAACGGGAAGTGGCAGGATATGGTTCTGATGGCAGTCGCCACAATCGGCGTTACAATACCTTCTTTTGTCATTGCTTCCGTTCTGATATACATATTTTCCTTCCGGCTGAATCTGCTCCCGACCTACGGAGTCGATACCTGGAAGGGATATATTCTCCCCGTTATCGCTCTGGGAGGATATTCTTTAAGCTATATGGCGCGGCTGATGCGTTCCAGTCTCCTGGAAGTAATGGGACAGGATTATATCCGCACCGCCAGGGCGAAAGGGCTTTCGGAGACGAAGGTCGTTCTGAAACACGCCATGAGGAATGCGCTGATCCCGGTTATCACCGTACTGGGACCCACTGTGGCAAACCTGATGACAGGCAGCTTTGTAATTGAGAAGATTTTTGCTATCCCTGGCCTGGGAGTTCATTTTGTCAACAGCGTGCAGGTGAGAGATTATACCACGATCATGGGCGTTACCATTTTCTACGCCACATTTTTGATGGCGATGATTTTCATCGTGGATATTTTCTACTGTCTGATTGACCCAAGAATCAAATTCGAATAAGGACGGGGATGTGTAATGGATAATAAATGGGAAATGCTTGAGTCCTCCAATGAGGACCGCGAGAAAATTTGGACTAAAAACAGAACATTTGCCGGAGATGTGTGGTACCGCTTCCACAGGAAACCAACCGCTATCGCAGGCTTTATCATTATTCTGTTCCTGCTGTTTTTTGCAATTGCAGGACCGATGTTTACGAAATACAGTTATTCCACCCAGAATCTGGAGGTAGTGAATATTCCTCCTTATATGAAGGTGTTTGAGACACCGGATAATTCCGGATATCTCTACATCACGCAGGCGCTGAAGGTACTCCAGGTAGATAAGGACGGCAAGCTCGGCGTACAGCTTAAGAAGGTCCGGGAAGAGTCGGACCGGTCAATGACGATTTATGACTGCAACGGCACTGAGATAGGCCTGTATTACGGGCAGAAACCTTATGTTATTGCCAATCCGGAGACGAAGACAATCTATCCGACTGCTAAAATCTGGAACAAATCCTATGTGCTTGGCACGGATAACCTGGGACGGGATATCCTGACCCGACTGATGTACGGCACAAGAGTATCTCTGATGGTGGCCTTTGTGGCGGCAGCCGTCAATATGGTGATTGGAATACTCTTCGGCGGTATATCAGGATATGCGGGAGGAATGGTGGATACGGTAATGATGCGTATTGTGGATATTATCAGCACGATTCCGCTTACACTGTATGTCATCCTGATTATGGTCCTTCTGGGCCAGGGAATCCAGAGTATCATCATTGCCCTGGGAACCGTGTACTGGGTCGATATGGCCAGGGTGGTCCGGGGGCAGGTGTTAAGCCTCAAGGAGCAGGAATTTGTCCTGGCGGCCAAAACCATCGGCTCATCCACGAAAACGATTTTGTTTGAACATTTGATTCCCAATGCCATGGGCTCCATTCTGGTAACGGTTACAATGCTGATTCCGTCCGCCATCTTCATGGAGGCATTCTTAAGCTATCTGGGTATCGGCCTGAAACCGCCGTTAGCCAGCCTTGGAACCATGTGCAACGACGCGACGGAAAATCTTCGTTCCTGTCCGCACCAGTTATTTATTCCGGCCCTTGTCATCTGTATTATCATGTTTGCCTTCAACTTTGTAGGCGACGGCCTGAGGGATGCGCTGGACCCGAAACTGAAAAAGTAAGGAGTGAGAACATGGAACCGATATTAAAAATAGAAAATTTGAAGACTTCGTTTATGACCAGCGGCGGTGAAGTTCAGGCCGTCCGCGGAGTCAGCTTCTCTGTGGGGAAGGGGGAGATTCTCGGAATCGTGGGAGAGTCCGGTAGCGGAAAAAGCGTTACCTCCATGTCCATACTCCGTCTTTTGGCAGATACGGCCAGAATTAAGGACGGCTCCATCCTGTTTGAGGGGGAGGACCTGACGAAGCTGTCCAAAAAACAAATCCGGAAAATCAGGGGAGAGAAGATTGCCATGATTTTTCAGGATCCGATGTCCTCATTGAATCCGCTGATTCCGGTGGGAAAACAGGTGTCGGAGATGATCCGGGAACATCATCCCGACAAGAGCAGGGAGGAACTGAAAAAAGAGGTGATGGAGCTTTTCTCCAGAGTCCGTATACCGGAACCGGAAAAACGGTACCACTCATTTCCTCATGAATTTTCAGGCGGTATGCGTCAGCGTGTCATGATCGCGATGGCCCTTGCCAACAAGCCGGAGCTTCTGATCGCAGATGAGCCGACCACCGCCCTGGACGTGACGATCCAGGATCAGATCCTGCGCCAGTTGCGGGAGCTTGAAAAGGAGTACGGCACCAGCATTATTTTCATTACCCATGACCTGGGCGTTGTGGCGGAGCTGTGCGACCGTGTTATTGTTATGTACGGCGGCCTGGTAATGGAGGAAGCGCCGATTGAAGATATTTTTGAGCATCCCAGCCATCCGTATACGATGGGGCTGCTGGCTTCGATACCTGATATTGAACAGAACAAAGAGGTGCGGTTAAGTCCAATACCCGGTTCACCTCCGGATATGACGAATCCGCCGAAGGGCTGTCCTTTTGCACCGCGCTGTCCTTATGCGAGGAGCGTGTGCGCAGTAGAGTTGCCGGAATTCAGCGCAGTGGGAGAGGGACATTATTCCAGATGTTTCCTTTTATCCCCGGATGCACCGGCCGATGAAAATAATCCATTTAAACTAAGGAGCAAGCCATGAGTGAGCAGAATATACTGGAGGTCAGAAACCTCACAAAACATTTTAAAGCAGGCCGCAGGCAGGTGGTGCATGCCGTGGACGATGTGAGCCTGACGCTCAAAAAGGGCAGGACGCTGGGGCTTGTCGGCGAGTCGGGCTGCGGAAAGTCAAGCTGTGCCAGAACGATTATCAGAATGTACGATCCCACCTCCGGACAGATCATTCTGGACGGGGATGATATAACGAATTTGAGCCAGAAACAGCTCAAACCATACAGAAAAAAGATGCAGATGATTTTTCAGGACCCTTACGCTTCCCTGAACGCCAGAATGACGGTGCGCGACATCATAGCGGAGCCTCTGGTGGCACATAATGTTGTGAAAAGGAAGGATCAGTCGAATGAGCTTGTCTATCCGATGCTGGAGCGGGTGGGACTTACCAAGGAACACGCCAACCGTTATGCACATGAGTTTTCAGGCGGACAGAGACAGCGTGTCGGCATAGCCAGGGCACTGATATTGCAGCCGGAGCTGGTTATCTGCGATGAACCGATTTCCGCGCTGGACGTGTCAATCCAGGCCCAGGTCATCAATCTCCTGAAAGATTTCCAGGAGGAAAAAGGGGTATCCTACCTGTTTATTGCCCATGATTTATCGATGGTGCGCTATGTATCCGATGATGTGGGAGTTATGTACCTGGGGCAGCTGGTAGAGGTATGTGAAGCCGGCGAGATTTATAAAAATCCGCTGCACCCCTATACAAAAGGCCTGCTGGGGAGTATTCCGATAGCCAATCCGAAGCTGGCGAAGATGAAGGAAAAGAGCAGTATTGAGGGAGATATTCCAAGCCCGATAAAGCCTCCCTCCGGCTGCCGTTTCCATACCAGATGTCCTTATGCGAAACCGGCCTGCAGCGAGGCGGTCCCGCAGATGAAAGACGCGGGGAACGGCCATATGGTGGCCTGTCATCTGTACTGACCGGCGGTGAGGCTGCACCGCACCAACAGGTTTTTCGGCGCAGAGGCAACAGATAGTTACTATTCATGGCCTGTATTCCGCGAGGTGTTTTCGTGCGCATTTTGCATGAAAATCCCGAGTTGTACGGCGCGAAAATGCGTTTTTCAGCAGGGCCGTGAAAAGTAACAACAGATACTCTGTGCGCCTGAAACATAAAAATCCAAAAAGGAGGAGAAATATTATGAAAAAGAAAGTAAGTCTGCTTTTAGCCCTCGGCCTTGTATGCACTACCGTGCTTTCAGGCTGCGGCGGCGGCAGTACGCCCACAGAGCCTCAGACAATCGCTGATGCGACGACGGAGGCGGCAGGAAGCGAGGCATCCACGGAGGGGGCAGAGGCGGCAGATACTCTGGCCGATGTTCAGGAGATGACGTTTGTACTTAACAATGAGCCGGACGGAATCGATCCGACAATTACGAACAACTCGTTTGCAACGCCATTTCTGGTAAATTGTTTTGAAGGCCTTGTGACCTATAATGAAAAAGGAGAGGTAGTACCGGGTAATGCAGAATCTTGGGAGTCGAATGATGATCTTACCGAATTTACCTTCCATTTAAGGGACGGATTAAAATGGAGTGACGGTAGTGATTTAACAGCAGATGACTATGTATATTCTGCACTCCGTGTTTTGACACCATCGACGACTGCACAGTATCTTAACATGATTTCCGACTATGTTGTAAATGCAGAAGAATATTATGCCGGAACAGCTTCAGCTGAAGATGTGGGAGTAAAGGCGCTGGACGAAAAGACAATTCAGTATACTTTAAAAGCTCCATGCCCATACTTTGTTGATTTAGTAAGCATGTGGGTATACTTCCCGGTTCAGAAAGCTACGGTAGAAGCAAACGGCGATAAGTGGACCAATTCAGCAGAAACATATGTTTGTAATGGACCATTTAAGATTACCCAGATGAACATGGGAGAGAGTTTTATACTTGAGAAAAATGAAAATTACTGGGATGCTGGAAATGTAACGCTTGAGAAATTAACATATCGTTATATACTTGACACATCAACTGCTCTCACTGCTTATGAAAATAATGAGGTGGATGGTGTCAGAACAGTACCGTCCGGCGATATGGCAAGGCTGAAAGCTGAAAATGCGGGACTTGTCACAGCGCCAAGTTATGGAACTGTTTATTATAATATAAACTGTGAAAAAGAGCCTTATAATAATCCGTTAGTAAGAAAAGCGCTATGTCTGGCAATTGATCGTGATGCTCTTATTAATAATGTAGCACAGTTGGATGCAGTTCCAGCATATAGTTTTTACGCTCCTGGTTACGTGGTTGACGGTAAAGATTTGACAGACGGACGTTCAGATTTTGGCTTGTCCTCCACTGCTAATCCTGAAGAGGCAAAGAAAGTGCTGGCAGAAGCAGGATATCCTGATGGTGAGGGGTTCCCAACTTTACAGCTTTCTTTCTATTCTGATGATAATGTAAAGAAGATTGCTGAGGCAATCAAGGAAATGTTAGAGCAGAATCTCGGCATTAAGGTGGAAGTAAGTTCCGCTGACTGGGCAGTATTCTACAGCGATGTTCAGTCAGGCAACTATGAAGTAGCAGCAATGGGCTGGAGCGCAGACTATGTTAACCCTATGAGCTTCCTTCCATTAATGTATACAGATGACGTGACGAATAACGGAAATTACAGCAACAAAGAGTATGATGCGATTGTTGATCAGATTAAAGTTGAAAAGGATCCGGTCAAATTCGGTGAACTTGTTAAACAGGCCGATAATATCGCATCATCTGAGTATGCAGTATTGCCATTATACTATAAATCTAATAACTATCTGGTAAAGGATTATATCAAGGGTGTATATATGACATCTTCCTCTAACCTTTACTTTAAAAATGCAAAGGTAATGGCAAAATAAAAATTAACGTCAGGCAACAATAATAGATTGCGCAGCGTCTGCAGCAGTGATGAAAATCGGTTGCAGACGCTGCGCATTTCTTGGATTGACGGACAGGAAAAAGGTTCACAAAACTGTCTTTTTCCGGATGGCGGAAAAGGTGATAAAAGCGGGAGTGGAGCGTGTTTGAAAATTCATTCCCGCCATCTGCACGTCCCACTTCGGGGAACAATCTCCCACAAAGTGTGACGCACATCTGACGGAAAGCAGTTTTCAAACATGTTCTAGCAGGAGGGAAAATGATGAGATGTATTATTACAACAGAGGGCTTCGGTGAGATGGTATTTGAATTATATCCGGAGCATGCACCTCTTACAGTAAAGAACTTTGAGGATACGGCGAAAAGCGGTTTCTATGACGGTCTGGCCTGGTGCCGGATTGTGAAAGATTACGTAATTCAGGCAGGTTCCCCGGACAATGATATCATGACGGACAGCGACTGGCATATTAAAGGGGAGTTTGAGGAAAACGGAGTATCAAACCCAATTCCTCATATAAGGGGAGCCATTTCCATGGCCCGCGACGACGGTTATAACACGGCGGGAACACAGTTCTTTGTTGTACACCAGGATGCGCACAAGCTGGACGGCCGTTACGCAGCCTTCGGGCAGATGGTGTCCGGGTTTGATGTTCTGGATCAGATAGCCGCGCTTCCGACACATGGGGCCGAAACGTGGAATAGGCCGGTGGAAATGCCGGTGATGAGTTCTGTGAGAATTGAGTAACGATAACCTGTACGCTCCGCACACAGGTCATCGGCATCAATAAATAGGCGGGTACGCTGCTGGGGCTTTCGCCAAGTAATGTATACAGTTAAACCATCAGGCTGCGTTACCGTACCACCGCCGCTTCAACGAAAATGTGATTTCTCACGTTTTGCAGAAGCGGCGATGGGTTTCCTATCGGATTAATCTGTCACCTGTTTTGGGGATAAGCGGCCTGATTGGTTTGTAAGACCATAGTTAGCGGACATTAAACGCCCAGGCCGCTTCTTTTCTTACGGGAATGGTGTGAGCCGTTCCACTGTCAGTGTAGCATTAGTAAGCATTCCCAGCTCAAACGTTGCTGCTCCGGTGGACAGAAACGCCAAATCTATCTGCCCGCTTAAAAATTCAATGACGCTTCCCTGCAAGACGGTATAATTTGTTGTAGAAAGCGTGCTAAACTGCATGGTGGACTCAATAAAGCTTCCGTTCTGACGCACGCCTGCAGAAATTGTCTGTCCCGGAGTTGCAACCGGGGCAATACGAATCATAAAGTTTATTTCATATTCGCCCGGAAGGAAGATCTGCAGTTCATTTTGGCTTTGCCCGATATTGAATGAGGGCATGTTATTATTCTGTTGCAGCTGTTCAACCTGCCCGATGTCAGACAGATTAAATGACTGGGCAATGTTGGAATAGAGTCCGCCGAAGGCAGCGTCAGCCACTTTGACGTCATTAATATTTACGGTTGCTGGATTATCGCTTAGGAAAATATCCAAATTGGGAGATATAAAATTCAAATCTTCACCAAATCTGATGGGGATCGGTCCCCCGTTACCATTAACATAAAATAGAATATCACCTGGCTCAAATGTGCCCTGCGGTCCGGGCTCTCCTTGTATACCCTGAGGTCCGGCGGGCCCTTGTGGACCGGTTTCACCTTGTATACCCTGCGGTCCGGGCTCTCCCTGTAATCCCTGAGGCCCAGCGGGTCCCTGCGGCCCGGTTTCACCCTGTATACCCTGAGGTCCCGGTTCACCCTGTAAGCCCTGAGGCCCAGCGGGTCCCTGAGGTCCCGGTTCGCCTTGCAGGCCCTG
>NZ_KE992875.1:29792-30014 GCF_000466485.1 [Clostridium] symbiosum ATCC 14940 | reverse complement strand
CCTGAGGCCCAGCGGGTCCCTGCGGCCCGGTTTCGCCCTGCAAGCCTTGAGGTCCAGCGGGCCCCTGCGGTCCGGTTTCGCCCTGTAAGCCCTGCGGCCCCGGTTCGCCTTGTAGTCCTTGAGGCCCGGCGGGTCCTTGCGGCCCGGTTTCGCCCTGCAAGCCTTGAGGCCCAGCGGGCCCCTGTGGTCCGGTTTCACCCTGTAAGCCCTGAGGTCCCGGTT